>DASZYH010000238.1:0-7807 GCA_035545515.1 Opitutaceae bacterium
AACCTCGTAGCGGGTCCGCTCGCTGGCGCGCGCAGCCACGAAGGGCATCCACTCGTTCACGCTCGCGGCTATGGGGCGCCAACGCCCCCGTACGCGCACGATCAATCCCGGCTCGAATCAAAAAGCAAAACCTCCCCCGACTCCGCCGCGGTTACTTCACCCGCGCCAGCACGAAGCCGTCATAACCCTTGGCGCCGACCGTCTGCAGTCCGCTCGCGATCACGCGCGGCTCGTTTGCGATGCGTTCGATGAAGCGTCGCATGCCTTGCACCGCCGGGTCGGGATTCGACGCTTCCACGAGCGCGCCTTTCCGAACCACATTGTCGACGACGATCAGCGTCCCCGGCCGCGACAGCTTCAGCGCCCAGTCGAAATACGCCGCCGTATCCTCCTTGTTGGCGTCGATGAAAATGAAATCGAACGGCTCCGGCTCGGTTTGCGCGAGCTGCGGCAGCGTTTCGAGGGCACGGCCGACGATCACCCTGATGATCCGGTCGCAGCCGGCGCGCGCGATGTTCGCCGTCGCAACCGCCGCGTGCTTCGGACTCGCTTCGAGCGTGACGATCCGGCCGCCCTGCGGAAGCGCCTTCGCCAGCCAAATCGTGCTGTAACCTCCGAGGGTGCCGATTTCGAGAATCCGGCGGGCTCCCTGGATCACCGCGAGCAGGTGCAGAAACTTCCCCTGCATGGGCGACACGTCGATCTCCGGCAGCCCTGCCTCCCGGCTCGCCGCCCGCACGGTCTCGAGTTGCAGGTCGGACGGCACCAGCGCCTCCGACAGGTATGCGTCCACCTCGGTCCAGCGTTCGGAAGTCATGCTCCCCAGCCAGCGTGACGTTCGCGCGGATTGCAACGAAGGCCTGCGTCAACCAGCGGGCACCCACAGCGGGCCGGAGTCGTCCGCCGCCGCAACGCGGATGAAACGCACCGAGGCCGGCCGTCAATTCGCCGCCCGGCCGGGGCTAGACTCCCTCGATGTCGCAAACAGCGAGCTCGTTTCCGCTCGGCTCCGTGAAATGGAAACGCCGGCCGCCGGGAAACGAGAAGATGTCGCGCGTGATCGTGCCGCCGTGGGCGGAAACCCGGTCGCGCACCCGCTCCAATTCATCCGAGAAGATCACGACCGCGGCCCCGCCCTCCTCGAGGCGGTTGCGACGCGTGCCGCGCGCGAAACCGCCGCCAAAATCCGGGCTGCCAAACGCGCAATAATCGGGGCCGTAGTCGGTGAAGACCCAGCCGAAGACCGTCGAGAAAAACGCCTTCGTCCGCTCGAGGTCCGACGCGTGAAATTCTACATAGCAGATTTGATTGCGGGTGGGCATGGCAGGCCGGGGTTCGCGCGTTTGCGCAGGTTGAGGACGGAAATCGAAGGCCCGACAGAGCGCGTCGATATAAATTGTACGACCGGCGCGCTCGGGGTCGCAACCGTGCGGCGCCTTCCGCGGGGAGAGGGGAATCATCGTCGCATCCATGCGCTTTGGTTGTATCACACGCCCCTGACAGCGTCCTGTCAGGAGGGTCCGCAAGCGCGACGTCAACTCACTCCCGCATAGGTCCGCTCATCGGCCGCCGTCCTGGCGGGCCCCTCCCGGTGGCGGCGCGCGACCGCATCCGCCTCCGCGACGACGAAGGCGCGCAACCGCGCCGGCTCCAGCGCCTCGGCGTCCAAACCGAAGCCGAGCACCCAGCGCGCCAGCCATTCCAGGGAAAACGTGAACACGGTGAATTCCGCCCCCTCGCCGCGGCGGCACTCCTCGATCAGTGTTGCGGAACTCTCCGCCCGTGCCCGCGAAATCACCCGGTCCGCCAGCCACAGCCGCGCCGGCAGCCGGTCCTCGCGCCGCGTCTCCTGCTCCAGGTGTTCCTTCAGCGAGAAATCGGACCGGGTGGCGAAGGTTTCGGCAAGGAGTTCGAGGCGCTGGACGCGGTCGACGCGAAAATGGCGGTAGTCCTTCCGCAACCGGCACCAGGCCACCAGGTACCAGGCGCCCCCGTAAAACACCACGCCGAGCGGTTCGACATCCCGCTGGGTCTCATCGCCCCGGCTTCGCGTCCGGTAGGCGAGCCGCAACACCCGCCGCTGCGCGACGCCGCGCTGGACGGACAACAGCCAGGGCTGCGCCGCGGGATCCGTGGCCACGCGGCCCGGCCGCCCGCTGATCACGGTCTGCCGGGCCAGCCGGTCGACGTGTTCCTGGCGCTCGCGCGGCAGCACCGCCCGCAGCTTGTCGATCGCCGACGTCATCGGCTCGGCGACGGACGCGTCGCCGAACCGGCGGACCATTTCCGCGCCGACGGTCAGCGCGGCGGCCTCATCCGCCGTCAGCATCAGGGGCGGCAGGTGATAGCCGCGGACGAGACTGTACCCCACCCCCGCCTCTCCGACGATGGGCACACCCGCTTCACCGAGTGCGGCGATGTCGCGATACACCGTCCGCACGCTGATCTCGAACCGCTGCGCCAGTTCCTCGGCCCGAACGACACGCCGCCCCTGGAGGTGCATCACCATGGCCACGAGGCGGTCGGTCCGGTTCATGGGTCCACGACTAATTGCCCGCCCCGCCGCTGCAAAGGGGAAACGGTGGAATTGGGGATTGCGGATTACCCGCCTGGTGGCGCGAACGGGGGGAAGCCGAGGTATTTTCGATTTTCGATTACTCGATCCCCGTACCGGCGACTGTGTCCGACGTCTCTTCCGCCGTAGCCTTATGCGAAGGTGGTAGTCCGGCGTACGAGGAACCGGAGGCAGCCGATGGCTTGAAATCCTGAAACGCTGAAATCCAATCCCGTGGTTCGCTCGCTTGGGCATTCGTGACTGCGAGCGTGAGCGAGTGGCCCATCTAGTGATCAATTTCCGAATGCCCGATCCCCGTAGCGGCGAGCGCGAGCGAGCCGACGTATTTTGGATGTTCCGAGCCGGCGCGGAAGGGACCCTCCTTCGCCCAAGCGCTACGGAGGGCAGGCATCCGCGCCGTACCCCAATCCAACTCAATCGATAGGGTGGCCCATCGCCTGCCCGCCATCGCACGGCCCCCCACCGCAGCGGTGACTCATCGGACATTCGCATTGCGGACGTCAGGACAGAGGTGTTTTCCTGCGCGACATGCCGCGCTGCCCCTGGCCGAAGACCCCGCTCGACATCGAGTACCATGACAAGGAATGGGGTGTGCCCCAGCACGACGACCGCGTCCTGTTCGAGTTCCTCATCCTCGAAGGCGCCCAGGCAGGCCTGAGCTGGTCGACAATCCTGACGAAGCGCGAAAACTACCGTCGGGCGTTCGCAGGCTTCGATCCCGTGAAAGTTGCACGCTTCGATGCCGCCAAGGTCCGCGCCCTCCTCGCCGACGCCGGCATTGTCCGCAACCGCCTGAAAATCGCCGCCGCGATCCAGAATGCGAAGGCATTCCTGGCCGTGCAGAAGGAGTTCGGCACTTTTGACCGCTACGTGTGGGCATTCGTCGGGGGAAAGCCGATCGTGAACCATCGCCGCGGTCGCGGCACCGTCCCCGCGCAGACGCCCGAGAGCGACGCGCTCAGCCGTGATCTTCAGCGACGCGGTTTCAAGTTTGTCGGCTCGACCATCTGCTACGCGTTCATGCAGGCGACCGGAATGGTCAATGACCACTTGGTGTCGTGTCCACAACACGCCGCCTGCGCGCGGTTGCGCTGAACCACCTCCGCCCACACCGGAAAGAGTGCGTTCGCCGGCTGACCGCCCCCTGCGGAGTCACCGTATCGTGGGCGCGATCTCCTCACACTCCGCATTGTTGTAGGCGCCGTGACCTCACCGCGCGAGGCGCAGCGCCGTGAGGTCACCGCGCCTACATCATCTCGTCTGCCCTCTGGCGTCTGCCATCCGCCCTCCGCCGTCTGCCGTCCGCCGTCTGCCTACTCCGGTTTTCGCGACTGGAACGACTCGATCAACTTCTGACGCTTCTCCTCCTCCTTGAGCCGGACGCGCTCCTCCGCCGGCACTGCGAACACCGTGTCCTTCGGCAACACGCAGCCGCGACGGCCAGGCACGCAATCGGTGTTCAGACGCAGACAGTGCTCGTCGTTCAGACGGAAATGCGGGCAGGAAAAGCTCATGGCAGGCAGGAACGGTCAGGTTGATGGATTAAGTGCAGACACGCGATCCTACCGAAAATCCGCCGGCCCGCCTTGACCGCCATCAAGCCCCCGCTCTCTCGCGACTCCGGACCCGATCCACACCGGGAGTTGCGCCCCGCGCTCCGACGCCCCTAGGCTCCCGCGTGTTCTCACTGCCCCGCGAACAACCGGTTCGCGGCTCAACCAGCAGTGCAGAACATGAACGACCTCCGCTTCGCGATCCGCCAGTTCGCCAAGACGCCCGGCGTCACCGCGACCATCATCCTTTCGCTCGGCCTCGGCATCGCCGCCATCGCCACCGTGCTCTGCTGGACCCGCCGGCTGGTGACGCAACCGTTGCCGGGCGTCGCCGATCAGGACCGGATCGTCGCCTTCGTCTCCAACCAGGGCGGCGGCTGCGCCTCGCTGCCGGACCTGCGCGACATTGCGGACACCCGCGACGTGTTCGCCGGCTTCATCGCCACCATGCCGACGCCGGTCTCGCTCACCGTCGACCGCCACACCGAATGGACCGATGCCCAGATCGTCTCCGCGAACTATTTCCAGTTTCTCGGCGTCCATCCGATCCTCGGCCGGGTCTTCCGACCCGAGGAAGACCGGCAGCCCGGCGGCAATCCCGTCGCGGTCATCAGCGAACGGCTCTGGCGCCGCCGGTTCGCCGCGGATCCGGGCGTGATCGGACGCAGTCTCGAATTGAACCGCCGGCAGTTCACGATCGTCGGGGTGGCTCCGGGCGACTTCGACGGCACGCTTTCGCCCGCGATCTACGACGTCTGGGTTCCGCTCTCGATGATCTGGGAGGCCCGGAACCAGGGACATAATTTCCTCACGCAACGCGACGCCCGCGGCTGGCACAACCTCGGGCGACTCCAGCCAGGCGTGTCGCTGGGACAGGCGCAGGGCGCGATCAGGACGCTCAACGCCCGGTTGGCCGCAGCGTATCCCAACACGAACCGCGAGATCCGCTATCAGGTTGTGCCGCTGTCGCGCTGCCCCTGGGGCGCCCAGGTTCTAATGGGGCCGGTCCTCCGGCTCCTGCTCGCCGTCACGGTCGGCGTGCTGCTGATCGTTGCCGCCAATGTCGCGAACCTGCTGCTGGCGCGGGCGGTGCGGCGCGAGAAGGAGATCGCCGTCCGCATCGCCGCCGGCGCCACACGGGCACAGCTCCTTCGGCTCCTCCTGACCGAGAGCCTGCTGCTCGCGCTGGCCGGCGGCGCGGTCGGGATCCTGGTCTCCGTCTGGCTGGTCGACACGATCCCGCTGCTGTTCGAGGCGTCGATGAACCTCCGCCTGAGCTTCACCCTCGATCCGACGACCGTCGGGCTTGCCACCCTGGTGGCCATCGCGACCGGTCTCCTCTTCGGACTTGCCCCGGCCGTGCACGCCTCGCGGACCGATCTCGCGGAGGCGCTCAAGGCGGGGGCACGGGGCAGCAGCCCGGGCCGGATTCACCGCCGGCTGCGGACCTGGCTGGTCGTGAGCGAGGTGGCGCTGGCGCTCGTGCTGCTCGTCGGGGCGGGATTGTGCGTGGCCGGTCTCCGGCAGGCGCGGCGGGTCGATCTCGGACTCAATCCGGATGGCGTCCTGATGGCGGGGCTGCAGATTGGAATGAACGGCTACACTCCCGACACCGGACTCCCCTTCTATCGCGCGCTGCGGGAGCGGGCCGCGGCAATCCCGGGCGCGCGCGACGCCGCGCTCGCGAGCTGGTTTCCCCTCGGACTCGCGGGGTGCAAGGGCTCCGGGGTGATCGTCGAAGGCCGGCCGCGCCCGCCCGGCGAGGAGCTCACCTACGAATACGCGATCGTTTCGCCACATTACTTCTCGACGCTCCAGATCCCGTTCGTGGCCGGACGCGATTTCACCGATGCCGACGACGCCGCGGCAACGTCCGTCGCCATCGTGAACGAGGCGTTTGCCCGGCGATTCTGGCCTGGAACGAATCCGCTGGGGCGGTCCTTCCGGACCGGCGGAAAGCCGCGGACGGTCGTCGGCGTGGTGAAAACCGGAAAATACAACCGGCTCGATGAAGCCCCCGACTGCTTCTTCTATCTCCCCTACCTCCAGGGCGTCCCGGACCTCGACCTCGGCATCTGCGTCCGCACGGAAGGCGACCCCGCCGGCTCTGCCCCGGCGCTCCGTGCCGCGGTGCAGGCCCTCGATCCCAACGTCGAACTACGCCAGACGATGACTTTGCGCACCTACACGCAGGCGGTGCTGATTCCGCAGCGCGTCGCCTCCTCGTTGCTCACGCTGATTGGCGGAGTCGCCCTGATCCTCGCGGCGATGGGCGTGTACGCCGTGATCGCCTCGGCGGTGACCGAGCGCACCCGCGAATTCGGCGTCCGGGTCGCACTCGGCGCGACCCGGACCGGCGTGATCGCGCTGGTGCTTCGGCAGGCGCTCGGACTGGTGGGGGGCGGACTGCTCGCGGGAACGGTGGTGACGCTGGCGCTGACGCGGCTGCTGCACGCGTTCCTCTTCGGCGTGAGCCCGTTCGACCCGACAATCTTCGGCACCGTCGCGCTGCTGCTCCTGCTCACGGGGCTGCTCGCCTGCTACCTGCCCGCGCGGCGCGCGACGCAGATCAGTCCGATCGAGGCGCTGCGCGCCGAGTAGCGACGGGGCCAGCGTTCCCTTCCGTCCTGAGCTGAAACGCCCGACGCGATCCCATCTGCCGCTGCCTCCTCCTCCCCGCTCATGAAAACTCCGACCCTGCTCCTCCGCGTCGGCGCAGCCGCCAACGCGTTGTTCTTCCTCTTCCACCTCTGGCTCGGCTGGCAGCTCCATCAGTTGACGAAGCTCGACCCGGCAATCCGCTCGCTGCTCGAGATGCTGAACGGCGGCGGAGCCGTATGCCTCCTCTTCCTCGTCTTCGCCTCCTGGGCCGTCGCGCGGGAACTCGAAACGGCCGCCCGGCCGACGCACCTCGGACGCATCGTGGTCCTCTGCGCGCTGGTCCTTTACGCCGTGCGGGCCGCCGCCGAGATCATGATCGCGCCGCGTTTCAACCCGGTCGTGTTCGCCACCTGCATTGCCACCGCGCTCCTCTACGCCGGCGCCCTGCTGGTCAGCCACTGGAACCGCCTCCGCATCGCCCGCGGCCAGACCGCGTTGTGATCGAGAGGCTGATCCTGGGAGAGGCTGCGCCACAAACAGGCCTCGTTTGGTGAAACGCGATGTCCTCATCCCGTTGGATCGGGCCAATCAGTCCTGATAGGCGCGGTGCCCCCACCGCGCGGGAACGGATGATCGCCATGCTTCGCGCGGCGAGGTCACTGCGCCCACAACTGACCGATTGCACGTCCCGTTCGGTGCGCAATTCAGCGATATTGAGCCCGCAACGGCGGATGGAGTAGTTGGTAGTTGGTGGGCGCCTGATTTTCTCGCGGTACCGAATCCAGCCTCAGCCGGTAGGGCGGCGAGTTCCTTCGCCGCCTTCAACGCGCCGGCTGAGCGAACCGATGCATTTTCGGTTTTGATTTCCCATAACCACGTAGCGGCGAACGCAAGTGAGCCGATGCATTTCATTTTTTGATTTTCGATTGCCCGACCCGGCGCGGAAGGGACTCCGCGTATGGGATAACCGGACTTGTTCACAGCGGTCCCTTGTAGCCCAGGAAAAGCGGAGAGGGAGCGCTGTGAGCAAGTCCGCGGCGCGGGGATTGGACTGCGCGGCGAATTTGGTAGGATGGGG
>DASZYH010000239.1:0-37963 GCA_035545515.1 Opitutaceae bacterium
GGCGTCGGAAGCGTAGGCGTCGCCGAGATGACAGGACGCGCAGCCGATCGTCGCCGGATCGTGCGACTTCCCGAGGCCGCTCATGGCCACATGGCACGTCAGGCACCCCTCGGGGCGGCCGCGAACCACAACGAGCGGCGCACCCGGAACCGGCCTCGGGCGGACCGGCGCGAGCCGCCAGGCAGCGCGACGACCCCCGTCGCCCAAGCCAGGTGAAACCAATAGCGCGAGCCAGAGGACTCCGATGGTCACCCCCGCCGTTGCGAACGGTCCTGGCCAGAGCCGGCGCGACTGCGCCAGAAGCAACAGGAGCACCAGGAGCGGGGCCAGCGCCGCGTGCTGAAAGTACACCACCCCGAGCCCCTCCGGCCGGCCAAGCAGCAACGTCGTGAAGGTCGGATCCACGACCGATCCGCGCGTCAGGAACCGGCGCAGGGACTCGCGCACGGCCAATGCCGTCGGATCGCCGCGCAGCAAGTAACCCGTCAACGCGAGGAATCCGACGAGGACCACCCCCGCCGCGAGCGCGAGCCAGGTGACCGGTCGCGTGCGGACGGACCGATCGTGCGTGCCGAACGGCATCCGCAACCGGGCGGCCAGATGCACCAGCACCGCCCCGATCAGGACCAGGGTCGCCCAGAAGTGGACCGCCCGGACCAGCGTCAGCCAGCGGCTGGCGAGGAGCCAGGTGCCGATCGACACCATGGGCGAGTCCGGATCATAGCCGCGCGACAGCGCCACCCCTGAAACCGCGCACAGCCCGAACGCCGCCATGGCGGTCAGACCCGCGCGATTGCCGACGTTTTCGTTCAGGATTTTCACGTGCGTGCCGCCGTAAATCCCGGAACGACGCCGGATTAGCCGCCAAATCCGAGGACGCGATAACCGGACATATATGGCATGTTACTTGGCATAATCTGCCATATCTGGCCGGTTATCTCGCCCGGCGATGTTCAGCAGCCCTCCTTTTTCTTGCGGACCGGGGCAGGCGCGGCGGGCGCGGCCGACTCCGGCATGGGCACGATCTTGGGCATCTCCGGCGTCGCCGGCGTGGCCGCACCAGAGCCGTCGCGCGGCGCCCCGCCGAAGTGGCGGGCGATGGCGGCACGGCGGGCGAAATCGATCTGTTCCGCAGCCGGCGCCTTCGCGTTCGGAGCGGTCGGGAAGAGCACGTCGGCCTGCCAGGCCTCCACGCCTCCGGTGATCGCATATGCCCCGGGGAAGCCAAAGGAGCGCAGCACGAGCGCCGCCTGGGCACCGTCGCCGTCGCCCGAGCCGTAGCAGATCACGCGTTCGTTGTGCGCGGCAAAATCCGGAGTCAGCGTCGCCAGCGGCACATTCATCGCGCCGGGAACGTGGTACCGGCCGTACGCCGCCGCATCGCGCACGTCCACCAGCACGAAATCCGTCCGGCCGGCGATCAGCCAGTCGGCCAGTTGCGCCGGTGACACGCGATCGGTCTTCCCGCCCGCGTCCAGCGCGAGCTGCTTGGCATCGTAGCGGACGAAGGGCCCGCGATACGGGCTGCCGGCAAAGGTCGCGAAGACGCCGCCGGCGACCAGCACGACCCCGAGCCGGCGGATGGTGTTCAGCCGGGGGCTGCGGGACGTGAGTGCGTTTTCATCCGGCGCGTGGCCGCCGATCCGGTGTTCGGCCCACTCCGCCGCCGCAAAGGCGGCGAGCGCCATCAGCACGACCAGGAGCACGAGCAAGCCGTACGGCAGATCGAAGTACTGCGGGATCGTGACCTGCCCTAGCGGCGTTGACTTCGCGAAACCGACGATCCGCGGATAAACCTCCGCAAACCCGAGCAGCCCACCGACCATCCCCGCCACGTAAACCATCCCGTCCAACCGTCCCGTCGCCGCGGAGACGCACGATGTTCCCGGGCAGTAACCGCCGATGATAAACCCGGCGCCGAGCAGCAGCCCGCCGACGATCTGTGGCCACACCAGGGTGGGCACCAGATACACCAGCGAAAGATCGAGCAGCCCGAGGCGCGAGAACACGTAAAGCCCGACCATCGCGGTGATGATCGCGGTGAACATCACCTTCAGCACCCGGAGGTCCCGGAAATAGAACTGCGCCGCGAGCAGCCGCGCGTTGCCGAACCCGGCGCGCTCGAGGAAAAACCCGAACGCGATGCCGGTCACGAACGCGACAATGAGCGACGTCTCGTCGCCAAACAGCCCGAATTTGTAGAACGGTGCGCTCATAGCCATTCCCTCCGGAGGAACCACGCGAGCGCGTAGGCGCCCGCAAACACGCAGATCATGAAGATCCAGCTTCCGAGGTTCAGCAGCGCGCCGCCCGTCAGCGCCTGCCCGCTGGTGCAGCCGAGCGCCAGTTTCGCGCCGATGCCCATCAAGGCCCCGCCGATGAAGGCGAGCACCAGCCGCGCCGGCGTCGACACGCGCGGCCCTTTCTCGACGGTGAACTTCAGCCGGTTCGCCAGCGCGCCGGACAGAAACCCTCCGACGAACACGCCCAGCACCTCGAAGACCAGCCAGTCCTTCAGCGGACTGGTCGTTCCGTCACCGAGATACTCCTGGTAAAACGCGTTGCCCTCGGCGTGATGCGGGGCGACCGCATGAACGGCCGTCGCGACGGCGGTGGTGAAGGCGCCCGAGGCGCCAAGCCCGCGACCCATGACGACAAAGGCGGCAAGCAAAACGAGACCGAGCCCGAGCCCGGCAGCGTAGGGGTTCATGTGCGGCCGGGGGGCCGGGGGGGATTCTTGATCGTGAGAACTCATGGTGGTTTTAGGAAAGGCTGATCGTCCACGCGCTGGCCTGGCCCGCGCCGACGAGGATGAACCGGAGCGCCAGGCCGCCACCGAGCACCAGCACGGCCGGCACGATCGTCGCCCGGATCTTCCGCTGTGCCTGGAGGTACTGGAGCGTCAGCGGCAGGACGATGCCGGCGCCGACGACCAGCACCCAGAACGGCGCGCCCCACGGTCCCGTCAGCAGGAGCTGCGCGCCGGCCTGGTGCGCCGCCGTCGAGGTCAACAGTCCGCCGAGAAACAGCGCGAGCAGCGCAAATTCGATCGTGAGGAAGCTGTTGTCCGCGTGCTCCAGCTTGCGGTGGCCCTCCGCGCCGGCTTCCGGCGGGCGCAGCCAGTGCACGAGCGCCGAGATGAGCGCGTCACCGAAATCGCCCTCGTCGCGCGCTTCCGGCACCCGCAGGTGTGACAGCAGGTGCAGGGCGGCCGCGCCGGTCGAAAGTCCCGAGAACAGGAACAGCGGCCCGAGCAGCGCGCTGTTCCACAACGGCCGGGCCCCGAGCGAACTCAAGAGCACGCCGGTGTAGATGCCGAGCATCACGCCCAGCGCGATGTTCGCAAAGCCGGTGGCCTGCACGAAGATCGGGCGCGCCTCCATCGCCGACGCGAGCCGGCCCAGCCCCGGCACCAGCCGGACCAGGCGCGGCAGTGCGTCGGGCAGCGTCAGCAGGGCGGACGCCACGAGCGCCGGATAAACCAGCAGCAGGATCCAGGAGCCCCACGACATCGGCGAGGTCACCCGGAAGGTCAGGTAAAGCCGCCAGACATACAGCTTGTGCTCGAGGTCGAGAAAGAGCGCGAGCATGCCGGCGCTGAGCAGCGCGAGGCTGAGCAGCGGGGCGGTCACGTAGTGGCCGTGGGCGCGATCGCGGTCCCACTGGGCGCGCAGGACGTGATACCCGGAGAGGATCATCAGCCCGGCGACGAGGCCGCCGAGATAGAGATAAACCGGAATCTGCCAGCCCCAGAGGTGAAGCCCGGGGTCGATCAGGGGATTGTGGCGGTACGTGGTGAACTCGACGGGAGTCATGGCGGGGGAAATGCGGCGGTGGGCGGGTTAGGTGAGATAGAAGATTCGCGGCTTCGTCCCGGCTTCGGGCAGCAGGGTGTGGTTCGGCCGCGAGGCCAGCAGGCGGCTGACGTCGCTTAGCGGATCGTCGGCGTCGCCGAAGTGCATGCAGTGCGTCGGGCACACGGACACGCATGCCGGTTTCAGCCCCTTCTCCACCCGGTCGATGCAGAACGTGCATTTGTCGGCGTAGCCGTCGGGGTGGATGTAGCGGGCGTTGTACGGACAAGCGGCGAGGCACGCCTTGCAGCCGATGCACTTCTCGGGCGTGACCAGCACGACTCCGCCGCGCTCGTGAATGTGGCTCGCGCCGGTCGGGCAGCAGTACACGCACGGCGGGTTGTCGCAGTGGTTGCAGCGCTCCGAGCGAATCTCGAGCTGGGTCGTCGGCTGCTCGCCGCGGACCGTCTCGGTGATCCAGTCCCGGGTGTACCCCTCGGGAATGCCGTGCTCCGTCTTGCAGGCGACCACGCAGTCCATGCAGCCGACACAGCGGCGCGTATCGATGACCATGATGTAGCGCGCCATGTTCAGGCCTCCATTTGGGGTTCGACGGTCACGAAGTTCACGTTCATCGCGGTGCCGCCCATCAGCGGGTCGACCTTGTAACGCGTGATGAGCTGGGTGTCGCTCGCGCCCTTGCCGAGGGCATGCCGGAGACCGCGGGCGGTGTGGCCGAACCCGTGCACCATGTACACGCAGTCGGGCCGGATGCGCTCGGTGGCTTTCACGCGCACGCGGTTGCTGACGACGCCGTCCTGGTTGCGCAGCCGGACCCAGTCACCGCTCTTCAGCCCGAGGCGGCGCGCCTCGGTCGCGTTCAGCCAGACGACGTTTTCGCTCATCAGATCCGAGAGCAGCCGGTTCGTCTGGGTGCGGCTGAACGAGTGCATCGGCGCGCGGCCGTACAGCAGGCGATACGCTCCCGCGGGGGGAGGTTCGGGCGGTTGGTACCGCGGCACCGGATCGAAGCCCGCCTTCGCGAGCTGGTTGGAGTAGAACTCGATCTTGCCGGACGGGGTGCCGAACTCGGCGGGCACGCCCTCCTCGAAATAGATCGGCTGGTGCGGACCGCGGACGACGCCGCACTGCTTCAACTGCGCCAGGCTGAGGTTCGCGCCCTTCAGCCGATGGTCGAGGTACTCCTCGATGTCGCGCCAGGGGTAATACGCCTCCAGGCCGAGTTTGCCGGCGAGTTGTTTCGCGATCCACCAGCCCGGCTTCTGGTCGTGCGGCGATTCGACGACGGGTTGGCGGAGCGCCACGTAGGGTTCGCGGAAGAGATCGACGTTCAGGTCGTCGTAGCGCTCGAGATAATTCGACTCCGGCAGCACCACGTCAGCCCAGCCCGCGATCTCGCTCGGAATGACGTCGATCACGACCAGGAGGTCGAGCGCCTGGATGGCGCGGATCGTTTCCGCCTGGTTGGGCAGCGACTGCATCAGGTTCGTCGCGTACACCATCCAGCCCTTGATCGGGTAAGGCTGGGCGGAAATCGTCGCTTCGCGCACGCCGGTGGTGATCGCCTCCGACGCGAACGGGTACTTCTTGCCCGGATTGTCGACCGGGGGCCGCTTCGGCTTCGGGTACTTCGGATAGGGGTAGCCCGGGACATCCATGCTCGCCGGGTAGTACAGCCCGCCCTTCCGGCCCCAGCTGCCGAGCAGCGCGTTCAGCAATGCGATCGCCCGGCTGCGCTGGGCGTCGTCGCCGGCCCAGTTCGAGTGGCGGCCGGGATGGACGAGGGTCGCCGGGCGGCACCGCGCCATCTCGCGCGCCGTCGCCCGAATCGTGTCGGGATCGATGCCCGTTTCGGGGTAGGCCCATTCCGGCGTGTACGGCGCGAGCGAGGCGGCGAACGCCTCGAACCCGTAGCCGTGCTTCGCCACATAGTCCGCATCGTACAACTTCTCCGTGACGAGCACGTGCATCCACGCCAGCAGCAGCGCGAGATCGGTACCCGGCCGGATCGGCAGGTAGTGCTTCGCCTTGCTCGCCGCGACGGAGAAGCGCGGATCGACCACGATGATCGTCGCGCCGCGCCCCACCGCGGTGGCGAACTCCTGCACCTGGGTGTTGTGCATGTTCTCGCCCAGGTGCGACCCGATCAGCACGAGGCAGTCGGTGTTCGCGATGTCGGTGCGCTCGGGCGAGCCCACGTCCTCACCGTACGTCAGGGTGAAACCGACGTCGCGCGGCCCGCGGCACTGCGCGAACGACGGCGCGGCGATGTTGGGCGTGCCATACGCCTTCAGCG
The DNA here is from genome assembly GCA_035545515.1 of Opitutaceae bacterium. GTDB lineage: Bacteria > Verrucomicrobiota > Verrucomicrobiia > Opitutales > Opitutaceae > ER46. The sequence goes on from DASZYH010000239.1 coordinate 6,112, forward strand.
TGTGCCGGACGAACGCGCCGCCGATGCCGTGCGCGAAGAGCGCCATCGATTCGGGGCCGTGCTCGGCGGCAATTTTTTTCATCCGCTCGGCGACGTACTCGAGCGCCTCGTCCCACGTCACCTCGCGCCACTTCTCCTCACCGCGCTCATGCGTCCGGATCAGCGGGGCGCGCAACCGGTCCGGGTCGGTGTGCGCTCCGATGCCGCCGGTGCCGCGCGGGCACAGCCGGCCGTGGCTCAGCGGGTCGTCGGGGTTACCCTCGATCTTCCAGAGCCGGCCATCGCGAACGGTCGCGATCGCGTTGCATTTCCAGAAGCAGATGTCGCAGAACGTCGGGACGCGGCGCAGACCGCGGCGGGGCACCGGCGAAGTGGAGGCGGCAAGGGCGCGGGTGGCGCGGCTGGCCGCCCCCGCCGCGACGATGGACGCGGCGGAGATCTGAAGAAAGCGGCGGCGGGATAGTGGGTTCATAAGGAGGGATCAGAACGCGTAGCTGTACATCACCTGCGCGTTGTTCTGGGCGTGGCTGATCGAGATGCCGCCGCCGTTGGTGACGGTGTGCTGAAACCCGTGCACGTAGGAGACGTCGATCGACGACGCATCGCTGACGCGCCAGGTGAATCCGGCGGTGAGATGGGTCTCGACCGTCGCGGGGAACAGGCAGTTGAGATAAAAAGCCGGGATCGGATCGTTCCCGTGGTTCGCACCGAGACGGACCGTGAGCTGCTTGTTCACGACATGCGCGACGCCGACCTGCACGATCGTCTGGTCGGACCAGCGCTGATAGAGCTGCGCGTCGAGCGTCTGGCCGGCGAAGTTGCCGTTTGCGCTGGTGTTCGCCGCGACAAAGGCGAGGTCGAAATTCTGCATGACGTTCGACCAGAAGACGTGGCGGACATCGGCCGCGACCATCCAGTCGGGCGCCGGCGTCCAGGCGACACCGCCGGCGAGCAGCGCCGGCCATTCGAAGTCGCGCACGCGGATGTCACCCGTGAGCGTCTGCGGGATGTGTCCCATGCCGGGCACGTTTAACTGGAAGCTGATGCTGCGCCCGGCCGCCTTGAGGTCGGACAGCTCGGTCTCGGTGTGGTAGGTCAGGCCGACGGTCAGGTCCGGCCGCGGCGTGTAGATGAGCCCGATCTTGCCGGCATAGCCGTAGCCCTTGGCGGCGCCGGTGAACGGGTTGCCGTTGCAGAAATTGAAGTAGGCGTAGTCGACGGAGGTGCCCGCCGGCATCTGCTGCATGATCTGGCCGAAGCTCTGGACGATGGAGCCCGAGGCGCGGCCGAAGACCTGGCTCGTCGGCGTGACGAGGTCCATGAACTGGCTGCCCGGCATCGCCATCTTGAGGTCCATCCCCGCCCAGATGAAGTCGGCGGTGGCCGCAACACTGAGCTGGTCGTTGACCTTCCACGCGAGCGGCGCGATCACCCGGCCGACGGAAACCTCCGTCCGGTTCTCGAGACCGAAACCGAGCCCGCGCCACGTGTCGCCGGAGTACTGGCAGCCCATGCCACCCTGCCCGAACACGCCCAGGCCGTAGACGAGATCGCCGCTGCGGCGGACGTACCCGATCGCCGGCATGAAAAAGGCGGTCGCCTCCGACTTGGCTGTCGCGCCATTCGGCGCGGTCGCCTTCACGTCGGGCCCGAGGATGCCGAGCGCGACATCCAAGCGGGACGCGGTCGGCATCAGCGTCAGCGTCGCCGGATTGTTGATCACCGCCGCCGTGCCGTTGTCGAACGCCATCGAGGCGCCGCCCAGCGCCGTGGCCACCGGCCCATAGCCCTCCATGTCCATCCCGTTCGTCGCCCGGGCGACGGGGGAGAGCGCCGCCAGCAGGGCGGCGGCGCAGAGGCAGAATCGGAGGGGGGGAGTAAGCGCATGCATGGTGTTCAGCGAAACCGACGGGCGGAAAGGCCCGCGGCCGGCCATAATCGCTGCTTCTAGACGATTTCGCCGCGCATCAATTGGCCTAATATATGCGCGTATTGGCATATAAGCGGCCGCGCAGGTGCGCATGCGTCGTCCGGGGGCGTAGGCCGTCCGCTTGCGGACGCCATCGGCCCTCCGTCTCAAACCGCGCGAGCAAGCTCGCGGCCTACTTCGCAACCGACATTACGCCTTCCCCGATTCGGGGCGGGGTCGCCTGATTCCGGCGGATCGGGCGGCGAGTCCCTTCGCCGCCACCGGACCAAGGCGCGGAAGCGACTGGCACCCTACCGGATCGATGGAGGGCGAGGCGCAGCGGCCGCTCTTACCCGCGCGGTGAGGGGTCACCGCGCCTACAAACCTCACGCGATTCGCGCGCTGCCCGCTTACGCGCCCAGCGTCGCTTCGACGCGGACCGTCGTCCGGCCGTCGGTCGGCGGCGGGATCACGTTGCCGGCGACCTTCACGCCGTCGACGACCAGGGACCGCACGCCTTTGGATTTCCGCTTCGGGTTGAGCACCACGATCGTGTACGTCACGCCGCGGTACGTCCGCTGCACGGTGAAACCCTTCCATGCCTTCGGAATGCACGGGTCGACGCACAGTCCGTCGAAGTCCGGCCGAATGCCCAGGATGTACTGGCTGCCGACGACGAACGACCACGCGGCCGTGCCCGTCAGCCAGGAATTCTTCGCCTCGCCCGGAGTGGGCGAGAAATGCGACGCCGTCATCTGCGCGTACACGTACGGCTCGGACCGGTACACGTCGTGGTCCGGTTTCGCCGACGGGCAGATGCTCAGGTAGTATTCGAGCGCCCGTTCGCCGTCACCGAACATCGCCCAGCCGATGTGGATCCAGGTGTTGTTGTGCGAGAAGACGCCGCCGTTTTCCTTGTAGCCAGGCGGATAACTCGAGACCTCGCCCAGCTCCACGTGGTACGTCGCATACGGCGGCCACTGGAGCGCACAGCCGAGGTCGCGCCGGTACAGGTGCCTCTCGACCGCCTGCAGCGCTTTCTTCGCCCGGCCGTTGTCCTGCCCCGCCCCGCCAAGCACGCACCACGCCTGGCTTTCGATGAAAAGTTTCCCCTCCGCACAGCGCTTCGAGCCCACCGGGCGGCTCTCCGCGTCGAACGCCCGCGTGTACCAGCCGCCGTCCCAGGCCTGTGTCTCGACCACGCCCAGCATGTCGTCGTAGTACCCCTGGATCCGCGCGCGATCCGCCTCGCGGCCGAGATGGCCGTACAGCGCCGCAAGGTCGCGGGTCGCATACAGGAACAGCCCGGCGATCATGACCGACTCGGCCTTGGAACCCTGGATGTCGCCCGTGACCTGGAACGATTCGTTCGGCTCAGTCGAGAAGCAGTTTAGGTTCAGGCAGTCGTTCCAGTCGGCATGGCCAATCAGCGGCAGCCCGTGCGGACCGCGGTTGTTCAAGGTGTACGCGATCGAGGTCTCGATGTGGTGCAGCAGCGTCTCGCGCGAACCGGGACGATCCGCGTACCCGCACGGTTCGTCGAGGATCGTGCGGTCGCCGGTTTCGCGGATGTAGGCGCAGGTCGAGAGAATGAGCCAGAGCGGGTCGTCGTTGAATCCGCCGCCGATGTCCGCGTTCCCCTTCTTCGTCAGCGGCTGGTACTGGTGGTAGCACGTGCCGTCCGAGAGCTGCGTCGACGCGATGTCGAGGATCCGCTGCCGGGCGCGGTCAGGCAGGAGATGGACGAACCCGAGGATGTCCTGGTTGGAATCGCGGTACCCCATCCCGCGTCCGATCCCGGTCTCGTACCCGGAGGTTGACCGCGAGAGGTTGAACGTCGCCATGCACTGGACCTGGTTCCAGACGTTGACCATCCGGCGCAGGTGTTCGTCGGGGACGTCGGGCGTCTGGAACTTGCCGAGCAGCTCGCCCCAGCGGGCCTTCACCGCGTCGAACGCCCGATCGATCTCGGCGATGTCGGAGTAGCGCCGGAGCAACTCGCGGCCCTTGGCCTTGTTGATCACGAAGGCGGAGTCGAATTTCGGCGCGTCCCCCTGCTCCACGTACGCCAGCACGTACGCGAACGTCTCCTCGGCGCCGGGCGCGAGCGACAGATTAACCTGGTGCGCCCCGATCGGATTCCAGCCGTAGGCGTGGCTGTTCGTGCACTTGCCGGCGAGCACCGCCTTTGGGTCGTGGAGTCCCTGATGAACACCCACGAACGCATCGCGCGACGTGTCGTAACCGTCGATCGGCCGCGTGCAGCCGAAGAGCGTATAATGGTTCCGGCGCTCCCGGTACTCGGTCTTGTGATAGATCGCGCCGCCCTCGACCTCCACTTCGCCGATCGAGTACGTGCGCTGGTAGTTCGTCATGTCGTTCAGCGCCTCGTAGAAGCAGAACTCGACATACGAGAACAAACTCAGCCGCTGCCGCTGCCGGGTGCGGTTGCGGACGGTGACCCGCCAGATCTCGACGTTCTCATTCGGCGGAATGAACACCCGCTGCTGCACCTCGATCCCGTTCTTCCGACCGACGATGTTCGTGTACCCAACGCCGTGCCGGCACTCGAACCCATCGAGCTTGGTCCGCGTCGGCTTCCACCCCGGATTCCAAATCGACCCCGCGTGACGGACGTAGAGGAAGCGCCCGTCGTTATCCATCGGGTTGTTGTTGTACCGGTAACGCGTGAGCCGCCGCAGGCGGGCGTCCTTCCAAAACGAGTAGCCGCCGGCGGTCTGCGTGCAGAGGCCGAAGAACTCGTCCTGGCCGAGCATGTTGAGCCACGGCAGCGGAGTGTCGGGGCGGGTGATCACAAACTCGCGGTTAGCGTCGTCGAAATGGCCGTAGCGCATGGCGGAAACGGAGACTGGTTTGGGAAATGAGAACGCTATCCGAGCACCGCCACGATCGTGGCGCCATCGCGGAGTTTCGCAAACGGCACCAGCCCGTCGGCGACCGGTACGCCGTCGATGGCGAGGGAGGCGACGCCCCGGCTGACGCCACGCGGGTTGCGGACGTCGATCGCGAGTTTCATCCCGCGAAACACGCGGGTGACCTTGAAGCCGGACCAGGAGCGCGGGATGCACGGATCGATGCGCAACCCGGCCAGCTCCGGCCGGATCCCGAGGATCCATTGCGTCGCCGAATAGTAGGCCCACGACGCGGTGCCGCTCAGCCAGGGTATCCGCGAGGCGCCCTCGTTCACGTTGTAACGGGCATACGTCGTCTGACAGTGCACGTACGGCTCGATCTGCCGCACCTCGGCGCGATCGTTGTAGGCCGCCGGCATGAACGCGCGGTAGTACGCGAACGCCTGGTCGCCGTTGCCCCGCCGGCACTCCGCCATCACCGCCCAGCTCTGGGTGTGCGAGAAGATCCCGGCGTTCTCCTTGATCCCGGCGTTGAAGAGCGTCGCCTTCATGATGTCCGGGTTGGCCTTGATGAACGGGGGCGCACACAGCATCAGCCCGTACGGCGTCGCGAGTTGCTCCTGCATCGTCTGCAACGCGCGCTCGGTCTGCGCCGCGGTCGCGGCGCCGGAGATGACGGCCCAGGCCTGCGTGTTCATGTACACCTGCCCCTCCGGGAAATGCTTCGTCCCGTAAACGGTTCCGTCCTGGCCGATTGCCCAGATGAACCACTCGCCATCCCAGCAGACCTTCTGGATCGCGGCGTCGAGTTCGCTTCGTTCGCGCCGCGCCCAGGCGGCCTCCTCGGGCATTTCAAGCTGGTCCGCGATACCGGCATAGACCTCCAGGCCATAGCGGACCTGGAAGGCAACGAACACGCTTTCGCCGCGATAGCCCAGCTTGATGCAGTCGTTCCAGTCGGCCGCAAGGCCGCACGGCAGCCGGTTGCGCCCGGTCCGCTCGAGATTGAACTCCAACGCCCGGCGCAGGTGGCCGAGCACGGTCGCCTCGCCGTGGTCGGCATACGGCAGCACGCGGCGATAGAAGCCGGCGTCGCCGGTTTCGGCCACATAGGCGGGCACGGTGTTGAAGAACCAGAGGCAGTCGTCGCTGCGATACTCGTGGTCGGGCGGCGGCTTCTCGTGGCCCGGCCGGTGCGCGAACGGCTTGATCACGGGTATGGCACCGCCGTTCGCCAGCTGGCCCGTGAGCATCAGCTCGAGCCGCGCCTTCACGCCGGCGCCGAGCAGCGGCAGCGGCCCGAGGATGTCCTGGACGGTGTCGCGGAACCCGAGCCCGTCGCGTTCACCATTGTAGATCAGCGAGGCGGAACGCGACCACGCGAACGTGATCATCGCGTTGTAGGCGTTCCACACGTTGAGCATGTGGTTGAAGTCCGCGTCCGGCGTCTCGACCTGGAGCCGATCGAGCGGTTCGTGCCAGGCCGCCTTCAGTTTTCGGAACTCCTCGGCGCAGCGCTCGTGCTGGCCAAACTCAGCAACCGTGCGCCGGCCGTGTGACGTCACCGTGCCCAGTCCGAGCAGCACGAGCACCTCGCGTGTCTCGCCGGGAGCGAGCGTCAGATCGACCTGCTGTCCGCCGACGACATTGTCACCCTGCGCGAGGAAATTCGAACACCGGCCGCGCTGGGCCACGAGCTCCGGTGCGGCATAACCGCCGTAGGTGCCGAGGAACCGCTCGCGGGTGGTCTCCACGCCCGCCAGGGGGGCGCCCACGACCGCCATCCAGGTCCGGCCGCAGCCGGTCAAATCCTTGCCGTCAAAATCGTAGTTCGGATTGCACGTGACCCCGAGAATGCCGTCCTCGAGCGTCGCCCGCGTGATGAACTGCGAGTACTGGAGGTTGATCAGGTCCTGGGACGTGTCCCAGAGATTCGCGAACTCGCAGTAGGTGAAGACGGAAATCCGGCGGGGACGGTCGGAGGCATTGGTGACGCGCAGCCGCCAGTACTCGAACGTCTGGCCCAAAGGCACGAAATACAGCGCTTCCGTCTGGATGCCGCCGTACCGGCTTTCCAGGATCGTGTAGGCGGTGCCGTGGCGACACGTGGCCTGGTACTGGTCGAGGGGCTTGGCGACGGGCTGCCAGCCCGCCGACCAGAAGTCACCCGAATCCTGGTCCCGCAGGTAAAACAGCCGTCCGGGCTGGTCGAGCGGCACGCTGTTGAAGCGCATGCGCAGGAACCGGCCGGTCGCGCCGCTGCGATAAAAGGAATAGCCCCCCGCGTGATTCGTGATGATCGCGCCGTACTCGGTGGACCCGAGATAGTTGGACCAAGGACGAGGGGTATCAGGGCGGGTGATCACATACTCCCGCGCCCGGTCGTCGAAGTAACCGAAGTTCATGGACGCGCTATCCAGCCACCCGCGCCGTCACCCCGCAATCACCCCGGGTTGAGAATCTTTGGCTGGAAAATGAGCCTGGATGCCGGCGGCGGGTACCGCCTCAGCGGCCGCCGTGGTTGAACACGCCGGCCTGCTTGCTGAGCTGCTTTTCCAGGCTGCCGCACACGAGGTCGCAGAGCTTGAAAATCGACGGATCCGCAATCGAGTAGAACACCTGCAACCCTTCCTTCCGCCGGGAGAGGATGTGCGCCTGCATCAGCGTCTGGAGGTGGCGCGAGACGTTCGCCTGCGTGCCGCCGGTCGCCTCGACCAGCGCGTTGACGCTCTTTTCCCCGTCGAACAGCGCATGCACCAGCTTGAGCCGCATCGGCTCGGCCAGCACCGAAAACCGGTGCGCCACCAGCTCCAGCGCCTCTTCGCTCAGGATTCCTCGTTTCGCCATGCGGACAAACCAACAAACGCTTGACATGGATTCAAGTATATGAGTCTATGCGCATATAGTGTCAAGCTCATCATGAAATCCGAATCGTTCATCCGCCTCCTCGCCGGCTCCGTCGTGCTGCTCGGCACCCTCCTCGGCTGGCGCGTCAGCCCCTGGTGGCTGCTCCTGCCGGCCTTTGCCGGCGCAAACCTGATCCAGTCCGCCTTCACCGGCTTCTGCCCGCCGACGCTCCTGCTGGCGAAATTGGGCTGGCTCGACGAAAACGGCGTCATACACTGGGGCGGTCGCCCCTCGCGTCGCTGAACCTCCGCCCCGCCATGCTGATCCGGTTCGCGCTCACCATCATTGTCGGCGCCGCCCTCGGCGCGCTGATGGGATACTTCGGCCAGTGTTCGTCCGGCACGTGCCCGCTCACCTCCACCTGGTGGCGCGGCGCGCTGTATGGCGGGTTCCTCGGCCTCATCGTCGCCGCCTCCGGCCCCCGTTCATAAACCGCCATGACCGCCTCCCCTGCGCCTTTCCCTCCCCGGACCGCCCGTCGCTACGGTCGCGCCGCGCTTGTCGCCTTCCTCGCCCTCGCCACCGGAGCATTCGCCGCGGAGCCCTGGACGCTGCAGCGCGCCGTGACGACCGCGCTGCAGCACAGCCCTGATGCCCGGGTTGCGCGGGCCCGCATCGAAGCGGCCCAGGCCGTCGTGACGCAGGCGCAATCCGCCTGGCTCCCGCAGCTGTCGCTCTCCGGACGGTACACCGACACCAACAGCCCGATGATGGCGTTCGGCTCCATTCTCAATCAGCGGGCATTCAATTTCGGCCTCGATTTCAACCGCCCGGGCCAGATCGACGACCTGAACGCTACGGGCACGGTCGCGTACAATCTATACAGCGGGGGACGCGCCACCGCCGGACGCACCGCCGCCCGTGCCGGCGCCGACGCCGCGGGACTGGATTTCCGCGCCACGCAGAACCTGCTCGCCGCCGAGGTCGTCAAGGCGGCGCTCAACGTGCGAAAGGCCCGTGAGGCGGTCACGGCCATCGAGGGCGGCGTCAAGGCCTACGAAGCCGCCGTCGCCAACGCCCAGGCCCGGTATGCCGCCGGACAGGTGCTCAAGGCCGACCTTCTGAGCCTCGAAGTGCAGCTCGCGCAGACCCGCGAGACGCTTGCCGCCGCCCGGCATGGCGCCGCGCTCGCCGCCCGCGCGTTCCAGTTCGTCCTCGGCCTGGCGCCATCCGACGATCCGGTCGACTTCGTGCCCGACGATCCCGCCCTCGCCACGCTCGCGGAACCCGACACCGGGGATTTCTCCCGCCGGCCTGATCTCGTGGCCATGCAGGCCCGGGTGCGCGCCGCCGAAGCGATGGTCAGTGCCGCCCGCGGCGGTCGCCGGCCGACGGTGAACGCTTTCGCCAGCTACCAATACGACCAGGGCTGGAAACTCGACCGCCACGCCGACAGCTGGCTCGCGGGCGTTTCCGTCGACGTCGCTCTCTTCGACGGAGGCCAGACCTCCGGCAAGGTGCGCCAGGCCTCCGCCCAGCTCACCGAGGCGAAGGAGATGCTCCGCAAGATGACCCTCGGCATCGGCCTCGAAGTGGAGCAGGCGCGGCTCGCGCATCAGGACGCCGTCGAACGCCTTGCCGTCTCGCGCCAGGCCGTCCAACAGGCCGAGGAAAGCGCCGAACTGAGCCGCGCCCGGTTCGAGCAAGGTGCCTTGCTCGCCTCGGACTTGATCGGCGTGGAAGGCCGCCTGCTCGAAGCCAAGCTCCGCCGGACCGTCGCCGAAGCCGACGAGCGGATCGCGCTGGTCGATCTCCGCCGCGCCCTCGGTCTCGACCCCCTGCCCTTCGCCACCCAACCCGAGCCGGCCCCGTGACCGCCCGCGCCGCTCCGCATCCATCGCTGCACCCGCCGGTCCGCCGTCCCGGCTGCCCATCCCGTTTCACCAACCTGCTCCAACCTCCTTCCGCCATGCACCGTTTCGTCCTCCTCCTCAGCTCGCTCGTGTTCGTCGGCGCCTGCAGCCGGCACGAGCCAGCCGTCACGTCCGCCAGCCTTCCGCCGGCCGCCGTGCGGTTGACCACCGTCCGGACCGAGTCACTTCCCGTCGCCACCGAAGTCACCGGCCTGGTTCGCCCGGTTCAGCGGGCCAACGTGGCCGCCAAAGTCATGGGCGTCATCGAGGAGATGCCGGTCACGCTCGGCCAGTCCGTCCGCGCCGGCGACCTGCTGGTCAAGATCAGCGCGGGCGAGATTTCCGCCCGGGTGGCGCAGGCCAGATCGCAGCTCAACGCCGCCCGGCGTGACCTCAATCGCGAACGGGACCTCCTCACCAAGGGGGCCAGCACCGCCGACATGGTCAAGGGGCTGGAGGATCGGTTCGCTGCCGCCGAGGCCATGGTCCGAGAGGCCGACGTGATGCTCGGATACACCGAGATCCGTGCGCCCTTCGACGGCGTCATCGCCCGCAAGCTGTCGCATCCTGGCGATCTCGCTTCGCCCGGCTATCCGCTGCTGGAGATCGAAGGCACCCATGATTTTCAGGTCGAGGTCGGCGTCCCCGACTCGCTGGCGTCGCGTCTCGCTCCGGGCGCGAGGGTCGGGATCGAAGTTCCCGCCGCCGGCGTGACCTTCAACGGCTCGATCGCCGAGCTCTCCTCGGCCGCCGATGCTGGTGCGCTGACCGTGCTCGCCAAGATCGCTGTTCCCGCCGGATTGGCCGTTCGGTCCGGCCAGTTTGCCCGGGTGCAGATTTCCGGAGAGCCCGCTCCCGCCTTGATGGTGCCGGTGTCCGCGGTTTCGCAGATCGGACAAATGCAGCGCGTATTCGTCGCCGCCGACCAGAACCGGGCGCAGCTCCGGCTCGTCAAGACGGGCGCCGTCCGCGGCGACCGCGTCGAAATCCTCGCCGGCCTCGATGACGGAGACCGGATCGTCGTGGATCCGCCGGTCGGCCTTCGCGAAGGCCAGCCGCTCCAGTCCCAATAACCCGCTCATCCCCGCCGTTTCGTCATGAGCGCGAAAGACACCACCCGCCTCCCCGGCACGCCCAAGTACGGGTTCGCCGGCCGGATGGCCTCCCTCTTCATCGATTCGAAGCTGACGCCGATCATGGTCGCCGCGTCGCTCCTCCTCGGAGTGTTCGCGATCCTGATGCTGCCGCGCGAGGAGGAGCCGCAGATCAAGGTGCCGATGATCGACGTGATGGTCGGCATGCCGGGCGCGACCGCCCACGAGGTCGAGAACCGCGTCACCCGCCCGATGGAGAAACTCCTTTGGGAGATTCCCGGCGTCGAATACCTGTACTCGACCGCCCAACCGGGCGCCAATCTGACCATCGTGCGGTTCAAGGTCGGAACCGACCTCGAAAACGCGCTGGTGCGGCTCAACCAGAAGCTCCAGGCCAACTACGATCGGATCCCGATTGGCGTGACTCCGCCACTGATCAAGCCGCGGACGATCGACGACGTTCCCATCCTCGCGCTGACGTTTCACAGCGCGCATTACGACCACGCGACGCTGCACCGGCTGGCGACGCAAATCGACGATGTCGTGAAGCAGATCCCGCAGGTCGCCGAGACGAAGGTCATCGGCGGCGAGCACCGTGAAATCCGGGTGCTCCTCGACCCACAGAAGCTCGCCTCGCGCAATCTCAGCCCGGCGATGCTCATACCGATGCTCCAGCAGGCCAACGCTCAGACGTTCACCGGCGCGCAGGACACGGACAACCGCGAGACCCTGCTCCAGACGGGAACGTTCTTCCGTGACGCCCGGGACGTCGGTCGCGTCGTGGTCGGTGTCTCAAACGGCCAACCGGTTTACCTGCGCGACGTCGCCACCATCGTCGACGGCCAGGCGGACCCGACCGACTACGTGCTCTACGGGACCGGCCCCGGTGCAACGCACCCCCAACCCGCGTCGGCGCTGGGCACGACCGAGCAGGCCGCCGTCACGCTCAGCATCGCGAAACGGCCCGGCGCCAACGCGATCGACGTGGTGAACGCGGTGCTTGCCAAGGTCGACGCGCTGAAGGGCACGCTCATCCCCGGCGACATCGGTGTCGCCATCACCCGCGACTACGGCGCCACCGCCGCCGACAAATCGAACGAGCTGCTGCTCCACATGGGGCTGGCGGTCTTCGGCGTCGCGGTGCTGATTCTCCTGTTCCTCGGCTGGCGCGAGTCGCTCGTCGTGCTGCTCGCGATCCCGGTGACCCTCGCGCTCACGCTCCTCGTCTTTTACCTCTACGGCTACACGCTGAACCGGATCACGCTGTTCGCGCTGATCTTCTCGATCGGCATCCTCGTCGACGACGCGATCGTCGTCGTCGAAAACATCGTCCGGCACATGGCCCTGCCGAGCTGCCGCCGGAAGCGGCTGCTCCAGATCGCCGTCGAGGCGGTCGATGAGGTGGGCAACCCGACGATTCTCGCCACGTGGGCGGTCATCGCCGCGGTGCTCCCGATGGCCTTTGTCAGCGGCATGATGGGACCGTACATGCGCCCCATCCCGATCGGGTCCAGCGCCGCCATGCTGTTCTCGCTCCTGGTCGCTTTTGCCGTCACCCCGTGGGCCGCCCTGAAAGTCCTCCGCGGCCATGCGCGCCACCCTGAACAGGCGTCGGAGTTCGTCGACGCACCGCTCTCGGACGAGGAGGAAGCGGCCGACGAAACGATGCCCGACACGTGGTTCACGCGGGTGTACCAGCGCGTCATGCGCCCGCTGCTGGATCATCGCGGCTGGCGCTGGGGTTTCCTCGCGGTCGTGGCCGCTGCGACGGTCGTCGCGATGGGCCTCGTCGGAATCGGAGCCGTGAAGGTCAAGATGCTGCCCTTCGACAACAAATCGGAGTTTCAGGTCATCCTGAACATGCCCGCCGGCAGCACGCTCGAGCAGACCGCGCGCGTCGCCCGCGAGATGGCCGCCGCCATCCGGACGGAACCGGAGGTGCACGATTACGAGGTGTATGCGGGGACCGCCTCCCCCTTCAATTTCAACGGACTGGTCCGCCATTATTTCCTGCGCCGCGGGTCGCATGTCGCCGACATCCAGGTGAACCTCGTCTCGAAGGACGAACGCAGCGCGCAAAGCCACGACATCGCCAAGCGCATGCGGCCGCGGCTCGCCGCGATCGCCGCCAAATACGACGCCGCCGTCGCGGTGGCCGAGGTTCCGCCCGGACCGCCCGTCCTGCAGACGCTCGTCGCCGAGATCTACGGCCCCACCGAGGAATCGCGGCTCAAGCTCGCAAGCAAGGTGCGGGACATCTTCCGCGCCACTCCCGGTGTCGTCGACGTCGACTGGTATGTCGAAAAGCAGCAGCCGAAAACCATCCTTCGCGTCGACAAGGCGAAGGCCGCGCTGCACGGCATCACCGAGGCGGCGATCTCCCGAACCGTGCAGCTCGCGGTCCAGGGCTACCCGGTGACGCTCCTCCACAGCCCGACCGACCGGGAGGACGTCGAAATCGTCCTCGAGCTCCCCCGCGCGCTGCGCGCCCGGCCCGACGACCTGCTCGCGCTTCCTGTCCGCTCGGAGATGAACCCGCAGGCCCCGCTGGTGCCCTTGCGCGAATTGGTGACCGTCGAGCACACGGTCAGCGAGCCGAGCATCTATCACAAGAACCTGCATAACGTCGTGTACGTAACCGGTGATGTCGCCGGCGTCGTCGAGAGTCCGGTTTACGCGATCCTGACGATGAACAAGTCGCTCGCGAAGCTGGACGGTCGCGACTTCGGCGGCACGCGGTCGAACGTCAAAATCTACAACTCCACCATGCCGGAGTCGGACCGCGAACCCGCGATGAAGTGGGATGGCGAATGGCAGGTGACGATCGAGGTGTTCCGTGACCTCGGGCTGGCCTTCGGCGCCGTGCTCATCCTCATCTACATGCTCATGGTCGGCTGGTTCAAAAACTACGTGACCCCGCTGATCGTCATGACGGTGATTCCGTTCTCGCTCGTCGGCATCATGCCGGCGCACTGGTTGCTGGGAGCGTTCTTCACCGCCACCTCGATGATCGGCTTCATGGCCGGCGCCGGGATCGTCGTGCGAAATTCGATCATCCTCGTCGATTTCATCGAACTGCGGCTGAGCCACGGCCGCTCGCTGCGCGACGCCTGCATCGAATCGGGCGCGGTGCGGTTCCGGCCGATGATGCTCACCGCCTTTGCCGTCGTGGTCGGCGGCCTCGTGATCCTCGCCGATCCGATCTTCCAGGGCCTCGCCATCTCGCTCCTGTTCGGCGCGATCGCCTCGCTGGTCATCAGCCCGCTCGCGGTGCCGCTGATCTACTACGTCGTCCATTCACGCTCGCACTCGACTCCCCCGCCGCCGGTTTCGTCCGACGAAAAATGCGAGGTGCCGTGATCTGAGCCGCCGCGTCGCGGGGATGATCCGACCTGCCCAGCGTGAGGCCGGCCCAATCGGGGTTGGCCAAAATCGCGGCCCCTCGGTCGCCTGCCGCAATCGAAAATTTCCATGAGCCTCCTCAACTCCCTCAAATCCATGTTTACTCCCGCGCCCCGGGTCGACCCCGCGGCCGCCGCCGCGCGCATCCGCGCCGGCGACGCGCTGCTGGTCGATGTCCGCGAATCGCGCGAGTGGTCCGGTGGCGTCGCGCTCCACGCGAAGCTCCTGCCGCTGAGCGACCTCACCGGCGGGCGGTCGCAGTGGCGCGATTTCCTCGCCGCCGTCGGCGAACGCGAGGTCCTGCTCTACTGCGCGTCCGGGATGCGGTCCGGCTCCGCCGCCCGGCTGCTCGCGGCGGAGGGCATTCGGGCCGCCAACTCCGGCGGGCTTTCGGACTGGGCCGCCGCCGGCTGGCCCATCGTTGCGCCCGGCAAACGGAAATAGGCAATTCCCGGCGTGCAACCACGTCCGAATTCGAGGCGGCCAAGGGACTGGGCACCCTACCGAAAAGCCGATGGTAGGGCGCGGAGTCCCTTCCGCGCCTTCTCCTCTGGGTTCAACGATGAACGTCTGTCGTTCAAATCGCCCGCAGCCCCCCAGTAGCAGCGGCGACCGACGGACCTTGCGATCGTAATACCCACCGCCGCGGGTTGTTTACCCCGCCCAGCTCCGTCCTTTTTCCGCGCCATGGATGTCCTGCTCCTCTCCCGGCTCCAGTTCGCGTTCACGATCGCGTTTCACTACCTTTACCCGCCCCTGAGCATCGGGCTCGGCGTGCTGTTGGTCATCATCGAGGGGTTCTGGCTGATCACGCGAAAGCCGCTCTACCACCAGATGGCGCGCTTCTGGACGAAGGTGTTTGCGCTGACCTTCGCGATCGGAGTCGCGACGGGCATCGTGATGGAATTCGAGTTCGGAACCAATTGGGCCACGTACTCCCGGTATGTCGGCGACGTGTTTGGCAGCGCGCTCGCCGCGGAAGGCATCTTCGCGTTCTTCCTCGAATCGGGGTTCCTCGCCGTGCTGCTCTTCGGGTGGGACAAGGTCGGGCCGAAGCTCCACTTCTTTGCCACCTGCATGGTCGCGTTTGGCGCGCACTTCAGCGCGATCTGGATCGTCGTCGCGAACTCGTGGATGCAGACGCCGGCCGGCTTTCACATCGTCGGGCAGGGGTTGTCCGCCCGCGCCGAGATCACCGATTTCTGGGCGATGGTGTTCAATCCGTCCTCGATGGACCGGCTCTCACACACGCTGATGGGCGCGTGGCAGGCCGGCGCCTGGCTGGTGGTCAGCGTCGGGGCGTTCTACCTGCTGAAGCGCCGGCACCGGGAATTCGCGCTCGCGTCGATCAAGCTTGGCCTGATCGTCGCCCTGGTCTCGTCGGTCGCGTCCCTCGCGACCGGACACCGCAGCGCCCAGGGCGTGGCGGTGAATCAACCGGCCAAGCTGGCCGCTTTCGAAGGCTTGTGGAAAACCGGCCCGCAGGCGCCGTTGCACCTCTTCGGCTGGGTGGATGCGAGCCATGAGGTCACGCACGGTCCCGAGATTCCGGGCTTGCTGAGCTGGCTGGCCCATGGCGACGCATCCGCGCCGGTCCAGGGGCTGCGTGACACGCCGCCGGCCGACCGGCCGCCGGTGAACTTCAGCTTCCAGCTCTTCCACCTGATGGTCGCCGTCGGAACGCTGCTGATCGTCCTCGCGGGCTGGGCGTTCTACCTCTGCAAACGCGGCCGGCTCGAACACGCCCGCCGCACGCTTTGGCTGCTCACGTTTGCAGTCCTCGGTCCGCAGATTGCGAACCAGGCCGGGTGGTGGGCCGCCGAGGTCGGCCGCCAGCCCTGGATCGTCTACGGGCTGCTCCGGACCTCCCACGCGCTTTCGAAGGTCGTGACCGCCCACCAGGTCGCCGCCTCGATGATCATGTTCCTGGCGGTGTATTCCCTGCTGTTCGCGGTGTTCGTATTCCTGCTGAACGACAAGATCCAGCACGGCCCGGATGACGCCGACCTCGTCGATCCGTACGAGAAGATCGGCCAGTCGCTGGCCGGGGTGAAAGGAGGCGCGGCATGAGCGCGGAGCCGGTTCTGGCCACGATCTGGTTCGCCCTCGTGGGCGTCCTCTTCACCGGTTACGTCATCCTCGACGGCTTCGACCTGGGCGTCGGGGTGCTCCATCTCGCGGCCGCCAAATCGGACGGGGATCGCCGGATCTTCCTGAACGCGATCGGACCCGTGTGGGATGGAAACGAGGTTTGGCTGGTAACCGGCGGCGGCGCGCTGTTCGCCGCGTTTCCGGCCGTCTACGCCACCGTCTTCTCCGGGTTCTACCTCGCGTTCATGGCGCTGCTGTGCGCGCTGATCTTCCGCGCGGTGGCCATCGAGTTCCGCAGCAAACATCCGTCGGCGCGGTGGCGACGGTTCTGGGACGGCAGCTTCGCCGGCGGCAGCCTGTTCTCCGCGCTGCTGATCGGCATCGCGATGGGCAACGTCGCGTGGGGCGTGCCGGTCGGCGCCGACGGCGAGTTCTCCGGCAGCTTTCTCGGGCTGCTCCATCCCTACTCCCTGCTGATGGGCGTCACCACGGTCGCGCTGTTCGCGATGCACGGAGCGATCTACCTCGTGCTGAAGACGGAAGGCGGGCTCCAGCGGCGGATTCGCACCTGGGTGAATCCGTTGATCATCGCCTTCATCCTCTGCTACGCGATCCTGACGCTGGCCACGTTGCTGTATGTTCCGCACGTCACCGAGGCCTTCCGGCGCGAGCCGTGGTTCTTCGCGTTGGTGATTCCCGTCGTGCTGGCGATCGCGAACATCCCGCGCGAGGTGAACCGGGGCGAGGAGTTCCGCGCGTTTCTGTCTTCCTGCGCGGCCATGGCCGGCCTCATGGCCATCTTCGGCATCGGGATGTACCCGAACCTGCTCTACAGCAACCCCGCCCCCGAACACAGCCTCACGGCGCTCAATGCCGCGTCGTCGCCGCACACCCTCCGGATCATGCTCACGATCGCCGCGATCGGCGTGCCGATCGTCATCACGTATTCGGCCAGCATCTACTTCATCTTCCGGGGCAAGGTCCGCCTCGGACGCATGAGCTACTGACGCCCTTTTTGCCCTCCGCGCGAACCCGCCATAGATTTCCGTCATGACCCACGATGTTGCCGATTTTGCCACCGACGTGATCGAACGCAGTGCGACGACGCCGGTGCTCGTCGATTTTTGGGCGCCCTGGTGCGGCCCCTGCAAGATGCTCGGACCCGTGGTCGCGCGCCTGGCGGACGCCGCCGCCGGCCGCTGGGTGCTGGCGAAGGTGAACACCGACGAGCAGCCCGAACTCGCGAACCGGTTCGGCATCCGCGGAATTCCGAATCTGAAGCTGTTTCACCGTGGCGAGGTTATCGCCGAACTCGCCGGCGCGCTGCCCGAGCCGCAGCTCCGGGTCTGGCTCGACGAACATCTTCCGACCCCGAAGCGCGAAACCATGTCGCGGGCTCGGGAGCTGCTGCATGCCGGCAACGCCCGCGAGGCCGCCCGGCTCCTCGAGCCGCTCGCCGCGGCCAGTCCGGAGGACGAGGAACTGGCGGCGCTGACTGCCCGGGCCCTGGTGTTTCTCCGGCCGGCCGCCGCTCGCGCGATGGTCGCCCGCATCGCCCCGGGAACCGCCTGGTCCGATGGCGCCCGCGTGGTCGAGGCCCTGGCGGCCGTACTCGCGGAGCCGGAGACCTCCGGGGC
Organism: Opitutaceae bacterium; assembly: GCA_035545515.1. GTDB lineage: Bacteria > Verrucomicrobiota > Verrucomicrobiia > Opitutales > Opitutaceae > ER46. The sequence continues at coordinate 23,878 of DASZYH010000239.1, forward strand.
GTCGCCGTCGGATATCGCGACGCGCTATCGCGCCGCCTTGCACGCCTTGCGGGGGCAGGACTTCCGCACCGCCGTCGCCGGTCTGGTCGAGGTGCTGACGGAGAAGCCTGACTACGACGACGGGCGCGCGAAAGCCGCCTGCCGGGCCATTTTTCAGCACCTGGGCATTCGCCACCCGATCACCGAAGAATTCTCGCGCGCCTACAGCATGGCGGTCAATGTGTAGCCAGGCGCATGCCTGTATCCGATGCTGCTCCCGCCCCCGTCATCGCGCCGTGCGGTCCTGAATGCCGGACGGCCGCCGGGCTTCGCTTGCGCGCGGGCGACTGGGTTTGGTGCGACCGGTGCGGCGCACCCCGCGCCACCGGACGCGACGCACAGGACTGCGGGGAGTTCACGCCGCGTCCCTCGTTCGACGAGTCCGTCTGGTGCGCTCTCGGATTTGCGCGCGTTCGCGGGACGACAGAGTAGACGCTGCCCGCGCAACCGCCGGGCGCCGGCCACGCGGACCTTCTATTTCCACCGCCCGTCCTGCTCGCGTTTGTGGTTTGCCGCGAACGTGCTACGCTAGCCGCGGGTCAGCCCACCTACCATGCACCCAAATACCTGGGACGAGCGTTATGCGACGACCAATTACGTCTACGGCACCGAGCCGAACGATTTCGCCGCCGCCATGGCCAAACGCGTCCCGGCGGCCGGGCCCGTCCTCTGCCTTGCGGAGGGGGAAGGTCGCAACGCGGTGTTCTTCGCCGCCCGCGGTCATCCCACCACCGCCATCGATGCCTCGGCCACCGGCCTTCTGAAAGCGCAGGCGCTGGCCGCGGCCCGGGGTGTGACGATCACCACGGTGCCGGTGGACCTGGCGGAGTACGCGATCGAGCCGGCGTCATGGGCCGGGATCATCGCCACCTGGGCCCATCTGCCGGCTCCGCTGCGGCGCCAGCTTCATGCCCAGGTGGTGCAGGGGCTGCAACCGGGCGGAGTCTACATCCTCGAGGCCTACACGCCGGCGCAGCTCGCCTTCGGAACGGGCGGCCCCAAGGACCCCGCGCTGTGCATGACTCTCGCCGACCTTCGTGGCGAGCTCGCCGGCCTGGAGTTCATCGTCGGCCGCGAGTGCGAGCGCGATGTCCGCGAGGGCACCGGACACACCGGCCGCGGCGCGGTGGTGCAGGTTTGCGCCCGTCGTCCGGCCGCCCCCTCCCTGCGCACGCCATAACGCCGGCGTAATCCCTTTGGGCCCATCCGCCCGGGCCGCACGCGGCTCGTTCAACCCACCGAGATCCTTCCTCCAACGCTGCCATGCCAAACGAACTCCTGATCATCAAATCAACCGGCCAGTCGCTCGAGTCGGTCTGTCAGCGGCTTCCGGAAATTGCCCAGAAACACAAGTTCGGGGTGCTTGGCACGCACGACCTCAAGCAGAAGATGGAAAGCAAGGGGGTGCCGTTCGCCCGCGAATGCCGCGTGTTCGAGGTCTGCAATCCGCAGCAGGCGCAGCAGGTGCTCACCCGCTCGATTGAGATCTCCACCGCCCTGCCGTGCCGGATTGCCGTCTACATCGAAGGCGGAAAGACGACCCTGGCCACGATCAAACCGACCGCGCTCCTCACGCTCTTCCATACGCCCGAGGCTGCCGCCGTCGCCGAAAGCGTCGAATCGGCCATGACTGCAATCATGGACGAGGTCGCCGGCGCCGCGTCTTGACCGGGCGCGGGCCGCCCGGCGCGTTCGGCCCGGAGTCAACCGAGCCCGCGGTGCCGCCGATTGAGCGCGTCACCGCGGCCGAATGCCCGCGCATTAGCGCCGCAGCGGGCCGCATCGCCGCCCGCTGCTTTCGAAACTCGCCTCTCGGCTTTCCCGCCGTTCCGGTGCTATATTCGCCCCGCCTCAGACACGAGGCCCGAGAGGAGCCAGCCATGAAAATCCGCCTTGCGAGTCTTGTCGTGGCCCTGACCGCCATCACGGGTGTTGAGCTTATCGCCGCCGACGCGGATTCCGCTCCGCCAGCCGCCGCGGTCGAAGCGGAGCCGACCACCCCTGCCGTCGACGCCACCTTTGTCGATCCGGACTCGGCCGAAGCGGAACCCTACCGCGCGGTCGGCGACCGGGCCATCGATCGTTTTGGCGTGACGATCGTGAGCGAGGCATCCCGCGCCGCCCGGGATGGCCCGGTGAATGCCCTCGCCCTGTGTCATCTCAAGGGCATTCCCGTGCAGGGCGGATTCGTCGGCGGGGTCAACCGCATCACCGCGGTCAAGCTCACCAGTCTGAAGGTCAGAGACCCGGCGAACGCACCCGATCCGGCGGAAGAGCTGGCACTCGCGCGTGTGCAGTCGGGGATCGATCTCGGCATGGCACCCGAGATCCTGGTCCAGCGGATTGATTCACCGGGCGGCGGGCACGAATGGCGTGTGTACCGGCCGGTCGCCGTCCTCCGGCAATGCGCGATCTGCCACGGTCCGGCCGACCAGCAGCCGGCCGATCTCCGCGCGGCCCTGCAGGCCCGTTATCCGAACGACCAGGCGGACGGCTACCAGACGGGAGAATGGCGCGGGTTGATTCGCGTCACCGTCGCCGATCCGGCTCCGCCCGCCGCCGCGAAACCCGCGGTTCCTCCGGCCAAGCGCTAGGCGATGAGACGGCTTCGACTCGCCTTCGCCCTGCTGGGCACCATCGCCGCCACGTGGGCGGCCGAGCTGCCGAGGATGGCGCCGGCGACCGCCGCGAAGCTCGTCGCGGAACAGAAAGCCGTTCTCGTCGATGTGCGCGAACCCGAGGAGTGGCGCGCCACCGGCGTCGCCCAGCCGGCTGTCCTCCTCCCCCAAAGCGATTTCAACCAGGGGCAGGCGCAGTGGAAGCCGTTTCTCGCGGCGCTGGGCGGGAAGCAGGTGATCCTCTACTGCCACTCCGGCCGCCGCGCCGCCATCATTGGCGAGGCACTGGCCAGCCGCGGCTTCAACGTCGCGAACGCCGGCGGATTCAAGGAGTGGACTTCGGCCGGCCTGCCGGTCCGAAGGATCGCCCCGGCCGCGAGCCCGAAAAAGTAGTCCGGAGCCGCGACCGCGCCGGTGCGCCTCCCCGCAGCCGCGTCGCCTGGAACAGCACGACGCAGTCGGCACCATCCTCGGTCGGCAGCCAGTGCGGCTCCAGGTCGCCAAACCCGCGGTCGATCGCCGCGCGCAATCCCCCCACTTCGATCACCACGATTCCGTCCGGCCGCAGCCGCGCCGGTGCCTGGTCGAGCAGCTGGCGGATGATCGCCAGCCCGTCGCGTCCCCCATCGTGCGCCAGCCGCGGTTCGGCGGCAAATTCCGGCGCCTGCCCGTCGACGAGGCGGCTCGGCTCGTACGGGGGATTGCTGAGAATCACGTCGTACTGCGCCGCCGGCACCGACGTCAGCACGTCGCTGCGGTGCAGGTGCACGCGGTTCGCAAGCCCGTGGTCGCGCACGTTGATTTCCGCGACCGCCAGGGCGTCGGCCGACAGGTCGCACGCGTCGATCTCCGCATTCCGAAAGTGGTGCGCGAGGAGGATCGCGAGGCAGCCCGAGCCCGTGCAGACGTCGATCACGCGGGTCACCTTCTTTCCGTTCGCCGGCAGCCACCCGTCGAGCTGCCCCGGAATGATCTCGAGGAAATAGCTGCGCGGGATGATCACCCGCTCGTCGACGTAGAAACGATGCTCCCCGAGCCAGGCCTCGCGCGTGAGATAGGCGGCCGGCACGCGATCCACGATCCGCCGGCGAAAGACGGACTCGAGGCGCCGGCGCTCCGGCTCGGCGAGCGGACGGCGCAGGACGTCCGGCCGGGAGTCGAGCGGCAGCGCCAGCGTGCGCAGGATGAGATACAGGACCTCATCATGCGCGTTCGTCGCCACCTGCCCCAGCGCCACTTCGTGCGTGGCGTACAGCCGCTCGGCGAACGTCAGCCAGTCTCCCGGCGTGGACAGTCGGCCGGCGCCGGCGAACGGATCACGGCGCCGGTTCGGTTTCCGGGGCGACGACATGCGCGTGGTTGTGAATATGCTCCGGGCAATAGCACTGGTCGCCGGCGCATTTCGAGCAGTAGCGGAAATCCAGCTCCGGGTTCGTGAGGTCGCTCTTGCCGCACACGTAGCACACGTGCCGCGGTTCGTTCTTTTCCGCCACCGCCATCGCGCGCCGCGCCATCGTGCGCTGCCCGTGGCGGATCGAAACCCAGATGTCGCGGGCGAAGAACAGCAGGTAGTTGCCGACCGCCGCCGCGATCATCAGCCGTGTCATCGTCCCGCCGGTCACGGCCGAGTACGCGTACAGGATCCAGGTTGCCAGCGCCAGCCACTTGATCCGGACCGGCAGGATGAAAAACAGCATGATCGGAAAATCCGGATTCAGCCGCGCGAATGCCAGGAACACCGAGCCGCCGAGAAACAGGTTCGTCACCGTGTAGTCCGGAGCGACGAAGGCGACGGCGACGGTCAGCACGTAGCCGGTGAGCAGGAACAGATTGTACCGGAATTCGCCCCAGTATCCCTCCAGCGTGCTGCCGAAGAGGTAGAACATGTACCAGGCGAAGGCCACGCCGATGTAACCGAAGAACATGTCGGGCGGCGGCGGCATCAGCACGAACGTGAACAGGCGCCACCACTGGCCGTGCATGACGCTGCCGGCCGTCATGACGAAGTACGCCAGGTTGACCCGGCCCATCAAAAACCCCAGCAGGACAGCCGCCTGCCCGACAATGATGAACAGGGTGATGTTGGGGATGGCGAAGCGGCCGAAAAGCCGTTCGAGGCGGTTGAGCAGCGACATGGACTGAAGCGAATCGAAGAGACGAACCGGAAAGTATCAAGCGCGGCGCCGCGCGACGGACTTAGTAAACCTTGTCTTCCAGCAGGGCGAAGAGCTCGGCCTCGTTGATCCGGCGCTGCTGCATGCTGTCGCGTTCGCGCAGGGTGAAGGTGCCGTCCTTCTCGATCGTCTCGAAGTCGATCGTCACGCACCACGGCGTGCCGATTTCGTCCTGCCGGCGGTACCGGCGGCCGATCGCCCCCGCCTCGTCGTAGAACACGGCGTATTTCCGCTTCAACTTCGCATGCAGTTCCTTCGCCCGTCCCACCAGCGCCTCCTTGTTCTTCAGCAGCGGCAGGACCGCGACCTTGATCGGCGCCACGCGCGGGGAAAGCCGCAGCACGATGCGCTTCTCCAGCTTGCCCTTCTCATCCGGCGCCTCGTCCTCGCTGTACGCCGCGCACAGCACCGCGAGCAGGATCCGGTCGACGCCAACCGCCGGCTCGATGACATGCGGAACCACCTTCTGCTTCGAGCCCTCGTCGAAGTACGTCTGGGGGACGCCGCTGACCTTCTGATGCTGCTGCAGGTCGTAGTCGCTCCGGGCGGCGATGCCCCACAGTTCCTGCACGCCAAACGGATACTGGAACATGATGTCCACCGTCCGTCGTGAGTAGAACGCCAGTTTTTCCTTCGGGTGCTCGAACAGCGACAGCCGCGCCGGCGGCAGGCCGATCGAAATCAGCCAGTCCTGGCACCAGCGCAGCCACTCCTCGTGGCATTTCAGCCAGTCGGCGTCCGGATGGATGAAGTACTCCATCTCCATCTGCTCGAATTCGCGGGAGCGGAAGATGAAATTCCGCGGCGTGATCTCGTTGCGAAACGATTTGCCGACCTGCGCGATGCCGAACGGCAGCTTCACCCGCCCGGTGTCCACCACGTTCTTGAAATCGACGAACATCCCCTGCGCCGTCTCCGGGCGCAGGTACGCCACAGCCGACGAATCGCGCATCGGCCCGACATACGTCTCGAACATCATGTTGAACGCCCGGGGCGGCGTCAGGCTCCCGGCCTCGCCGGTTGCGGGCGATGGAATCAGGACGACCTCCTCCGGCTTCGCCTCCGTCATGTCGCGGGGCGCGACCGGCTCGAGTTTGCCCTGGATGCCCTTCTTGCGCTTGAACGTCTCCGCCGCCTCCTGCAATTCCGCGGTCGTCCGCTCGCTCTCCAGCGCCGAGACATAGCCGACGGTCTTGCCGTCGACGACCACCGGCGCGAAGAACAGCTGGTCGGCCCGATACCGCTGCTTGCTCACCTTGCAGTCCACGAGCGGATCCGTGAACCCCGCCACGTGTCCCGAGGCCTCCCAGACCTTGGGGTGCATGATGATCGATGTCTCGATGCCGACGACGTCGTCGCGGCGGCGCACCATGTCGTTCCACCAGCAATCCCGGATGTTCTTCTTCAGCTCGACGCCGAGCGGACCGTAGTCGAAGAAGCCGTTCAGGCCGCCGTAAATCTCGGACGACTGGAAGATGAAGCCGCGGCGCTTGGCGAGGGCCACGATGGCGTCCATGGACACGGCGGGAACGGAGGAGTCGGCGGACATAAGGCGCGAGAGTTAGCCGCCCCGCTGCGGCGCGGTCAATTCCGCGTTGGCGGCCGCCTCGGCCTGGCCGGCCGACGTCCGGGGGTGGGCTCCTCGCCGCACCGGGACCGCGCCCGGGCCCTGTCCGGCAACCGCGAAACGGACCGCTTTGTTGCGGCCAATGAACGCGATGGGAATCGCGCCACCCCACCCGAACCATCCCCGGCCGCCGCGCACTATGGGAGCATGAAAACCTCCGACGATACCGCCCTGGCGCTCCTGGAATCCTTGCTTCGCGTGTGCGAGGACAGTGCCGCTGGGTACGCGACGGCGATGCGCGACGTCGCCGACATCGGACTGACCTCGGTGTTCACCCGCCTCCGCCAGGAGCGGCTGAAACTCGCCGACGATCTGGTCGACCGCATCCGCCAGCTGCGCGGCCATCCGACGCCGCGCCCCACCCTGGCCAGTGCCGCCCACCGGAAGTGGATGGATATCCGGGCGGGGCTTTCGGCGAACCCGCAGCATGCCCTCCTGACTGAAATCGAGCGCGGAGAGCGATTTGCCGTCGACGCTTACCGCACGGCCCTCGCCACCGCGACCCGGCACCTCTTCGAGCACCAATACGAGGTCGTTCAGGCGGCGCATGACCGTATCCGCCAGTTGCGTGACCGGTCGACGAGCCCCGGGCTTTCGCCGCGCGGCGCCGCCGATTGAGCGTGGTCCGGCGCCGTCCGGGAGGGGGGCGGCTGGGGCGTCGTTATCCCGGCGGGAAAGTTACAGCGAGAGCTAAGATTTAGCCGGCATTCGGTGGGTAACCGGCCGGACCGATCGCCGTCATCGGGGGCGTTCCGAAAAAATCAAACCGAATTCCACCATGAAGACCCTCGTGAAAGTATCACTCCTCGTCGCCGGGATGATCGGGGCGGCCGCGCCCCTGACGTTCGCCGTCGACGCACCCACCGCACCCGCCGCCGCCGCTCCCGCCGTTGCCCCCGCGCATCCCCGCCACCACGCCCGCGCCCTCCGGCGGATGATGATCCGGCGGCATCTCGCCCGCAAACTCGGGCTGTCGACCGACCAGATCGCGAAGCTCAAAACCACCCGCACGAACACGGTCGCATCGATCAAGTCGATCCGGGCCGACACGACCCTCACGCCTGACCAGAAGAAGGCGAAGATCCGCGACGTGGTGCGCGCCGCCCGGCAGAGCGCCCAGGGCATCCTCACCGCCGAGCAGAAGGCCAAACTTGATACGATGCGTCGTAACTTCCGGCACGCCTACGGCGTCTGACCCGGCCACACCGCGTTCTCCGCTTTTTGTCGGGATCCATAACCCGCCGCCGGCTTCGGCCGACGGCGGTTTGCTTTTCACCCTTCGCGGCGTACTTAGGGGAACCCGCTGGAATCGAATGAGTCAGACGCGCCGCCTCTCTCGCGGTGCACTCCGGGCGAAACCGCCCCGGTCCTCTTGCCGCTCCGGTGGCAAATCACCATGAACACGCCTCACACGCTTCGATGCATTTTCGCCGCGCTCGGCCTGCTGGCCCTCGCGACGGGTCCGGCGCTGCGCGCCAGCGACGCCCCGCCACCCGGCGGGAAGACCGCGGACCCGTCGTCGACCGTCGCGACCGACAAGCCGGCGGCTCATCCGCCGCTGAAACTGCAGTTCGACAGCCATCCGATCGACCGCAACGCGCCCGATCACGTCAGCTACGCCAACATCATCAAGAAGACGGCGGCGAGCGTCGTGTTTGTCTACTCGAGCAAGAAGGTCCGCGGTCAGGACATCTCGCCCTTCCTCAACGACCCCTTTTTCAAGCATTTCTTCGACGTTCCCGGCCGCGGCAACGTCGTCCCCGGCGCTCCCCGCGGACGCATGCCCGACCAGGTCGAGCAGGGTCTCGGCTCCGGCATCGTGATCTCGAGCGACGGTTACATTCTGACGAACAACCACGTCGTCGAAGGCGCGGACGAGGTGAAGGTCTCGATCGGGCAGTCGACGAAGAAACTTCCCGCCAAAATCATCGGTCGCGACTCGCTCGCCGACATTGCCGTCCTCAAGATCGAGCCGACCGGATCCCTCGTCCCCGCGACCTTTGGCGACAGTGACCAGCTCCAGGTGGGTGATACCGTGCTGGCAATCGGTGATCCGTTCGGCATCGGCCAGTCCGTGAGCCGCGGCATCGTGAGCGCGCTGAGCCGCGGGCAGCTTGGCATCGAGCAACTCGAGGACTTCATCCAAACCGATGCCGCGATCAACCCCGGCAACTCGGGCGGCGCGCTGATCGACTCGGAAGGTCGGGTCGTGGGCATCAACACCGCCATTCTCAGCAGCAGCGGTGGCTTCAACGGGGTCGGGCTCGCGATCCCGATCAATCTCGTTCGCTTCGTCGCCGAACAGATCGTCAACAAGGGCCACGTCGATCGCGGGTTCCTCGGCGTGCAGACCCAGGAGCTCACCGACGACATCGCGTCGCAGTTCGGCGTCGATCACGGCGCGCTCGTCACGGAAGTCACGCCGGACAGTCCCGCCGAAAAGGCCGGGCTGAAGGCCGGTGATGTCATCACCCGGGTCAATGCCACCGATATCCGCGATCCCCGCCACCTCCAGTTGCTCGTCACGCAGCTGGCGCCGGACACCGCGGTGACCATTGCCTATATTCGCGACAACAAGCCGGCCTCCATCCACGTCACGCTCGGGTTGCGGCCGAACCGGCTCAACAACGGGGCGACCGGCAGCAATGCCGCCCAAGGCAACGACGAGGGCGTGCTCAATGGCGTCACGGTCGGCGATATCACGAGCGAACTGCGCGAGGAGCTCCAGATTCCCGCCCGCATCAAGGGCGCCATCATCACGGATATCGAGGCGGACAGCCCGTCCGCGCAGCAGGGACTCCAGCAGGGCGACGTCATCATGGAGCTCGACCGCAAAACCGTGCAGAACGCCGACGAGGCCGTGAAGCTCAGCGGGGAAATCAAGGGGCCGAAGGTCATGGTTCTGATCTGGCGCGCCGGCGGAACCCGGTTCGTCGTGATCGACGAATCGAAGAAGTAGGACGCGGCGGCAACCGGCGGGCGCAACCAACGTTCGGTCGAGCTTCGCCAACGCCGACCGATGCTAGGGCGCGGCGTGGCTGCGAGCGCCAGCGAGCGGCGTCGTTGTGGGGCGGGGTCGCCTGACCCCGCCTCAACACGTTCCCGAACGAACTACAGCAGTTGAATGAGAGAGGTAGCCGATCGCCGGCGCGATGCCTCAGGTGGTAGGGCTGGGACTCCGCTCCCAGCCAGCCACGGCGCGGAAGGGACCCCTCCCGGCGACTACGTCTCAAATTGAACCACTCTAGCCGCCGTCGTTACCATGCGCACTCGACTCGGTGGACGCGCACGCCGACGCTGGTCCAAATGCGCCTGATCGACCTTTCGCAGCCGCTGTACGACGCGGCGCCCAACTGCCCGGTTCACGTGCCGGTCTCGTTTCGCCGGACGGAGGATCACTCCGACACCGGATGGCGGATGGAGGTGATCACGATGGCGACCCACACGGGCAGCCATGTCGATGCGCCCTTGCACAAGGTCCCCGGCGGGAGATCGGTCGACCAATTGCCACTCGAGACCTTCGTCGGACCGGCGCGAATCGCCGACCTTCGGTTCGCCACGCCGCGCCTGCCGATCGGCGCGGACATTCTGGCCCGCGCGCTGCCCGCCGCCGTTGCGGACGAAATCATTCTCCTCGCCACCGGCTGGGGCGAAAAGCGCGCCAAGACCGACGAGTGGCTGCATCAGGCGCCACACGTCGACGCCACCGGCGCGCGCTGGCTGGTGGATCGTCGGGTTCGCGCCGTCGGCATCGACCACTACACGGTCGGCGACGGCGAGACGCACGCCATCCTGCTCGGCGCCGGCATCTGGATTGTCGAGGAGCTGAGGTTTCCGCCCGCGGCGTTCGAGATCGCCGCCCCCGCGAAGTTCTGGGCGCTGCCCATGAACTGGCCCGGCTGTTCCGGCGCATTCTGCCGTCCGGTGATCGAGGCCTGAGCGGAACAACTTGAGCGAACGGCGCACCCCGTTTGCTCGAGCCATCCAGCCTGCCAGATGCCTTGACCTGAAAGGCGCGGTGACCTCACCGCGCGGGATGCTTCGATCGCTACGCCTCGCGCGATCGATTTCCCCGCGTCACGAGACGCGGAATTCGATCCGGTGCGGGAACGAAAACTCACCCTGCGACGCGCGTGGGACGTGGCGTTCGACGGGACACCGCGCCCGTACCCAACCGCGCCTTGCCCTTCCCGCGCCAGCGCGCATGGACCTCGAACGCGAAGTTGTCGAACAGCTCCGGATCCGGCGGCTCGCCGTTCACCGGCACGGTGAGCGATGGCAGCCCCTCCCGCTCGGCCACGTGGAAAAATTGCGACTCCGCGATCTTGTTCGGCATGCATTCGTGCGGCCCGACGCTCAGCACGCCGTCGATCTGCCCTTCTCGCCACGCGCACAATGGCCCGCCGATCGTCAGCGCCGCCTCTCCATACAACTCGTCGGAAACATAGGGCCGCGCGGTCTCCAGCATCTCCTCGGGTTCATGGCTGGCCGGCCACCCGAGACGCTTTGCCACCGTGGCGGTCGCCACGCGCCGGATTCGTGCCTGGACGGCGTCGCTCAGTGCGGGGCCCCATTCCCCCCGTGGCCGCTGCCGGGCCGCGATGCAGTCGCAATACGCGAGCCACTCGCGCACCGGCGCAATCCGCACGTCGATCCCGCGTGCCCGCAGTTTCTCCGCCGCGAAGCCGTTCGCGAACGGCACGCAGCGGACGTAGATTTCGCCGACCAGCAGGACCGTCGGCCGGGAGCGCCCGTCGTGAATCTCCGCGAACCTGTCGGCCGCCCCGGCCAGCAGGGCCCTGATCCCGAACAACTCGCCGCTCGCGACCTGCCACAGCGCCGCCGGCGTACCGGGCGTGTCCTGCGTTGCCCGCTCGATCAACCGCAGCAGCTCGGACATCTCCGTGTGGTAAAGCTCGTCGGCGGCCCCGGCGCTGACCTCCGCCACGCGTCCGGCAATCACCATTTCGTTCAGCAGGTCCGCGGCGACGATCCCCGCGAACGTCAGCATGCCAAACGCCGGCGGAAATTCCTCGAAATACCCGGTGTCGCGGGGTGACCAGATCCTGACGCGCTCGCTCCAGCCGAGCCGGCCCAGGACGATCCGATTCAGCAGATTGTACACGCCGAAACGGCATGGCCCGTAGGTGCTCGCCATCAGATAGGCAAACCGCTCTTCCGGACCCGCCCGTTCCAGCCGTTGGATCAGTCCGCCGAGCGTCAGCGCAATCGGCAGGCACTCCTTGCCGGAGGTGTGCCGGCGCCCGGTCCGCAGCGTGCTGGCATCCGGCGGCGGGAGGCTTTCCGCCCGCACCCCGCGTCCCCGCAGCGCCGCCGCGACGGCGAGCGACGCATCACTCATCCACGGGATTAGCAGGCGTTCGCGCCGATCGACCATTTCGCGCAGCCGGACCGTGCTGACCTGGAGGCGTTCGAAATCGTTTGCCGCGCGGCCGGCATGCCGGGCCCGATCCTGCTCCACGCAGTGCAGGAAAGCCTCCACCCGGGTTTTCGTCCCGGCGTCGCCGGAGTGGCCGTCCGTCTCGATGATCGCGAACGGCTTTCCCTCCATGATGTGGGCGTAGAAGTGCAGGTTGAAGCTGTCGGGGCCGCAGGCGTAGTTGCTGCAATAAAGACTGTACTGGCCGGCGGTCCGCCGCACCTGGTGTGCCGCCCGCAGGATCCGCTGTCCGTACCCCCAGTACATGTCGCAGAACACCGGCACACCGGCGTCGACCGGATAGCAGTCGACCGGAATTCCGATCGCGCCCTGTTCCCGGAGGATGGCGGGAACGTTCGAGTTGAGAACCGGATTGTAGATCGTGTACGGCCGGCCGGCCACGATGACCGGAACGATGCCGTTCGCGGCGCAGAATTCGAGGGCGCGGACTCCGAGTTCGGCCACACCCCGCTGGAACGTCGCCTGCACCTCTCGCGCGACGGCGTGCGCCCGGCGCCACGCACCCGCCGGCGCTCCCAGCAGGTCCGCCAGCTCCCGGCAACCGTCGCGAAATGCCGTGCCGTCGATTCCGTCGGCATCCAGGTTGATGACCGGCGAAATGAGCCGGCCGGGAGAGATCCCCGCCAGGTCCCAACGCAGCAGATCCGGACTCGCCTGCACGATGGGACACGCCACCGCGTTTCCCTCGTGGTCGACCCGTGGCAGGCTCCGTACCATCGGCAACAGGATCGCAGGCACGTCCGTTTCGGCCATCCGGCCGACGAGACCGTGGTAGAGCTGCATCGGTGCGCAGAAGGGAACATTCGCGCTGCGAATGCCGCGCTTCAGGTCCGGCAGTTCCCCGGCCGGGGTCGGCGCGAGGTCGAAGCCGAGCTCGTGCACGAACGCGGCAAAGAACGGGTACAGCTCCTTCAGCGCGAATTCGTCCGTCAGCGCCACCCTGGTCCGCCCGCGCGGGACATACCGGGAGGCGAGCAACGTGCGCACGAGTTCCTCCCGTTCGCGGAAGGGATCCGGCGCGCGATCGGGCAGCTTCTTCTTCCGCGTGGCCTTGTCATGCAGCGCGCAACCGCCACCCCACGTGAATCCGAGCGCCTTGCCCGCCACCACCGTCCGCAGCCGCTCGATCCGGCAGCGGTTTCCCGCGCCGCCACAGCCGACGGTCGCCTTGCAGTGGAACGTGTCCTTGCCCTCGACCTTCGCCTGGAGGAACCGGTCCACGGCGAATCCTTTCCGCTCCGCCGCGGCGCCGGCATCGCCCGGCGCGCCGGCCGCCAGCGCCCGGCGCGCGAGTAGGGCAATTCCGAACGCGCCGACCGTGCCCGGATTCGGCGGCACGATCACCTCGGCCCCGGTCTGCCGCGCCACCGCCGCCGCGAGCGCGTCGGACGCGAACGGCATGCCCTGGCAGAACACCACCTGGCCGACGGACCGGCTGCCCTTCACCCGGTTGAGATAGTTTTGAACCACCGAATCGTAGAGTCCCGCGATGATCGACCGGGGCGGTGCGCCCGCCGCCACTGCACCGTCGATCACCTCGGCCATGAACACCGAGCAATGCTGACCCAGCGAAATCCCCTCGTCGGCCGCCATCGCCTCCTGTGCCAGGTGAGCCACGCCACGGATGCCGGAGAACTTCCCTCCCTGCTCCTCGATGAAGGAACCCGTGCCCGCGCTGCACGCCTCGTTCATCGCGCAGTCGATCACCCGTCCCTCGGCGAGTCGGATGTATTTCGCGTCCTGCCCGCCGATCTCGAAAATCGTGTCGACGCGGGGATCGTACGCGTGGGCGCCTTCCGCGTGAGCCGCGATTTCATTCAACACGTAGACGGCCGTCGCGCCGTAGCACGCCGTCAGCAGGGAACCCACGATTTCGCGGCCGCTGCCGGTGACGCCAAATCCGCGCACCGGCAATCCACCCGCCTCACCTTCCGCGAACGTCCGCAGCAGCGCCTGCGCGGCCCCCACCGGATCGCCGGCCGTCGGCCGGTAAGTCTCCCACACCACGTGCGCGCCCTCCACATCCAGCGCAACCGCCTTCGCCCCCGTCGAGCCAATGTCGAGCCCGAGCAGCACGCCGGCGGCTCCCGGCGCGGCCGGCGGCACCGGCGGCAGCCGCCGCACGCGCGCGCCGCTGTCCCTCAGTCCGGGCACGTGCTCGAGGACC
>DASZYH010000240.1:0-2556 GCA_035545515.1 Opitutaceae bacterium
GTTTCTTGCCGAGCTGAAGCCCCAGACCAGCCCGCTGGGGACAGCGGGCTCCACCTGCCGGACCCAAATCTGTCGATCTGTGGTCCCCCTCCGACCGGGTTTCCTACGCCTTTCCTCCGCGTCTCCGTGCCCTCCGCGTGACCCGGATTGTGGCCCCAGACATGCCTCACGCGGAGCCGCGGAGCCCGCGGAGAAAGCCCCCTAAGTGATGGCCGCAAACCAGCCCCTGTAGGCGCGGTGACCCCACCGCGCGGGGCCGAATGTCCGCACCCCAAAGCCCCCGAAGTGACAGCCACGAAAAGCACGAAAAGACACGAGAAGTCTCGCCAAAACTCAGCTCCCGAAGGCGCGGAAGGGACTCCGCGCCCTACCCTGATCCCGGCCGGCACCTACCGACGATCGTGGTCACTACGGACCCGATCGTACGCCGCTTGCAGGCGGTGCCACGAGGCGAGCGTTTCATCCCTCGCCGCGTTCCAGGTGTCGGCTCCTGCCCGGCCCAGCGCATCGAGCTTCGACCGGTAGTCATCGTCTGCCTCTTTCAACTCTGTCATGGCGGCGCGCTGCTTCGCGTCCGCCCGCTGTTCGTCAAAGTTCGCCTGGACATCATGGACGCGGGCCTCCGTCCGCGAACTCGCCGATTTGAGTTCCGCCATCGCTTTGTCGCGCTCGTCAAAGGTGTAGTCCTTCGCCCGGTCCCAGCTCTTGTCGAGAGCGGCGACCGAATCACGGTAGGCGTCCCGTGTGTCCGCCCTCAAGGTCGATCGATTTTCCCGGGAACAACCGCAGGTCAGCACAACGGCACCGCCGACGAGCAGGAACATGAATGGGGGACGTAGCGTGGGTATAAGTGGGGTTTTCATCGTCCGCGTAGACCAGCGTTCGTCCCGCTGGTTCGACGCGACGGCCCCGCATCTTTGTGCGTCGGCTTGCAGCAACTCCGACGGACTCCGCGACATTCGCGTTCAGACGGTCGAACCGCACCCACCGTGGCCGATATGATTCCGGCGTTTCAGAATTTTCGCATCGCCGCCGTCGTAGTCGAACCCCTCACGGACCCAATGGCCGGGCACAGGGCTCCGCCACGCGCGCCGTTCTCAAGCCGTCGGAGGCCTCCCGTGAACGGCAGGCGGCGGTTGACGCGTGCTGCCAGTGACAAACACTCGCCGAATGAAACTCTCCTGGCTGTTCGTGATCGCGCTCCTGGTGTTCGTCGCGGTGTTCAGCGTGCAAAATGCGGAGCCGATCACCGTCCGGTTTCTGACCTGGCAGTTCGCGATGTCCGCGGCCCTGGTCATCCAGGTCGCCGCCTTGCTGGGCGCGATCGTCGGTTTGGGGTGTGGCGCATGGTCGCGCCGCTCCAGCCGACAACGCGAACGTGCGGAACCGAAGCTGCCGGAGCCGTCCCCGGCCCCGGAGCCGGAACGTTCGCCGATTGAGCGGCACCTCTGAGCCTCGCCGATGGACGACACCAACCCGAGGCGACGATGCCCTCAGTCATCGTGCTCGGCGCATTTCTCGACGAACGCGACCGCGCTTCGCGCGATTCCACGCTAGAGCAGTTGAAAGAAAGGTGTCGCCGCCGGCACGATGGCTCAGGTGGTAGAGACTCCATTCCCAGCCGCGGCGGGGTCAGGCGACCCCGCCCTGCATCGAACCATGGCGCGGAAGCGACCTTCCTTCGCCAAGCGCTCCCGCCTTCGCCGAGGCTTCCGCCTTCGCGCGGGGCTAGGGCGGACAAGACGGAGGACAGGCTCCGCGCCCGACCGGGGTACGACTCACGCTGCACGGCCCTACCCCGGTGGGCGGCGGATTTCGTCGAGGTAGGCGCTGAACGAAGGCAAGGTCCCGACATGGGTCGCACCGATCCGGGTGAGCGTCTGCTGGTAGGCCGGCGCGGCACGCCCGCCGACCACGATTCGGACATCAGCCGGAAGGAGTTCGCGCAACCGGCTGAGCTCGGCATCGAGCCTGGGGTCGTCCTCCGGATAGACGAGGCTCAGACCGACCACGCGGGCCAGGTGCTGCCGCGCGGTGCCCGCTATTTCCGCTGCCGGGAGGCTGGCGCCGAGATAAATCACCCGCCAGCCGAGGTTCGTCGCAAGCGCGCCCGCGATCAACGCGCCAAGTTCGTGGAGCTGTCCGCCGGGCGTGGCGATAACGATCACCGGTCCGTTTTCGCTGCCGGCAAAGGGACGGACGGCTTGCCCCAGCAGCGTTCGCAGCACCGCGCTGGCAAAATGTTCGTGCGCCGCAGTGAGCGATCCGTCGCGCCACTCGTTTCCAATCGTTTCGGCGAGTGGACCGATCAAACGCTGCAGCATTCCCTGCATTCCCAGTTCCGTTTCTGCGGCTGAGAACAGGGACTCGAGCGCACGGGCGTCGAGGCGACGGACGGCATCGACGCACCGGGTGATCATTTCGGACGGGTCGACCAGCGCCGGCACCCGCGCCGACGCGGTGGCTTCTTCCGACAACCGGCGCAGTTGTTCGGTGGGAAGACCGGCGAGGAACCCGATCGACTGGCCCGAGCGCGTGAGCTGCGCGAGCAGGCGC
>DASZYH010000241.1:0-5607 GCA_035545515.1 Opitutaceae bacterium
GGTCAAAATCGTAAGCGCCAGCGTCAGCCGTAAGGGACCGTCAGCCTCATGGGACAAGTCAAATCGGGGACCTCTCGAAAAGGGACAGGCTAAAAGCGGAATCTGGCAAATGATGTGTGAGTTAACTGCGTAGACTGCACCCGAGAGAGGGATTCAGTCCTGACCCAACTGAGCGGAGGACCAATGGACACCAATAGGTAAAAATAAAAATATGAAGATAAATAACAATTGCACAGAGGTGTTCCCGCTATCATTGTTCTTCCATGCGACAGGCGCGGATCAAGGTAGCAGCGAACGAGAGCGAGGCCGTCTACCATGTGATGAGCCGCGTCGTTAATGGTGAGTGGTGGTTTGATCCGGTCGGGCGCGAGGTACTACGGAAGCAGCTCTGGCAGGTAGCGGAATATTGCGGGATTGAAGTTCTGACCTACGCAATTCTCTCCAACCACTTCCATTTTCTGGTGCGGGTGCCAAGAAAGGGTCCCATTGATGACGAGGAGCTCCTGCGCCGATATGCCGTGCTGTACCCATCGCCAACGCGGTTCCAGATCGCGCGACTGGCAGTGATCAAGGCGCAACTTGCCGCCAACGGCGCGGAGGCCGAAGCTTGGCGGGAACGGCAGTTGGCGCTGATGAACGATGTTTCGGCGTTCATGAAGCTGGTGAAACAGCGGTTTTCGATTTGGTACAATCAGAGCCATAACCGATACGGAACATTGTGGGCTGAACGTTTCAAAAGTGTGCTAGTGGAGCCGACCGGACGTGCGGTCGAGGCGGTCGCGGCTTATATCGACCTCAATTGTGTGCGGGCGGGACTTGTGCAGGATCCGAAGGATTACCGATTCTGCGGCTATGCCGAAGCAGTTGCGGGAGGACAGCGAGCACGACGAGGCCTTCAGTCGGTGTTCGGGGGACCGACCTGGTCGGCAACGCAAGCTGCCTATCGCCAGGTGCTCTTTGGAGCCGGTGGTGTTTCGCGGTCGGGCAGCGCGAGTATGCCACTGGAACGGATTCGGCAGGTCGCACTCGAGGGTGGAAAGCTCGAGCTCCACGAAGTCTTACGCTGTCGCCTTCGTTACTTCAGCCACGGCGCGGTGCTGGGGAGCCGCGCTTTCGTCGAAGCGCAGCTCGCACGATACCGGACGCAAACTGAACGCCGAAGGAGCTGGGAACCACAATCGCTGCCATGGCTCCGCGAGTGGGGCGAGATGATGGCGATGCGCGGAGTACGGGGCAGCGGATTGGCCTAAGTGTGTCGCACTGACCGTTGAGGCTTTGAAGAGCGATGAGGCCGGCCGGTTGGGTGCGGGTATGCCGTCTATCGCGATTCGTCAGACAGGAGGGAGTTGGAATCAAAACGAGGCGTAGCCGCGAAAATCGCTGACCGTTGAAACAGCGGATCCGACTCAGAGCCCGGTTGATCGGCCGCCTATGTTCGGTGCGTTCGCCGATTTAGACCGCGTGTGAACCTGTGCGAGAGCTGGGAGATGGTCTTTGGCTTTCCTTGGGGGCTGAAACGTTCGAATTCGCCTGTCCCTCTGCCGGAAGATTGGTCTGGTGCGAAATTTGTCTGTCCCTTGGCGGGTGTTCTTCAGTTGGACTGGCGTTCGGCGCGCGTTATTTAGGGACAGGTTTGAAATGGCTGTGATTCGTCATGTTTGCGCCTGTCCCCTAAATTCCACGTTGGCGCCTGTCCCTGAATTCATGAAGACCCTGTTCCACGTCTCGCTTTTTCTGCTCGCTTCCGCCGTTGTCGGCGCGACGGGAGCCATTCCGCACCTGCAACGACAGGGCACGGCGACCCAACTTATCGTCGACGGGCAGCCGTTTATCATTCACGGCGGCGAACTCGGCAACTCGAGCGGCGAACCGGCCTACCTGCATTCCTTCTGGCCGAAGTTGAAGGCCCTGCACCTCAACGCGGTGGTCGCGCCCGTTTACTGGGATCAGATTGAACCTGCGGAGGGGACGTTCAACTTCGCCACCGTCGATGGACTCCTCGCCGACGCCCGGGCCAACAACATGCGGCTCGTGCTGCTTTGGTTCGGGTCCTGGAAAAACAGCATGTCGTGCTACACGCCGGCCTGGGTGAAAGCGGACACCGCACGGTTCCCGCGCGCCAGGAGTTCCTCCGGGCGCGGGCTCGAGATTCTCTCACCGTTCGACGCGGTGAACGAGCAAACCGACGCGCGGGCGTTCGCCACCCTGATGGAGCACCTCAAGGCCGTCGACGGCGACCAGCACACCGTCGTGATGGTGCAGGTTGAAAACGAAATCGGCATGATTCCCGAGGCCCGCGACCACAGCCCGGAAGCGGAGAAAGCCTTTGCGGCGTCGGTTCCATCCGAGCTGATGTCCTACCTGGCGGCCCACTCCGACACGCTCCAGCCGGCGCTGCGCCAACGCTGGTTTAATGCCGGTCACAAGTCGGCCGGAACGTGGACGGAGGTTTTCGGCCCGGGACCGGCCACCGAGGAAATTTTCATGGCCTGGTACTTTGCCCGGTACACCGACGCCGTCGCGAAAGCCGGCAAGGCCGCGTACCCGCTGCCGATGTACGTCAATGCGGCGCTCATCCGCCCGGGGCACCAGCCGGGTCAGTATCCGAGCGCCGGTCCGCTCCCGCAGGTGTTCGATGTCTGGCGGGCAGGCGCGCCGACCATCGACCTGTTCGCGCCCGATATCTATTTCCAGGACTTCATCGGCTGGGCGCGCCGGTACACGGAGGGCGGAAACGGACTCTTCATCCCGGAGGCGATGCGCAGTCCGGAGGCGGCCGCCAACGCGCTCTATGCCATCGGCGGCCTGAACTCGATGGGGTTCTCCGCGTTTGGCATCGAGTCGATCGGCGAACCGGCCGCGGGCTTGCTCGCCAAGAGCTACGATCTGCTCACGCAACTCACGCCGCTCATTGTGCAGCATCAGGGCAGGGGCACGATGTTCGGCCTGATGTCCGAGGGCCCCGAGCAGCGGCAGCCGCAGCAGATCGAGGTGAATGGCTACGTCGTCCATGTCGCGTTTGAAACGTCGACCGGTCCCTCGCTCGCCGACGGGGTGCCGGCCGGAGCGGGCGCCGCGCCGCGGTTCCCTTCCGGCGGGATCCTGATCGCCACCGGCCCCAACCAGTTCGTTCTCGCCGGCGTCGGCATCACGGCGGTGTTTTCCGCCCGGTCCGCTGCGCAGGCCGGCATCCTCAGCACCGAAGAGGGACACTACTCCGACGGACAGTGGATCCACGAACGCTGGCTCAACGGCGACGAGACCAACCAGGGCCGCTTCATCCGGATCCCGCCCGGACACTTCGGGATCCAGCGCGTGACCTTGTACACGTATCGCTGACGGCGGACTTCATGCGGACGCGTCGCGGCCGAGGACGTGCGCATGGCGGGCGATCGCCCGCCACTGCCCGGCTTCGTGACGCCACACATTCGTGAACCGCCGATGCGAGACGGTCCCGTCCGGCGGATCGATGACGCGGTCGTTTCCCATCACGACCACGGTATCACCCTCACGCGACATGGTTTCGATCACCGATTCGAACGAGGTGTGGCGGATCCGTCCGCTCTGCAGGAGGGTGAGCACCAGCGATCGCGGCAGCACCTTTTGCAGCGGCGAATTCACCGCGAACACCGGCGACCAAATCCGGTCGAGCGTGGCAACATCGCCGTTCAGGAAGGCGATCCGCATGATCTCTTCGGAGGCGCGGATCTCGCGCTCCCATTCCGGGGGAGCGTCGGTCGGCGGTTGGCTGGGAGGCTGGAGGGCGTCGTTCATGCCCGGCAGCTCTCTGCGATCCCGAGCGCGGTGACAAGCGCCGAAGCAAGCAATCCGTAGCCGACGGCACCCCGCGGCGAAATCGGTGACGCTGCCCGTGTCGGTCGTGGCGAAGGTCCGTGGGACCTCCGGGTTTGTCACGCCGCTGTAACATCGAGGGGTCCAGCCGCCGCCGGCATCACCATTTTCGAAGTGCATCGGCGCCGCGGACCGTTAGCGTCCCCGGCCGTGGCTTCGCCTCCCACAGGTTCCGGCCGCGAAGACCCAGCGTTGACGGCTCCCCGCGTACCCACGACCGATGCCGAACGCTACCGCGCACTCGTCGAGCAGGCCGTTGATGGCATCTTTGTCACGAACGACGAGGGCGTCTACCTCGAGGTCAACGCCAGCGGCGCGCGGCTGCTCGGCCGGACCCGCGACGAGATCGTCGGCCACAGCGTCAATGATTTCCTGGACGACGCGAGCCGCGTCCAGCTGGCGGACGACTGGGTGATCCTCCGGCGCGGCGACGCGGTCACGCGCGAGCGGACGTTTCGCCGCGGTGATGGTTCGACGTTCCCCGGCGAGGTCACCGCCAAGCGGCTGTCGGACGGAACCTATCAGGGCATCCTCCGCGATATTTCCGTGCGGCGGAAGGCGGAGGAAACCCTGCGGCGCAACGAGGAGCACCTGCGCCACCTGACCGCGGCCTCACTCGAGGGCATTTGCATCCAGCAGAATGGAGTCATCGTCGAAACCAACGCGCAGTTCGCCGCCATGCTGGGGTACGGCTACGACGAACTGGTGGGATGCGAGGTGCTCTCGCTCATGGCCCCGGAGTCGATGGCGTTGATGACGGAGGTCGTCCGCGGCCGGCTGGACGGGATCTTCGAGCAGGTGCTGCTGCGCAAGGACGGTTCCCGCATCGTGGTCGAATCGCAGGCGAAAAATGTCCGCTGGGACGACCGGCCGCTGCGCATCGTCGCGGTGCGCGATATTTCCGAGCGCAAGCGGACCGAGCTCGCTCTGCGCACCTCGGAGGAAAAGTTCTCGAAGATCTTCCGGGTCAGCCCGATCTCGATCATCCTTTCCGACATCGCGATCGGGCGGATTATCGACGTGAACGATGCCTTCCTGCGCACGTACGTCTGCAAACGCGAGGCGGTGGTCGGCCGGACGACTCTCGAACTCGGTCTCTGGCAGGACCCGGCGGAGCGGGCACACCTGATTTCGGTCGTCGCCCGGGAAGGCACCGCGCACAACTTCCGGATCAGGGGACGCACGGTCCCGGGCACGCCCATCACCGTGCTCGTGAATTGCGAGCTCCTGGAATTTTCCGGTCAGACCTGCATCCTGACGATGGTGCAGGACATCACGGAGCAGGAACGGGCCGAGGAGGCGCTGCGCGAGTCGGAGGACAAGTTCTCGCGCGCGTTCCGGTCCGGTCCGAGCGCGCTCGCGATTTCCGAATTCGAGACCGGCCGCTACATCGAGGTCAACGAGGGCTTCACCCGGTTGTACGGCTACACCCGGGAGGAGGCGGTCGGGCGCACGTCCGTCGAACTCGGCATCATGCGCAGCACGGCGGAGCGGGCGGAACTGATGCGGAATTTCACCTCCGGCGGCACGATCCGCGAACTCGAGCTTCAGACGGTGAATCGTCGCGGCGAGACGATCCACTATCTGCTCAATGCCGAGGTCATGATGCTCCGCGGCCGCCGGTGCATCGTGCTGGCGGCCCAGGATATCACCGAACGCGTCCGCGCGGAGGCGGAGCGCGCCGGGCGGGCGGTGGCCGAAATGCGGGCGCACGAGGAATTCACCCGTCGGCTGCTCGATGCGCAGGAGGCGGAG
>DASZYH010000242.1:0-10484 GCA_035545515.1 Opitutaceae bacterium
GTGGCCATGCGTGTCGTCGCCGCCGCCTGGTACAACCACGGGTACCAGCGGAACAGCTTCCGCCGGGGTTATGAGTTCGCACCGTCGATTTCCTGGCAGCTTTCGCCGTCCACGAAACTCGTCGTGAAGGGTGAATTCGTCCAGAATCGCGAGATTCCCGGCTTCAACGTCCCGATCGATCCGAGTTCCGGGAGCGAGGGGTACGCGGTCATTGCCAAGGGTCTGCCGCGCGACTGGTCGTTTTCCGGCGGATCGGCATACGATATCCGGCACCGCCGGACGGACCGGATCACGGCCGAGCTGTTCTCGGCGCTGAACGATCACATCACGTCCCACCTGATGCTCTCCGCCGACCACGTGCTCCGCGAGGACCAGGGCGGGACCAGCGCGTCGATCTTCGTTCCCGATCCCGCCACCGGGAAACTCGTCGCCTTTAACCCCACCCGCGACCCGTACACCGGAGAATACGAGCCCGGCGTCGTCTGGACGGTCGACAACTCCGGCACGACGGCCGTCGCGACCTCGAAAACGGTGCCGATCCCCGACCCAAGCACCTACGTGTACCACCGCGTCAACGGCTCCGACCATCTCTACTACAACGAAGCCCACCTGCGCGATGACTACGCCGGCAAGTTCGACACGAACTACTTCAAATCGACGACGGTCACGGGGCTGGCGGCGAACTTCTCGAAGACGAAATGGAAAAGCTATGTCGGCGAGCCGCAGGGGCCCGATGTCACGAATGCGACGCTCGGCTCGATGCAGTATTACCCGCTGGTTTTTCCGGAGCCGAACCCCACCATCGGGGTGCAGAACAAGACGGCCCGCCTCGAGGAACTCCAGGTGTATGCGTTCGAGACGGCGAGCCTGCTGCAGGACCATCTGATCCTCTCGGGCGGCGCGTCGCGCTATTTTGGCCAGCTCACCCGGACCGACAACACGGGCATCGGAGCGATCGGCGATCGCACGCTCAACATCACGACGAACGCCACGAGCTACGGGGCGACGATCAAGCCGATCAAACAGATCGGCGTCTTTTTCGGCCACAATACCTCGGGTGAGTCGATGCCCGGTTCGCTCCAGGCCGGCAATCCCGGCCTCAAGCCGACCAACGGCGTCCAGGACGAGTACGGGATCAAGGGCTCGTTCCTGAACGACACGCTCACCTTCTCGATTTCGCACTTCAACATCACCCAGACGAACTACAGCGTGCCGAACAGCGAATACTACGTGCTCGTTGCCCAGGGCAACCAGGCGGCGGCGAACGCGCTTCCCGCCAACACGTTTCTCGACGTGAAATCGAAGGGCTGGGAATTCGAGGGTTCCTACGCGCTGAACCGCAACCTCACCATCCTGGGCAACTGGTCCGACTACAAAATCCGCCAGCCCACGGGAGTCCGGTTCCGCGGCACGCCCGATCGGATCGGGGCGGCCTACGTTGACTACCGGTTCACCGACGGACCCCTCAATGGCTTCGGCGTCAACGTGGGCGTCGACTACAAGAGCGACATGGTGGGCGAGAATGCCAGCGGATACACGACCTCGAAGCCGCTCGCCGGCGTGCCGACGCTCCCCGGCGTCGCTCCCGGCTTCGTGCCGAACCAGCCCACCTACAAGTACGCGGGCCGGACGCTCGTAAACATCGGATTCACCTATCGCACGAAATCGTGGATCGCCCGGCTTCAGATCAACAACGCCTTCAACAAGGACTACATTCTCGCCGGAGGCAGCCGCACGGCGATCGTCGAGGGCGATCCCCGCAACCTGAAGGGTTCGATCACCTACAAATTCTGATTTTGGTCGGAAATCATAGAGTCAGCCCGGCGCGTCGCAGGATGCGCCGGGCTTTTTTTCGCCCGGATACGAACCGGCGCACGGCGCTCTGCCCGCGGACCGACACCTAGGGACCGTTTGCCTTTGCCCGCGCAACGCCGCCGCGGATGCGCCTCCGCGGAAATTCGGAGAAAATCATCGCGAATGTCTGAATGACCGGCGGAGGGCCGTCATCGGGGTGAAGCCGTACCCGGCTTGAAATCCGAACCCGGCGGCGGCGAAAGCCGACGCCTCAACCCACGTCTCCCATGACCCAACTCACTCCCCGGCTGAAAAATCCGGCCGAAATCATTCCCGAAGCCACCGCTGCCGTCCAGGCGCTCTACGGCGCCGCGTTCAAGAGCGGTCTCGCGCCGCGGACCATCGCCCTGGTGCACCTGCGGGTCAGCCAGATCAACGGCTGCAGCGTCTGCCTCGACGGCGGCGTGAAGCACGCGAAGCAGGCTGGTGAAACGGACGAGCGGCTCGCGACCGTGGCCGCCTGGCGCGAGGCGCCTTACTTCACCGATGCCGAGCGGGCCGCGTTCGAACTCGCCGAGTGTGTCACGCGCCTCAGCGACCGGCCCGATCCCGTGCCGGATCCCGCGTGGGACGCCGCCGCCCGGTTGCACGACGAAAAAGCCATGGCCGGCTTGCTCGTCGCGATCGCGGTGACGAATGTCTTCAACCGCATCAACGTTCCCACGCGCCAGATTGCCGGTACCCAGACTTGGTGATCGCCGCCACCCCTTCATCCCGACGTTTCCCATCCATGAAATACGCCCTCCTTGTTCACCAGGCGCCCGAAAACTTTGATCGTGCCAAGCAGGTGGCTCTTTCGGCCGCGGGCCGAGCCTACGGTGAAGCCTTGATGGCTGCCGGCGTCTTTGTCGGCGGCACCGGCCTCGAAGCCCCGCAGTCGGCCACGACCGTGTCGGTGCGCGATGGCAAGCGCCAGGTCCATGACGGCCCCTACGCTGAATCCAAGGAATACCTGGCCGGGTTCGCGATCATCGATGTGCCGAATCTGGATGTGGCGCTCGAATGGGCGGCGCGACACCCCGCGGCGGCGGAAGTTGCCGTCGAGGTCCGGCCCCTGGCGGGATTCTACTTTCCCAGCCGCCCGGCCAAGCCGCCGGGACAATGAGCGAAGCGGCGGCCCAGGCCTCGATCGAGACGGTCGTGCGTGCGTCGTATGGCCGGCTGGTGGCCTACCTCGCCGCCCGGTCCGGCGACGTCGCCGGAGCGGAGGACGCGTTGAGCGAAGCCTTCGCGGCGGCGCTGCGCCGCTGGCCGGTTGACGGCGTACCGGTCAAGCCGGAGGCCTGGCTGCTGCACGCCGCCCGCAACCGGCAGATCGACGCGGCACGGCACCGCCGGGTGGAGCAGGCGTCCGAACCGGTCCTGCAGCAGCTCGCGGTCGAGGCGGAGAACATCGCCACCATGGAAACGAGTTTTCCCGACGAGCGGCTAAAACTTCTGTTCGTCTGTGCCCACCCGGCGATCGATCCCGCGGCGCGCACGGCGTTGATGCTCCAGGCGGTGCTGGGTCTCGATGCAGCACGGATCGCCTCGGCTTTTCTCGTTTCGCCGGCGGCCATGGGACAGCGACTCGTGCGCGCCAAGGTGAAGATCCGCGACGCCGCCATTCCCTTCCGCGTGCCCGAGCCGCCTGAATGGGACGAGCGGGTCACGTACGTGCTCGAGGCGATCTACTTCGCCTACACCGCCGGATGGGAGAGCGCGGCTGATCCGGGTTCGACGCATCATTCGCTCGCCGCCGAGGCAATCGCCCTTGGGCGAACCCTCACCGAGCTCATGCCGCACGAGCCGGAGGCCCGCGGAGTGCTGGCGCTGATGCTGCATTGTGAAGCCCGCCGCGCGGCGCGCTACACCGCGGAAGGGCAGTTCGTCCCGCTCGACCGCCAGGACCCGGCTCGGTGGTCGCGTCCGTTGATCGAGGAAGCCGAGGTGCAACTCCGCACGGCGGCGCGGTCGGGAAGGATGGGGCGGTTTCAACTCGAGGCCGCCATCCAGTCGCTGCATGCCGAGCGCGCTGTCACGGGCGCGATCGACTGGCCCGGAATCGCGTTGCTCTACGAAGGTCTCGTTCGAATCGCCCCGGGCATCGGGGCGCAGGTCGGCCGCGCGGTCGCACTCGCCGAGGCGGGCGATCCCACGGCCGGTCTGGCGGCGCTGGATGCGTTGCCCGCGGGCCGGACCGTGGACTACCAGCCGTGGTGGGCGAGCCGCGCGCACCTGCTCTTGATGCTTGGTCGCGGGGCCGAGGCCCGCAGTGCCTACCTCCGCGCCGGCGGCCTCACGGAGGATGCGGCATTGCGGGAATGGTTGATGGCGCGGGCGGCCTCCCCATCCGCATAACCGCCGTCGATCGTGGATGTCGCGCCCGTTCCTTGACACGGGTCGGGTCGCAATCGAACGATCGGCGCATGGGCTCGGCTGGCGGCAGGACCGCTGGGGAGATTTCGGATCCTTCCTCATACCCCAGGTGGAAAATCCGCGTCATCGCGATGGCGATCGCGCTTGCCGCCGCATTGGCCTACGCGAACAGCCTTCGAGCCCCCTTTGTGCTCGACGACACGCAATCGGTGATCCGCAACCCGTCCATTCGGCATCTGGCGGATCTCAAGGCGGTGCTTACCCCCGACAGCGGGACCACGGCGGGGCGTCCGCTCGTAAATCTGTCGTTTGCCTTGAACTACGCGTGGTCGGGCCAGGCGGTCTGGAGCTATCATCTCGTCAATGTGGCGTGGCATGCGCTGGCTGCCGTGACGTTGTTCGGGCTTGTTCGTCGCACGCTGGCGAGATCGACCGATCGGTGTCGTTCTGCCGCGCTTCCGCTCGCCGCAACGACCGCGGCCGTCTGGGCGCTGCATCCGCTGCTGACGGAGGTGGTCACGTACGTCAGCGAGCGATCCGAGTTGATGATGGGAGCGTGTTATTTGCTGACCCTCTATGGGCTCGCGCGCGCCGCCAATGCGGATCGCCCTTGGCGCTGGCTGGTCCTGTCGGTGGCCGCGGCATGGTGCGGTTTTGCTTCGAAAGAGGTCATGGTGACGGTGCCGGTGATCGCCTTGCTCTATGATCGGGCCTACCTGAGCGAATCGTTCGGGGACGCGTTGCGGCGCCGCCGATGGTACTACGGCGGGCTCGTCCTGGGCTGGCCGCTGCTGGCGTTCCTCATGACCGCTTATCCGATCGCGGGACGGGGTGTGGGCTTCGGATTCGGCGCGGGTGCGGCGACGTACGCGTTGACGGAGTTCAGGGCGTTGGCGACCTATCTTGCTCGGGCGGTGTGGCCCGCGCCCCTGGTGTTCGATTACGGACCGGCCGCGTATGTCAAACCGGGCCAGGCCATTGTCCTCGACGGGATGATCGTCGCGGCGCTGGTCGGCGCCGCCATCACCGCTTGGTGGAAGGTGAAGCGCATCGGATTCCCGGCACTGGCGTTTTTCATCCTCCTGGCCCCGACCAGCAGCGTCGTTCCGATCGCGCTCCAACCGATCGCGGAGAGCCGGATGTATCTGCCTCTCGCGGCGCTTGCCGTGCTGGCGGTGGTCGGGGTGCACGCGGTGGGGGGACGGAGCGGCCACCGCTGGATTCCCGGCACGCTCCTCCTTGCGGCGCTGGGACTCGGCGTGCTCTCCATGACCCGGAACCGGCTGTACGCGGATCCGATCGCGTTGTGGCGCGATACCGTCGCCAAGGCGCCCGAAAATCCCCGGGCGTGCGACAGTCTCGGGACCACCCTCGCGGCGGCGGGGCAGGCTGCAGCGGCCCGGGCGGAGTTCGAGGCGGCGCTGCGCATCGATCCGGCATTTGCGCCGGCGCACTACAATCTCGGCGTGATACTCCTCAATGCCGGCGATCCCGCCGGTGCGCTGCCGCACCTCCAGCAGGCCTTGGCCGTCGCGAACGAGCAGGGACCGCTGAATGGCTACCTCGGCGACGCCCTCGTGCAGCTTGGCCGTTATGCGGAGGCAATCGAACCCCTGCGCGCCGCGGTCCGCCTCCAGCCCGGCAATGTCGACGCGGCGTTCGCGCTTGGCAACGCGCTCGGGGCGGCCGGCCAGTACGAAGCGGCGGCGAACGCGTTCCGTCAGGCCGCCGCGTGGGGGCCGGACCGGGCGCGCGTGCACAACAACCTCGCGAACGCGCTGCTCTATGCCGGTCACGTCGACGAAGCGGTCGCCGAATATCGCCGGGCCGCGGCGCTCGATCCCAACGATCAATCGATTCGCGCCAATCTCGAGCAGGCATTGCGACTGCCCCCGACGACGCACCGGTAGAAACGCGATGCCGCCGGTTGTCCCGAAGACCTCATGATCGCAACCTTCCACCGCCCGCAGTTACCATGAAAGCTCTCCTTCGTTCCTTTGTCACCCCGGCGGTCGTGGCGCTTGCGTTCGCGACCACGGCCATGGGCCTCACGGTCTCGATCGCCGATCATGGTGCCGTGAGTGACGGTAAAACGATGAACACCGCGGCGATCCAGTCCGCGGTTGATGCGTGCGCCGCCGCGGGTGGGGGCACGGTGCTCGTCCCCGCCGGCGTGTGGCTCAGTGGCGGCATCGAGCTGAAATCGAATATCACGCTCGAACTCGAGAACGGGGCGGTCCTGCGCGGTTCACCCCATCTCGCGGACTATCCGCCCAATGGGTTCAAGCATCCGGAACTCGGCGAGACGCGCTGCCTCGTCTGGGCGATCGGCCGGCACAACGTCGCGATCCGCGGCGAGGGCACGATCGAACTCGCGGACACTCCTTTCTTCGACTGGAAAAAACTCCGGACCGGACTCGACCCCGCCGATGACGCGAAACTGACCGGGTGGCAGAAGGCCCAGTGTGTCGTCACCGCCCTCGACCGTCCCACGCAACCGATCTTCTTCCACGAGTGCCGGCATGTCCGCCTCGACGGGATCACCGTGACGCACTCGCCCTGCTGGACGCTCGTGTTCAGTTGCTGCAACGACGTCTGGCTGCACGCCGTGCGGGTCGACAACAATCTCCAGATTCCGAACGACGACGCCGTCCATTTCACGGGTTCCAGCAACATCGTCGTGTCCGACTGCATCCTGCGCGCCGGGGACGACTGCATTGCCGTCAGCGCCATCACGAACCCGGACAGCCCTTGCGAGAACATCCTGGTCACGAATTGCGAGCTCACGAGCCGCTCGGCGGCGATCCGTTTTGGCTACCGTGCCGCCAAGGTCCGTCGGGTCACGGTGAGCAATCTGGTGATCCACGACAGCCAGCGGGGCATCCTGCTGCAGGCGGGCGACGGCGGCTGGGTCGAGGACGTCGCGATGTCGAACATCGTCATGGACACCCACATGTTTGCCGGCGCGTGGTGGGGGAAGGGCGAGCCACTCGTGATCACGACGGGCGATTCGACCTCCGCGCGGATTCGCGATGTGACCATCAGCCACGTGCGCGCCTCCGCGGAGAACAGCATCGTGATCATCGGTCGGCATCAGAACATCAGCGATATTACGCTCGACGACTGGTCGGTGCGTTATGGCTACAGTCCGAACAGCCCGCTCTATGGCCGGTACTTTGACGTCGCGCCCGCGGCGCCGCGCCCCTCGCCGTTGAATGAGGGGCACATGCCGTGGATCTACGCCGACAGCGTCGCGGGGCTGCATTTGCGAAACATGAGTCATCGCCTGCGCGACGGTGAAACGCACCGGCTGTCGCTCGATCCGGTGCTGCATGAGGTGACGCCATAGAAACAGGCTGGCGGCCGGCTCACGCGGACGAACCAACGGTTCGGGAAGAGGGGAGCGCAACCTCGCGGTGCAGCGGTGCTAATGGCCACCCTTGGCGGGGCAATACCCTGGCGGCGCGCAGCGTCCTCCCGCCAACGCTCTTGCCTCGGCGCCCGCGATCCGTGTGCTGGGACGCTTGCAGAACAACCCCATACCCCCCACGCCGGCCCCGACGGGCGACCGGTCTTTTCTCGGTCATCCCCGCGGGCTCGGCTACCTCGGATTTACGGAAGCGTGGGAACGCTTTTCGTATTACGGAATGCAGACGCTGCTGGTGCTCTACATGACACGGCAGCTTTTGCTCCCCGGCCATGTCGAGCGGATCGCCGGCTTCAAATGGTTTCGCGGCTTGCTCGAATGGCACGGCCCGCTGTCCACGGTGGCGCTGGCTTCGGCGATTTTCGGGCTCTACACGGGACTCGTGTACGTGACGCCGATCGCCGGCGGCATCATTGCCGACCGGTGGCTCGGTCGCACGCGCACCGTCACGATTGGCGCGCTGCTGATGGCCGCCGGCCATTTCCTGATGGCCTTCGATGTCACGTTCCTGCTCGCGCTGCTGTGCCTGCTGACCGGGGTGGGGTGCTTCAAAGGCAATCTCGCCATCCAGGTGGGCGACTTGTACGCGCCGAACGACCTGCGCCGGGCTGACGCCTTCCAGATCTATTACCTGTTTATCAACGTTGCCGTCATCGTCGCGCCGCTCGTCACCGGGACGCTGGGAGAAAAGGCCGGCTGGCACTACGGCTTCGGTGCCGCGGGCGTCGGGATGGTGCTTGGACTGGTCATTTATCTCTACGGCGGACGCTGGCTCCCGCCGGATTCGCCGGCGGCGCGCGCGGCCCATCGCCGCGCCGCGACCGGCTCCACGGACACGGACGTCGGGGAGGGGGCGAAACTCACCGCCGACGACTGGAAGGCGATGATCCTGCTCGTCGCGCTGCTTCCCGTGCTGGCGGTGGGGGCCGTGGTGAACCAGGAGATCTTTGATGCCTACCTACTGTGGGTGCCCGATCACGTGAGCCTGCGGTTCTTCGGCTGGACGATGCCCACGACCTGGCTCGTCTCGCTGGATGCCGTCGTCAGCGTCAGCTTCCTGGTTCTGGCGGTCGTGTTCTGGCGGCTGTGGACGAAATTCGCCCGGGAGCCGGAAGAGATTACGAAGATCACGCTTGGCCTTGCCATCAGCGCGCTCGGCGGCTTGTGCCTGGCGGCGGCAGGTTGGATTGCAGCGTCGGGGCACAAGGCGGGCTTTGGCTGGGTGCTGGGGTTCGAGATCCTCAACAGTGCCGGGTTCGCCAACGTGTTTCCGGTCGGTCTCGCGCTCTATGCGCGCGTCGCGCCGAAATCCGTCTCCGGCACGTTTGTCGCGATCTATTACCTCCACCTGTTCCTCTGCAACAGCCTCGTCGGCTGGCTTGGCGGACTGGTGGACAAAATGAGCGGCGTTCATTTCTGGCTGCTGCACGCCGGGCTGGTTGCCGCCTCGGCGTTCATCATGTTCCTGGCGGCGCGGTTCTTCGGGCGCTGGCTCACGCCCGACAAGCCGGACGGCGTCGGTGCCGGGGCGGCCGCGACCGCCTGATCCGGGCGCCCCGCTTGCCGCGACTCCGCCGCGCCGGATCTTCCTTATCGGCTTAATTGGCCGGCCGGGTTGTCCGGAATGGCTCGTCCCGTTTGTTGTGATTGCACGTTACCCACCTCCATGAGTGCTGAACCTGCCCACGAATCCACGCCGACACCCGCCCCCTCCACGGATCGCGAACTGACCCTGACCCGGTTGATCGACGCTCCCCCCGAAGCCGTTTACCGCGCCTGGACCGACCCCGCCCTGGTGAAGGAGTGGTTCACCCCGCGGCCTTGGACAACTCCGGTCGTCGAACTGGATGTCCGCCCGGGCGGCGCGAATTTCATCCTCATGCGCGGCCCCGAGGGAAGCGAGTTTCCGAATCGCGGCGTATACCTCGAGGTCGTCCCCAACCAGCGGCTGGTGTTCACCGATGCCTACACCTCCGCGTGGGTGCCGTCGGAGAAGCCGTTCATGACCGTCACTCTGACCTTCGAAAACGAAGGCGGAAAGACGCGCTACACCGCACGGGTCCGGCACTGGACGGTCGCCGACCGCGAAACGCACGAGAAGATGGGCTTCCACGCCGGCTGGGGCAAGGCCACTGATCAGCTCGAAGCGTTGCTCGCCCGGCGACGCTGAGGTGTCGCGGCCGCCGCCATCGGAGGATTCCCCGGCGGCGCCGGCTCAGGCTGGGGTCGGCCGCGCGACGTGGCGTCGTGCCGTCATCGTGTAGTACAACGTCGGCGTGGCGATCAGCGAGAGCAGCACCGAAATGCAGAGCGCGCCGATGACGGCCACGCCGAGCGGCTGGAGCATCTGCGCGCCGGTTCCGATGCCCCACGCGAGCGGCAGCATGCCCAACGCCGCCGCGAGCGACGTCATCAGGACGGGACGCAGCCGTCGCAGTCCGGCATGGACCAGCGCTTCCGCCGGGTCCACGCCCTGGTTTCGCAACTGCTGGTTGTAATCCAGCACCAGAATGCCGTTCTTCGCGACGATGCCGACGCCGATGATCGCGCCGAGGAACGACACGATGTTGAGCGTGATTCCGGTGAGCCAGAGCGCCGCGACCGTGCCGAAGAGCGCGAGCACCGCGCCGAACACGATCGCGATCGCCTCGTAGAACGATCGAAACTCGATCAGCAGGATGGTGAACACCAGCAGCAGTGCCGCCAGCAGGACCGCCAGGAGATTGTTGAACGACTCCTGCTGCAGCCGGTACAAGCCTCCGTACTCGACGGAACCGGCGGGAAGCCAGGTATCCTTCGCGAGCGTGGCCTGAATTTCCTTCATCGCGCTGCCGAGATCACGACC
>DASZYH010000243.1:0-20420 GCA_035545515.1 Opitutaceae bacterium
GTCGGGCGGAGCCCTAGGCAGGGAATCCGCCGGCGATGTAGTTCTTCAACTGCTCCGCCTCGGCGCGATGGTGATCGGACATCCAGCGCGTGATGTCACCGATGGAAATCGTGCCGACGAGTTCGCCGTGCTCCATCACCGGGAGGTGACGACACCGCTTCTCCGTGAAGAGCGCCATGGTTTCCTCGACGGTCGCCTCCGGGGAAATCGTGATGACGTTCGCCGTCATTACCTTTTCCAGGAGCACACGACGCGGATCGAGGTCGGCGCCGACGACGCGGCGCAAGACATCGCGTTCAGTGAAGATACCAACCAGCTGTCCGCCGTCGATCACCAGCACCGAGCCGACCCGGTGCAGGTTCATTTCCGCGACGGCGTCAGCGACCGTGACGCCAGGGGCAACCGAATAAACGTTGCGGCCCTTGCGATCCAAAATGGCAGATACGGGAGCGTTCATGGGCAACGTGAGGGGTAGAGCCGGAGTGTGCCCAGCGCCTTGCCCCGCGCAACTGGAAAGCCGAATTTCAATCACGTCCGCCGCCTCGCGTGGTTGTTTCGCGAGCGCCGGGCCGAATCCGACCCGGCGCTCCATGCCGTGACGCGCAGGGAAGCGTGACGTCCGACGCCCGCAGATCGGACCGCGCCCCGGGGCGGGGCCGTCAGCCGTCTGCGGGCGGTGGGCGGCGCGCGAGGCCGCGCGTCCATTACAACCAACCCCTTCGGTTCGAACACGGTCCGGCTTGTCGATTCCACCACCGTGTGCACCGTTTCGGCCATGAGTGTCGGAAAAATCCTCCTGGTGATCGTCGGAATCTTCGTCGCCATCGCCCTGGTGATCGGCCTGACGATTGGTGGCATCTACAACCGGCTCGTGTCGCTGCAACAGGCGACGGACGCCCAGTGGGCCCAGGTCCAAAACGTCTACCAGCGCCGGGCCGACCTGATTCCCAACCTCGTGAATACCGTCGCCGGCGCCGCCAACTTCGAGAGAACGACCCTCAACGAAGTCGTCCAGGCCCGCGCCTCCGTTGGGCAGTTGAAGCTTCCGGCCACCACGGCACCCACCGATCCGCAGCTGCTGGCGCGATTCCAGGCCGCGCAGGCTCAGCTCGGTTCCGCGTTGTCCCGGCTGCTCGTGGTGTCGGAACGGTACCCCGAGTTGCGAGCCACTGAATCCTTCCGCGAGTTGCAGGCGCAACTCGAGAGCACGGAAAACCGCATTACCGTCGAACGCGGCCGGTTCAATGAGGCGGTCCAGGCCTACAACACCGCGATCCGAAGTTTCCCTGCCGTGCTTTTCGCCGGCATGTTCGGCCATGCGCCGCGACCGTACTTCTCCGCCAATCCAGGCTCGGAACGTCCGCCGGAGGTGAAGTTTAATTTCGGTCAGAAAGCCCCCGCGGTGCCGGCACCGGCGTCTTCCCCGTGAGTTCGAAGCCGCGCACGGAAGTCGAACCCGGCGGCACACACTGGAGCTCCCGGTCGGGGCGGCGGGTGTTCGCGTTGCTGTTCGCTCTCATCGCGGGGGTGATGGCGGCATCCGCCCGCGAAGTCATCCCGCCGGCGCCACCGAACTACTTCAACGACTACGCCGGTGTCGTCCCTTCGGCCACGGCGACCGGGCTCAACGCCGAACTCGCCCAGTTCGAGCGCGACACCTCGAATCAGATTGTCGTCGCGATCTTTCCCAAGATGCAGTCGGACTCGTCGATCGACGACTACTCCGTCCGGCTGTATCAGGCGTGGCACCTCGGACAAAAGGGACGGGACAATGGCGCCCTCCTGCTGATCTTCACCCAGGACCACCGGATGCGAATCGCCGCCGGTTACGGGTTGGAGGGCGCGCTGCCGGACGCGATCTGCAAGCGGATCCTCGACGAGGCGATTGAACCGCGCCTGCGCGCCGGTGATTTCGCCGGAGGGCTCACCGCGGGAGTCCACGCCATGATGGCAGCCGCGCGGGGGGAATACCGCGGGACGGGACGGACGCATGGCGGGTCCGCCCCAGACAACGGAGGCGGCAACATTCTGTTCGTCGTGTTCCTGGTGGTGATGATCTTTTCCGCGATCGCATCGCGTTTCCGCCGGACGTCGGTCTACGGCCGGGCCGGCCGCAATGTCTTTTGGTGGGGCGGTCCGTGGGGTGGCGGAGGAGGCTGGGGCGGCGGGAGCTGGGGAGGAGGCGGCGGTTGGGGCGGCGGAGGAGGCGGTTTTTCCGGCGGCGGAGGAAGCACCGGCGGCGGGGGCGCCAGCGGGAGCTGGTAATCCATGTTCACGAAACAACCAACGATCGATCACGACCGCATCGTGGCGGCGATTCAGGCAGCGGAAGAACGCACCTCCGGGGAAATTCGC
The DNA here is from genome assembly GCA_035545515.1 of Opitutaceae bacterium. GTDB lineage: Bacteria > Verrucomicrobiota > Verrucomicrobiia > Opitutales > Opitutaceae > ER46. The sequence continues at coordinate 2,356 of DASZYH010000243.1, forward strand.
GTCGTCGTTGCCCGGCACAGGGTCAACGCGCCGCTGGCGGCCGCGCAAAAGCACTTTGACCGGCTCGGCATGCGCGGCACCAGCGAACGGAATGGAGTGCTCATCCTGGTGGCACCGCGCTCCCGCAATTTCGCCATCATCGGCGATACGGGCGTCCATGAAAAATGCGGCGACGCGTTCTGGCAGGAGGTCGCAGCCGCGATGACTGAATTCTTCCGCCGTGACGACTTTGTCGGCGGCATCAGTCACGGCATCGACCGCGCGGGCGCCCTGCTCGCGGAGCACTTTCCCCGGCGGCCCGGCGATCGCAACGAACTGCCGGACGACGTGGAGGAAGCCTGAGCCACCGGCGGATCCCTCCGCGCGGGTTCGGCAACCGACCTCCGAAGCCCTGCTACCGGCCAAACAGCTTGTCGAGCGCGCCAAGGTTCTTCACGCGCCCCGGCTTTCTCTCGGCATCAGGTAGAGGCGTTGCGACGATCGGCTTCGCGGTGGCGGATGGAGACTGATTCCGGGACTCGCGGGATGCGTCGGGCCCGAGTTCCGCGAACAGGCGGTCGAGCTTCACGGCGGAGATCGGCTCGGCGGTGCCGATCTCCTGGGCAAAGAGGCTCACGCGGAATTCCTCGATGAGCCAGCGCAACCTCTCCACCGCGGACACGGAAATCGACTCCGCCCCGGCCGTGGTTCGGCGCTGCTCGAGCTGCGCCAGCTGCCGCTCGTAAGGAGCGATTTGCGACGTCCGCTCGGCATCCTTGCCTGGGTTCTTCCGCCAGCGGCCGGCGCGGACCTTCAACGCCTTCAGGTATCGGGGCAGATGCGCGAGCCGGGGGTAATGCGTCCGCGCGAGAAAGTCGGCGGGCAGCAGCGACCCGAGTGTCGCCGCCATGGCCGGCGGAGGATCGGCGACCACCAACAGCTCCTGACGCAGCATCAGGATCTCCCGGACGACATCGACCAGCCGTGGAACCAGCCCGCGCAGGTCGGCCTTCGCCCGCTCCGCTGCCCGCGAAAACGCCGCCGCCGACCAGACGCCCTCCAGGCGATCGGCATCGATCGCCCAGCGTCGGATGCTCGCGAACGCCTGTTCCTGCAGCGTTTCGAGCGGCGCAAGGGTGGATGCGAGCGGACCAACCTCCCGCAAGGAACGCAGGTCCCGCTGAGTCCACATGAGGTCATGGCCGAGTTCCCGCTCGAGTAACGACGAAACGGCCGCCCGGGTGGAGGCCGCCGCTTCCTCCGGCGATTTGAACAGTCGGCGGGCGACGCCGTCTGCGCCGGTCTTGAGTCCGGGAAACGCATACACCGGCGCGCCGCCCGGTTCGGCGACGAGCACGCGTTCGGGCACCGCGTCGAAACTCCAAGTCCGATACTCGGGCGTTTCCCACTGCGCCCGGGCGGACCGCCACGCCGCTGGTTCCTCCCGGGCCACGGCCTGGCTGGCCTCGCGCGACTGGGCCAGGAGCGCCGCCCGAACCTCCTCCAGGCTGCGACTGGCGCAAAGTTCGCGGCCGTCATTATCGACGACCCGGATTCGCACCCGCAGGTGGTCGGGCGGCGGTTTGTCCGCCCACACCGCCGGATCGATTGCGATGCGAAACCGCTCCGCAATCTCCGCGGCGAGTGCCTCGGGCAACGATTCGCGCCGGTCGGTCAGACGGTCCCGCGACCCCAGCTGGGCCGTGAGCGACTTCGCGGTCTCCCCCAGCGGCACAAATCCGCGGCGGAGTTCCTTCGGGAGCGCACGAAGATAATGCTCCACCTTCGCCTCCAGGTGGCCCGGCACCGCCCAGTCCAGCCTTGCCGGCGTCAACGCCTCCGCCTCGCGCACGCTGACGGAGACGGTGACGCCGTCGTCGGGCTGGCCGGGCTTGTAGGCGTAGTTCAACGGCAGCGCCCGGTTCTCCAGGGGCAACGCCGGCGGAAACTCCGCGGCATCGACCGCCAGCGTGTTCGGGTCGCGGAGGTCCTCCGCCGACATGAACAGGAACCGCGGCTCGGTCGTGCGCCGGTCCCGGACAAGATCGACCAGCTCCGCCACCGATGAAATTGCGGCCGCGGTCGGTTGACTGCGGGCGCTTTCGCCGCCGGGCGCCGGATCCTCGCAATGCGAGCCGCCCGCCGCGTGTGCCTCCCCTCCCGCGCTCGCGGGCCGGAGGCGGGACGCATAGAATCGGTAGGCTGCTTCGTCTAGATTGAGATAACCACTGTCCCTCGCCCGGGTGAGCAGGTCCTCGACCTGCTCGCGCACGCGGCGGTTATGGGCGAGGAAATCGAGCGGGAACCGGACCGTGTCGTTCACGAGTCCCTCCCGGAGGAAGATTTCGGTCGCGTGCACGGGATTGATCCGCCCGTAGCCGACCGCCCGGGACTCGAGTTCAAGCCCGTACAATCGCGTGCGCTGCCTCACCATCACGCGGCCGGCTTCCTCGTTCCAAAACGGCTCACTGTGGGCCACGCGGACCAGGTGTCCGCCGAGTTCGAGTGCCCATTGCGGGTCGAGCCGCGCGCAGGTCCGCGCGTAGAGGCGGGTCGTTTCCACGATCTCCGCCGCCATGATCCAGCGCGGCGAACGTCTCGCGTTTGCCGCACCCGCATCCGGCGGACGGGTGGGCGGCCCCTTTTTCCTCGACTCGTCCCGTCGGAACAGCACCGACCCGGGGAAAAGCACCACCCGTCGATCATGCGTCGCCTTGTAGCCGCCGTTTTCCTCGTCGAGCAACGCAATGTTTCCGAGCAGCCCGGCCAGGATGCTGCGGTGGATCGCCCGATAGGCCGGCGTGCCGAACGCCAGCGGATCCTTCGACTCGGCGGAGTCCCGGTCGCGCGCCGGCCCGGATGCAACCGCTCCCCGCCTGGCCGACTCGCGCGGCGGGGGCGCACCACGTTCGGATCCGGCGCGGCGTTCGCTGCGTCCGCCGGCCGACGCTCCCCGGTTGCCCGGCGCGTCCGGCGCGGGTGGTCGCGCCGCGAGAGCCGAGGTCAGTTTGAAGTCCGGCCGTTCCTCCAGCACGTCGAGGAGCTGGCCATGGATGTCGCGCCATTCACGCATCCGCGGATAGCTGAGAAAATGATCGCGGCAGAACCGGCGCAGCTTGGCCTGCGAGAGCGTCTCGAATTCGTCGTGGTACGAATTCCAGATGTTGAGGAGGCTGAGGAAATCCGAGTCGGGATGCGAAAACCGGCGGTGCGCGGCGTCCGCCTGCGCCTGTTTGTCGAGCGGACGCTCGCGCGGGTCCTGGATCGAGAGACCGGCTGCGATCACCGCCACCTCCCGCAGGGCTTTTTCGGCGCGCGCCTGCAGGATCATCCGGCCGACCGTCGGATCGACGGGTAATCGTGCCAGTTCCTCGCCGACCGAGGTGAGATGCCGCGTGAGCAACGCCGGCCCGGCGTCAACCGCTCCTGCCCCGCCACCCGCCGGACAGGCGGTCTCCTCCCCGATCGCTCCCAGTTCCTCCAGCAACGCATAGCCGGCGCGAATCGCCTTCGTCGCCGGCTGGTTGATGAAGGGAAACCTCTCGATGTCGCCCAACCCGAAGGCCTTCATCCGCAGGATCACATCCGCCAGATTCGCCCGTTGGATCTCCGGCTGGGTAAAGCGGGGCCGCTCGAGAAAATCCTTCTCCGAGTAGAGGCGGATGCAGACACCCTCGGCGACGCGCCCGGCGCGTCCCTTGCGCTGTTCGGCACTGGATTGCGCGATTTCCTCGATCGGCAGCCGGCGAGTCCGCGACTGCGGCGAGTAGCGGCTGATCCGCGCCAGCCCCGCGTCGACGACAAAGCGGATCCCCGGGATGGTCAGCGAGGTTTCCGCGATGTTGGTCGCGAGGACGACCTTCCGGCGCTGGGTCGGGGCGAACACCCGCTGTTGCTCGGCGTTGGAGAGCCGCCCGAACAGGGGGACGATCTCGACGCCGGCGCCACGGGAGCCCGGTCGGAGCCGCCCCTCCAGGAGGTCACGCGCCTCGCGGATATCGCGTTCCGAGGGCAGGAACGCCAGGACGTCGCCCGAGCCGCTCTCGCGCGCGATCCGTTCCACGGCCTCCACGGTGCCGTCGATGTAATGCAGCGCCTCGGCGCGCGCCGAGGCGACGGACTCGCGCTCGGCCGTCTCCTCGTTCTCGTCGTTGTCGCTGTAATCGCGACCGAGTTCGTCGAGCGGCGCGTAGATCACCTCGACGGGAAAGGTCCGGCCCTCGACCAGCACCACCGGCGCGCCGTCAAACGCCTCGCTGAAGGCCGCCGTGTCGATCGTCGCGGAGGTGATGAGGATCTTCAGTTCGGGGCGCTTGAACCGGAGCGTACGCAGGTGACCGAGCAGAAAATCGATGTTCAGCGAGCGCTCGTGCGCCTCGTCGATGATGATGGTGTCATATTCGCGCAGCATCGGGTCGCCCTGCAGTTCGGCCAGCAACATGCCGTCGGTGACGAATTTGATGAGGGTGTCGGCGCTCGTCTGATCATTGAACCTGACCTTGCAGCCAACCTCGCGTCCCCACTGCACCCCCAACTCTTCCGCGACGCGGCGGGAAATTGAGAGTGCCGCCACCCGGCGCGGCTGGGTGCACACGATCCGCCCGTCGAGGCCGCGCCCGGCCGCGAGGCACATCTTCGGGATCTGCGTGGTTTTGCCGGAACCCGTCTCTCCGGCCAGGATCACAACGGAATTTGCCGCAATTGCCGCCGTGATCTCCTCCGCGCGCGCGCTGATCGGCAGCTCGGGTGGAAACTCGAGTCGGAACGGAAATGGTTTCTTTGCAGCGGATGACACGATTTTATTCTTCGCCCCCAGTCTTGCCCCGCCATCGGCGGCAACAAGACTGACGCCTGACTCTTCCCGAATGACAAGAACTCCTCCACTCCTGCCCGAAGAGACCCTGATGCGCGTACTGCGCATGGCGCGCATCAACGGCCTGGGCATGCTGGTGGTCGCCGGATTCTTTTCCGTGCTTTCCGCCATGGCCGGCGACTACGTCGGCACGATGGCCGGGTTGATCGTCGCGGGAGGCGGAGCGCTGGAGGTTCACGGCGGAACGATGGTCGCCCATCAGGATTCCCGGGGCATGAACTGGCTGGTGAGCAGCGAGCTGGTGGCGCTCGTCGGCATTCTCGCCTACTGCGCCGTCCGCCTGGTGCACGTCCAGATTCCGCCCGTCCCCGACGACCTGAAGGCAACGCTCGCGCTGGACGCGCAACAGTTGGGAATGACGGTCGAGCAGCTCCTCGTCAGGACCTACCGCATCGGCTTCGAAATCATCGCCGTGCTCTCGGTCGTCTACCAGGGTGGGATCGCGCTGTATTACGCCCGGCGGCGTCGAGCCGTGCAGCGTGCACTCGACCAGATTGCCTCCGATTGAGCATCCCGGGGGCAGGGCCCGCGAGCGAAGTCCTGCCGTCCGACGAAGATCTCGGATTCCACCCGCCAGCCACGAGCGCCGGCGTCAGAACCCGTTCCACGGTGTTTTCGCCGGTCAATGCTTGGCCGGGAGGCAGGCGCCGCAGCCGTTGACGAAGAAATCGTTCCCCTTGTCGTCGACCAACACGAACGCGGGGAAGTCCTCCACCTCGATCTTCCAGATGGCTTCCATTCCGAGTTCGGGGTACTCGACGACCTCGACCTTCTTGATGTTTTCCTTGGCGAGGATCGCCGCGGGGCCCCCGATGCTGCCGAGGTAGAACCCGCCGTGCTTCTTGCACGCGTTGGTCACCTGTGCGCTTCGGTTGCCCTTGGCGACCATCACCATCGAGCCGCCCTGCGACTGGAACAGGTCGACATAGCTGTCCATCCGGCCGGCGGTCGTCGGACCGAACGAGCCCGAGGCGTACCCTTTCGGCGTTTTTGCCGGGCCGGCGTAATAGACCGGGTGATCCTTGAGATATTGCGGGAGACCCTGACCGGCATCGAGGCGCTCCTTCAGCTTCGCGTGCGCGATGTCGCGCGCCACGATCAGCGGTCCGTTCAACGACACGCGCGTGGTGACCGGGAGCTTGCTCAATTCCGCGAGAATTTCCGCCATCGGGCGGTTGAGATCGATTCGGACGCTGTTTTCATCCTTCCACATCCGGAGATGGGCCGGAATGAACCGCGCGGGGTTGGTCTCCAGTTTCTCGAGAAAGATGCCGTCCTTGGTGATCTTCGCCTTGATGTTGCGATCGGCGCTGCACGACACGCCCATGCCGACCGGACAGCTCGCACCGTGGCGCGGCAGCCGGATCACGCGCACGTCGATGGCAAAGTATTTCCCGCCGAACTGCGCGCCGATGCCGCTCGCGCGGGCGATCTGCAGCACCTTCTCCTCCATCGCGACATCGCGAAATGCGCGACCGTGCTCGTTCCCGGTCGTCGGCAGCGCGTCGAGGTATTTGGCCGAGGCGAGCTTCAGGGTCTTCATGCAGGCCTCGGCACTCGTTCCTCCGATGACAAACACCAGGTGGTAGGGCGGACAGGCGGAAGTCCCCAGGAGCGGAAGCTTGTCGGTCACGAATTTCTCGAAGCTCTTCGGGTTGAGCAGCGCCTTCGTTTCCTGGAACAGGAACATCTTGTTCGCGGAGCCGCCGCCCTTCGCGACGAACAGGAACTCGTACTTCGCGCCTTCGGTCGCGAACACGTCGATCTGCGCCGGAAGATTCGTCCCGGTGTTGACCTCCTTCCACATGTCCAGCGGTGCCGTCTGCGAATAGCGCAGGTTTTCCTTCGTGTAGCACTCGTACACCCCGCGCGAGATCCATTCGGTGTCGTTCGCGCCGGTCCAGACCTGCTGGCCTTTTTTCGCGATGATCGACGCCGTCCCGGTGTCCTGGCAGAACGGCAGGATGCCGCCCGCGGAGACCTCCGCGTTTTTCAACAGGGTCAAGGCGACGTAACGGTCGTTTTCGCTCGCCTCGGGGTCCCCCAGGATTGCGGCCACCTGCTCCAGGTGTTTGGTCCGCAGGAAGAACGACGTGTCATGAAACGCCTGCTGGGTCAGAAACGCGAGGGCCGACGGCTCGACTTTGAGGATCTCGCGTCCTTCGAACGTCCCGGTGGAGACTCCCTCCTTCGACAGCAGCCGGTATTCGGTCTCATCGGCCCCAAGGGGAAGCGGATCCTGGTAGAAGAAGGGAGGCGTAGGCATGGCGCGGAGGTTGGCGGGTTTTTGCGATGAGTAAAGCGGACCCCGCCAACCCGGGTGGCGGAATGTAGTTGGGCATGCGTCCGCTATTAGCGGCCGGCCGCTCCGGTCTCGCCGATGATCGTCACGACGATCCTCCGCGAATGCGCGGCGCGACGGTGCTCCCAAAGGTAGATCCCCTGCCAGGTCCCGAGCAGCAACTGGCCATCCGCGAAGGGGATGGACTCGCTCGTCCGCGTGAGCGCCATTTTGATGTGACTCGGCATGTCGTCCGGTCCTTCCAGCGTGTGCTGGAAATCCGGATCGTCCTCCGGGACAAGTCGGCCAAACCACGCCTCGAGATCGCGCCGCGCGCTCGGATCCGCGTTTTCCATGATCACGAGGGAGCAACTCGTGTGCTGGCAAAAGATGGTCGCCACTCCGGACGAAAGCCCGCTCCGCTGAAGTTCGCGCGCAATCGCGTCGGTGATCTCGTAGGTTCCCTGTCCCGAGGTTCGAACCGTAAGCGTGGCTTGATGGACGGACATCAGCGGGAAGCGTGCGAACACCCGGCACTCGGGCAACGCGGAACGAAAGACCCGCGCACCGCAGAGTCGCAGCCGGTGCGCGGCAATCCCGGACCGCAACCCGCAAATTCGGTCAGCCGCCGCCGGCCGGTTCTCCTGCATTCGGTCTCGTCATGGCCGCCGGATCGAGGGCTCGGTCGAGCGCCTCGGGCTCCATGAGTTTCCGACTCAGGACAACCTCGCGCAGGGTCCGCCCGGTCGCATACGCCTCCTTCGCCACCGCCGCCGCCTGGTCGTAGCCGATGTAGGGATTCAAGGCGGTCACCAGCATCAGCGAACGGTCGACAAGCTCCCGGCAGTGCGTCGCGTCAGCCTCGAGACCGCGAACGCAGCGTTCCGTGAACACGGTCGCCGCGTTCGAGAGGCACTGGATCGCCTCGTGCAGGCAATGCGCCATGAGCGGCAGGGTGACGTTGAGTTCGAGATGCCCGTCGCGTCCGCAGAGGGCGACGGTCTGCGTGAGGCCCTGCACATAAAGGCAGACCTGCACCAGCATCTCGCTCATGACCGGGTTGACCTTTCCCGGCATGATCGAGGAGCCGGGCTGCGTTGGCGGAAGCCGCAACTCCGCCAGTCCCGCGCGCGGCCCCGAACCAAGCAGCCGGATGTCGTTGCCGATCTTGGTCAACGCCGTCGCGATGGCGGCAAGCGCACCGGCGACCTCGACACAATCGTCGCGCCCACCCTGCGCCTCGAAGTGGTTCCCCGCTTCGCGAAAGGTGAGGCCGGTTTCGGCATTGAGGATCCGGCAGACCCGCTGCGCGAACTCCGGATGACAGTTGATGCCGGTGCCGACCGCCGTGCCGCCGATCGCAAGTTCCGCGAGGGTACCCGCTGCGCGCCGCGCCCGTGCCGCGGCCTTCCGCGCCTGGGCGGCATAGCCGGAGAATTCCTGGCCGAGCGTCAGCGGGGTTGCGTCCATCAGGTGCGTGCGCCCGATCTTCACGACTTCGCTGAACGCCCGGCTGCGCTCATCCAGGGCGTCCGCGAGGCCGTCAAGGGCTGGCGCAAGCCACTGTTGCAGCGCAAGGGCCACGCTGACATGCAACACCGTCGGAATGACATCATTCGACGACTGGCTGAGGTTCACGTCGTCGTTCGGGTGGATCGGCCGCTTCGATCCAAGCGGCTGACCGGAAATCTGGCTCGCACGGTTCGCGATGACCTCGTTCGCGTTCATATTGGCCGAGGTGCCCGAGCCAGTCTGAAAAACATCGAGCGGGAACTGTGGCGTCAGTTTCCCATCAGCGATCTCCCGCGCGACCTGCTGGATCAACGCGCTCTTTTCGGGCGACAGGAGCCCGAGTTCCTCGTTCGCGCGGGCGCAGGCCAGCTTTACCAGGCCGAGGCCGCGGATGAATGCCTCCGGGAGCGGACGCCCACTGACCGGAAAATTTAGCACCGCCCGTTGGGTCGAGGCGCCGTACAAGGCATCTTCCGGCACCGGCAGCTCGCCCATCGAATCACGCTCCGTACGCATGCCGCCAAGCTAGCGCGCGACCCCCGAAAAGCAAAAGCCCCGCCGTGGTGGCGGGGCAAATATCGGTCGACTCGGATGGTCGTCAGAACCGGAACGAAACGGTGTTCCCGCTGGCTCCGAAGCGATGGATCGAATCGTACAATTGCTCGTCCGACAGCCGCCGCGCCACTCGTGCGCTGGCCGCCGTTGACGTGTCGAGGGCCGCGGAGGCAAACGCGGCGGCAAAGCGGCTTCGGCGCACCTCGGCCGGATTCGTCATCTGGGCGAGCGGCTCCTGAGGCATGGCGCGCGCCGGGAGGACACGGTTTTCGAATCCGGAGGTCGTTCCCAACATCGCTTCAGCGGCCGCGCGGTTTTCCGCAATTGATCGAAGCGAAGGACGCAGGTCGGCGCTGGCCGAGGTGGGATCCTGCACGGCGAGCATCGGTACCATGCGCGTCAGCGCGCCGGGAGCGGTTACGTCCGTCGGCGTCGTCGATGCCTCGACTGGCGCCGGTACCGCTGCGGGCGTTTCGACCGCCACGGACTCAGATTCGCTCCGGGGCACGACATCGGTCTCAGCCGGCGCAACGGACGGTGCCACCTCGACCGTCGACGCCATCGGGGTCGCTGCGACGGGGCCCAGGTTTATGTCTGCGGGCGAACTGGGCAGGGCCGGCTGATAATCACGAACGGAGAGCAGTGTCAGCGCCAGCACCGCCGTCGCCCCAAGCGGAAGGTGGTACCGGGCGGTGCCCGCCAAAGCCCGGGGAAACCGGCGCCACCACGGGCGCTTTTCGACCAACGCCGCGAGCTGTTTCGCACGAAGTTCGCGGTCGAACTCATCCCAAAATTCGGGGGCTGGACGCTCGGCACGCTTGAATCGCAGCAGGTCCTCGATCGTCACCGGGTTTTTACTCTGTTGGTCAATCATCGGCGAAGATAGGGCTGGAGTTCAGATTGCAGGAGCTGCTTCGCATAGTGCAGGCGGGACCGAACGGTACCCACTGAGCAGTCCATAATTTCTGCAATCTCTTGGTGGCTTAAGCCATCTATCTCGAATAAAGTTACCACGGTCCGATGCTTGATAGACAATTTTTGCATCGCATCGTTCAATTTTTCCTGGAGCTCGCGAACATACGCTTCGCGCTCGCCCCCGCCTTTGTCGGTCAGGGCGGCCACGATTTCGCGTGCCACGGGTTCTTCTGAATCCACTCTTTCGAGACTGAAAAAGGCGCGGAGCCGGGTCTTCCGCAAATGGCTTACCGCTGAATTCACCGCGATTCGGTACAGCCAGGTGAAAAAGGACGAATGTCCACTGAAGCGATGGATCGACTGAAATGCCTTGATGAAGGCATCCTGCGTCAAATCGGCGGCATCCTCGCGGTTCGAAGTCAGGTTGTAGACTATTCCGTACAACCGCTCGCGGTATTTCCGGATCAACACGTCAAACGCCGCCACATCGCCGGCTTGGACACGACGGACGACCTCCAGGTCGACGTCGGCTTCGAGCCGACGCTCGGGCGACGCGACGAGCGTCTTGCCGAGAACCTTGGTGGCGTCCATGGGGTGAAGGAAATCTTCGCCGAATGATCGGCGCAAATGCAATCTGTGTCAGGTAGTCGGTTACCTATCTTCGCTCAAGGCAGTCACCTGTGCCTGCAGGAGGTCGCACAACCCGCGGAGAAGCGGCACGGGGACCGCGTCCGGCCACTCCGCGAGCGCAGCCGCCGCGGTCGCGATCTCCCGCTCGACCGCAGCGGAAACGGCACCGAAGACGTCCAGTTCCCGCATCTGATCGAGGCGGACGGCGAGCTGGGCAGGCCGGCGGCCGGTGACCTCAGCCGTAAGGTTCGCCGCCTCCGCAGCTGGCAGACGCTCCAACAACACCAGCAGGGGCAGCGTCAACTTGCCGCTGGCCAGATCAGTCCCGAGGGTCTTTCCGATCCTTGCCTCGCTGCCAAAGTAATCCACCAAGTCGTCGTAAATTTGATAGGCAATCCCGAGGTGCCGCCCGAAGCGGCTCGCGGCGTCAACGAATCCGGCCGGGAGCCCTCCGAGACGCGCGCCGAGGAAGCACGAAACCCGGAAGAGTTCCGCGGTCTTGAGATCGACGATGCGCTGGTAATCCGCCCGCGTGACATTCGTTGATCCGCGGCGGAGCGTCTGGACGATTTCGCCTGCGCAGACGCGACGCATCGATTCCGCCACCGCCGCGCAAATTTCCGCGGTTGGAAACTGCGTGGCCAGGTGCAGCGCGTGCGCGAACAGGGCGTCCCCCAGCAGGACTGCCGGCGTCGGGCCATACTCGCGTCCCGCGGTACGCCGGTTCCGTCGCACGTCCGCGTCATCCATGATGTCGTCGTGCACGAGGGTCGCCAGGTGCACCAGCTCAACCACCGCGGCAACCTGCACCAGATCAGGGACAACTTTGCCCTCCCCCTGCCAGCCGCTCAGGAAAACCAGCGCGGGACGGATTCGCTTGCCGGAAGTGTCGATGCAGTACTCGGCCATCGACCGGATCTCCGGCTCAAACGCCTGGAGCTGGGTGCCGAGAAACCGGTCCAGTTCCACCATCTGCGGCCCGAGCATCGCGAAGATGCTCGCGAAGGCATGCGGCATCCTGGCTCCCTCCGCCGCGGCGCTGACGCGGGTCAACACCGGCGCAGCCGCTGGGCTGCGATCTCGCGTCAGTGGTTCAGTGCGGGCGGGCTCTGGGCAGGAGCTGCTCATGGAAAGGCGGCACCATAGTTTTCCCGCCGGGTCTCGCAAACCCCAAATCCCATCACCTGGCGGCGCGCCCCCGGCATCCGGCGGTTGATCCGCCGGATGGGCCCAAACCGCCGACTTTGCATGCCAGTGAGGCTTTCGCTTACCGCTGTCGCGCGGAAACTTGCCCTAACTGGCCGGCTACGATCTTCGACCCGTACGTGACCTCACGGAACTTCGTAGACCTCGATCAGCGCCAGTCCGGTGGTGTTGTTCACGCCGGAGGCTTGCGCCGTGTAAACGCCGGGCGGAAGCGTGATCAGGATGACGGCATCCTTGCTGCCGGAACCGAGCGCGAAGGCTCCCACTTTGGCCGTCGCGTCCGCCACAAGCGCCGGATCATTGCCCTGCTCCCAATTGTCATTTTCCCGAATCTCCACGTCAGCGTTGTTGACGGTGTGGCTCACTCGGAGCATCGGGTCCGCGATCGCCGTCGAGACGCCCTCCTGTGCGAGGGTCGGGCCCACCGCCCGGATGAGTACGCGTTTCGGAATAGTCCCGGAAACGATGAAGCCAGCGATCAATGGATTGCTTCCGCTACCGACGAAGCCACGTGTCGAGACGTTGACCAGCTTCTGGCTCGTGTAGGCGGTGGCAGTGTCGAGATCGTACACTTCCATCAGGGCAACACCGGTCGTGCCGCCAAGGCCACTCACCTGCGCGGTATACCCTCCGGGGGCCAGTGACATCAGCGCGGCCGCGTCGCTACTGCCGGCGGGTAACGGGAACGCCCCGGCGCGCGCCGCCGCCGCTGCGACTCCCGCAGAATCCGTCACGCGATTGTCGTTCATCGCAACCAGGTTGTTGCTGCTGTCGTAAAGCTGCAGCACGGGAGTCGCGAGCGTCCCGGTGACGCCAAAACTCCCAAGGGTCGGCCCTACCGCGCGAATCAAGACCTGCTTCGCGGCACTCCCTCGAACGACGAAACCGCCGATCAAGATCGCATCGCCCGTGCCGACCTGGCCGCGCGTGGAGATGTTGCGGAGCGTGCCGTCGCTGAATGACGGGCCCGTCGCCAAGGCGGCCACGATATTCCCGCCGTTCGTGCCGGACACCGTGCCCGTCATGAAGTGCGACGTCGGATCGATCTTGCCCGAGACCTGCGTGCCTTGCGAAGTTTTGACCGAAAATGCGCCAGTCGAATCGATCATCCCGCCACCGGCATCGATCGTCGACCCATTTGAAACGGTGAGGTTGATGGAACCGTCGGCCCCCACGATGGCGGAGAGTCCGGTGCTCGGTTTACCAGCCAGGCTGCCGGCATAATACCCGGCGCTTCCACTGCTCGATGTTGACGTCGTGACCACCGGTCCGATGAACGTGACCCGCTGGTTGTCGAACGTGCCGCTGATCCCCGTATCGTTGATCCGGCCAGATACCGACACGGTGCCCGTTGAATCGACGCCCGAAAACGCTCCGGTCGAGGAGATCGTCAATCCCGGGAATACGTATACGTGAGGCGGATTTGAGGTCGAATAGGCGATCAGCGTGCCGTCGGTGCCGCCAACGTCGATAAAGCTGAAATTGCCCGATTCCGCGCCGGCGGCGTAGTTCCCCGTGTAGACGACCGACGCCGCCACGGCCACTGGCGCCGCCATCACCGTGATGGGACTAGAGGTCGTCGAAATACCACCGGTATCGAATGCCGTGGCAGTGATCGTATAGGCACCGGCCGTGGTGGGCGTCCACGAAACCGAGTAAGGAGCCTTCGTGACGGGCGAGCCGATCGCACCGCCATTGGCGAAAAACTGGACGGACTTGATCGTGCCGTTGGGCGATGTCGCATTGGCCGAAACCGTCTGGGCGGTGTTCACGGTCACGGTGGACCCGTCGGCCGGAGAGGTGATTGTCACCACCGGCGGAGCTCCTGGCCCGACCGTCACGGTCACCGTATTCGACACCCCCTGGTTGCCGAATGAGTCGGTGACCAGCGCGCTCAGGTTGTACGTCCCCGTTCCGGTTGGAGTCCACGTGGTGACATAAGGGAACGCGGTGATCGGGCTGCCCAGGCTGTTGCCATTAACAAAGAACTGAACACTCGCCACCGAGCCGATGGTCGTCGCCGCCTTGGCGATGACGTCGATTGGGCTGTTGACGGGATACGTTCCCCCGCCACTCGGACTCGTAATCGATACCGTCGGAACCACGGGGTTGTTCGGCAGCGTGTTGATTCGTCGATCGAACAGCACCACGTCGCGGGCATTGTTGCTGTCTGGCGACAGCAGGTTCGTCGTGCTGTGAATCAGGCCCGGCGCGCTTTCGGCATCCGTCGGGAATGCCACGTAACGGCCGTCGCCGCTGATCGCGGGCTGGATGTCCGCGGCCGCCGTGCTCTGGATATTCAGAATGTAGTACGCTTGGTAGCCGAACTTGTCGACGCTGACGATTCGGGTGTTGATGTTGCCCGGCGTATCGAACGTTCCGGTTGCCCCCACGTCGCGATCCATCACGTAGATGTTCAACGCACTGTTGCCACTGCCGGAGGGATTGTACTGGCCCACGTCGTCTCCCGGGGCGAGGTTGTTGTCGAGTGAGGCAAAGGCGACGTACCGTCCATCAGCGCTGATCGTCGGGTTGAAGCTGCCCATCGCCGAGCCGACGGTCGTCGGATCGGTCGGATCCAGCCCTTGCGCACCGCTGCTGGAAACACTCATGCGTTTCGTCGTGGCCGCGACGCGGTCGTAGACAAACACGTCGGACACGGCATTGGTGTCGTTCGTCACGAGGTTGGGCGCATCCGAGGAAAAGACGATGTAATGACCATCCTGGTTGATCGCTGGACTATGGCTCGAACCGCCGGTCGCCTCGATTCCGCCCGGGCCGACATTGATCCGAGTGGTCGTCGCCAGCGGGACGTTGCGCAGGAAAATATCGCGGGCGGCATTCGTGTCATTGCCGACCAGGTTCGTGGCATCCGACGCAAATGCGACGTAGTTGCCGTCGCCGCTTACCACCGGCTGCATGCTGCTGGCGTTGCCCGCCACGCCGGCGGTGGACTGCGATACCAGGGTCGTCGTGCCCGTCGTCCGGTCTCGCCAATAGATGTGCGTCACACCCGGCGTCGTGGCCGGAGAAACCAGGTTTGTCGCGGTCGACTCGAAGACGAGATAGCGGCCGTCCTGACTGAGCGAGGGATGAAAGCTGGCGCCGTTGGCCTGCGCTCCGGCCGACGAAATGCTCTCCCGCGTAATCGTGCCGGTGATCGCATCGACAACGAATATATCCGTGAACCCGTTCGTGTCGCCAAAGACCAGGTTCGTGGCGTCCGATGAGAAGGCAACGTAGCGGCCATCCGCAGAGATCGCCGGATTGTTCGAGGCGCCATTCGCCTCCTTTCCCTGTTGTGAGACGCTCAGCCGTCGGACCACGGACGTTTGGTTGTCGTACACGAACACATCGCGCGTACCGTTGGTGTCGCCAGTCACGAGATTCGCGGCATCGGAGACAAAGACCGTGTACCGGCCGTCCGACGACACCGACGGGTTGTCGCTGTAGCCCGAGGCGGTTGACGAGCCGGCCATACTCGCGACATAAAGCGTCGGGAATGCGGTCGGCTGAAGTGTGACCTTCGTGGCGCTGACATCCAGGAACACGTTCAGGTCGAGCGGCTTCGCCGCGGCCTCACCCGTTTCATCGATCGCGTTCAGCGAGTCGATCTTCGCCAAAACGTAATACGAACCGCTGAAGTTACCCGGCAGGAGCTGATTCCACGTGATCGTGTGTGCCGCGCCGTCGGCATTGGTGACCGTCGTGACGTCGAAGAATGTCAGCTGGAAATCATCAGCGTCGCCGAACTGCGGATTGCTCGACAATACAATTTGAATCCGGACCGGGTTGTTCGTCTTGTTCGTCGCGGGGTTGTAGGGAACATTGTAGACGCCACCGGTCGACACCGCGTTGATGTACGTGAGTGACATCGGGATTACGTTCCCTCCGACATACGACGTCGAGGAGGCATACGTGAGATTCGTGATCCGGAAATCGGGATTACCCGTGACGGTGAGCACGTTGGTCGCCACACTGTATGTCGGCGTGCCGATGGTCCCGACGGACACGGAATTCAACGTCACCGTGGCGCGGTAGTTGCCGGCCTGCAGCGTTTGGGTCGGCAGCGCAGCCGTAATCGTGAACGTCCCGACGCCGGGCGTTGTCTGATTCGTCGTCGGATCCGTCGTGGCGGCACCGATCAGGCCGGTCGTGGGCGCAGCGCTCACTGGTCCGACTTGAAAGCTCGTCCCTGTCGTCAGATTCGTGAACACGATCGTAAAGTTCGCCGTGGCGCCCGAGGCGAACTGTGTCGTCGCGCTGTTGTTCACGGTGACCGTGTAGGTGATCGTGTCGCCGGGCAGACCGGAGGCCGGCGTCGCCGCGATTCCGGCGGGGCTGAGCGACTGGGCCCAGGCGGCGCTCGCGGCGAAGAGCGCCACGACTGCGCCGAACAGTATCCGAGGAGAGATTTTCATGATGGCACCTGTTGGTTGCGGTGGCCCGATCTCAAGGATCAGTTGCTGCTGCCGCGCCGCTTCTTGGCCGTTGGCGCCGGATCGTCGACGAACGGACTCGAGCCGTCGCGGTAACCCGGCATGTCTTCCTTCCGCATCTCGAGCTGGCGGACGCGGGACGATTCAAACACCTGATTGATCGGGGCGCCATCGGCGCTGACCGTCTTGGCCGTGATGAAGATGATCAGGTTGGTGGCCGTGGTGTCCTTCGTATCGGAGCGGAAGAGCCGGCCGAGGATCGGAATCGAGCCGAGCACCGGCACCTTCGTCTGGCCCTTCGTGGTCTGCGTATTGAGCAGGCCGCCGATGCCCATCGTGTATCCGTCCTTCAGCGACACCTGCGTCACCGCCTTGCGGGTGGCGATGATCGGGAGCTGGGCCGCGCCGAACTGCAGCGTGCCCTGCTTCTGGCTCACTTCCGGCGAGAGCGTCAGCTTGATGAAGCCGCGCGCGTTCACCTGCGGGGTGACGCGGAGGATGATGCCGATGTCCTTGTACGTGAATCCGTTCACCTCGAAGCTGCCGGTCTGCTGGTTGAACGCATAGTTCGGGATCGGGTCCGACTCGCCCACGTTGATCGAGGCCTCGGTGTTGTTCAGCGTCACCACCGTCGGGTTCGAGACGATCTTCACGTCGTTGGTCGTCTGCAGCGCGCTCAGCACGAGACGGAATTCGTCGGCGGAGAAGACCGCGGTGAGATCCCGGGTCGTGGAGCCGGTATTGGCCACATTGTTCAAGAAGTTCATCGCATTCGACAGCGTGTTCGACGTGGTCGAGGTCGTGCCGTTGATGCCGGTCTGCGTCGTCCCGTTCGTGATCGATCCGGTGTTGCCCGTCATCGACGTCGAGGCGATGGTCCCGTTGGTCGACGTCACGTTGCCGCTCGTGTTCGAGCCGGTCGTCTGGGTGTTGTTCGTGTTCGTCGTGTTCGAGAGATTCGTGCCGGACGTGTTGCTCACCGTCGTGCCGTTGCTGCCGTTCACCCCGTCGGAACTCGTCTGGCCGCGGGAGCGGGTGTAATTCTCCGCGAGGTTGTTCACGCCGATCCCGTAGTTCTGGAGGGAGGTCCAGTTGACGCCGATGTTCTTGACGTCGCTGTTGCTGACCTCGACGAACTTGGACTCGATCATCACCTGGTCGGTGGCCTTGTCGAGCTGCTCAATGATGGGCCGGATCCGACTGAGGCGGCTCGGGCGCTCGGTGATGACGAGACTGTTGCTGCGGCTGTCGACGACGATCTTGCCCCCCTTTGCCGTGTCGACCAGCGAGCTGATCGTCGGCAGGATGTCGGCGGCGCGCGCGTAGTTGATCACGAACACATCGGTCGTGACCGGCTCCTCGTTCAGCGTCTCCTTGCTGACGATCTTGATGATGTTGCCGTCCTCGACGAAGGTGTAACCAACGGGATCGAGCACGCTCTGGAAGATCTGCCGCCAGGTGACGTCGCGGAGCTTGATCGTCGCCTTCCCCTGCAGCGTCTCCGGCATGATGATGTTGAGTTCGAACAGGTCGGCGACGTTGCGCAGGATGTTGCGGATGTCCTCGTCGGGAAAGTCGACCGAGAGCGTGTCGCGCCCCCCGGAGTCCTTGGACTTGGCCGGGGCGGCCTTGGCGCCGGCGTCCGCGGGCGCCACGGCGGGGGCCGGGGCGGCGC
>DASZYH010000244.1:0-2720 GCA_035545515.1 Opitutaceae bacterium
GGGGGGCCGGGCGGCGGCGCCGCCGCCCCATGCAGATTGCGCAGCGGAGCGGGTTCCTCCGTTGCATACCCACTGCGGGCCGGGGTGAAAACCCGAGTATCCGATTTCCTCCATCGGGGATCTAATGGCCGACAGACTGCAACAACCTGCGCGGCTGCCCCTCGGAGTACTCGCGCGAACCAAAACCTACTATGTACCCATCTCAAACCCTGCCGCCCCACCGCGGACGGTGGCGGATATCTCCGATCTGGATTCTGGGCGCGCTCCTCGGACTCGTCCTCCCTCCACGGGCACACGCGCAGAGCTTTGTGGCCGAGTGGACGGAGTCTGATATCGGCCGCATCGGCCCCACCGGAATGGCCATCGACCACGTTGGCTCGGCCACGTATCTCTACGTCGCGGACCAGCCCTTGGGCCGGATCATCAAGATCGATCTTGCCACGGGAACGCGGGTCGCGGCGTGGGGCCAGACCGGCAACGGGATGGTCGAGTTCAACAGCCCCTACGGGATCGCGGTCGATCCGACGTCGCACGACCTGTACGTGGCCGAACGCGGCAATGACCGTATCCAGCGCATCACGAACACGGGGCAGTTCGTCATGGCCTGGGGCGGCATGGGGACGGCGCCCGGTCAACTCGAGGCGCCGATCGGTGTCGCCGCCGACGCGGCGGGGAACGTGTATGTCGTGGATCACGACAACAACCGCGTGCAGAAATTCCACGTGCAGCAGACCGCCACGGGGTGGACGACGCAGGTGGTGACGACCTGGGGCGGGCCGGGCAGCGGTCCGGGCCAGTTCAACGCGCCCTATGGCATCACGCTCGATTCCGCGGGACACCTGTGGGTGGCGGATGGCCAGAATCACCGGCTTCAGGTCTTCGACACCGCGGGCAACTTCATCAAATCGGTGGGCACTTTCGGGACCGGGGACGGCCAGTTCATCACGCCGACGTGGGTGAATTTCGACGCGAACGGGAACTACTATGTCGCGGAAACGAATTCCGATCCGCAGAACACCAGCGCACCGGACCTCGCCAACCAGCGGATCCAGGAATTCGCGCCGGACGGGACGTTCCTGTTGAAGTGGGGGACGTACGGTGAGAGCGGCGGGCAATTCAAGCTGCCGTTCGACGTGGTGGTCGACAACCAGGGCAGCGCGTATGTATCCGACTACTACAACACCCGCATCGAGAAGTTCTCCCTCGGTTCCACGGGCGGCGGCGGGACGGTTTCCGCGCAGTTTGCCAATGTCTCCAGCCGCCTGCACACGAATGCCGGCCGGCCGTTGATCGCCGGGTTCGTGGTCGGCGGCACCGCGCCGAAACAGATCCTGGTCCGGGCGGTGGGCCCGACGCTGTCCCAGTACGGCGTCACGGGGTTCCTGCCCAATCCGTCGGTCCAGGTCTACTCCGGCTCGAAGCTGGTCGCGCAGAATGAGGATTGGGGCGGTGACGCCACGATCAGCGCGGCCGCGACGAAGGTCGGGGCGTTTGCCCTTCCGGCGAACAGCACGGACGGAGCCGTGTTGCTGACGCTTTCCCCCGGCGCGTACACCGCCGAGGTCGGGACGAACGGCGGCGATGGCATCGCCCTCGTCGAGGTCTACGATGTCGACGGATCGACCGCCAACCGCGTGACCAACCTCTCGACCCGCGGGTACGTCGATACGGGTGACGGCGTGCTGGTGGCCGGCTTCGTGATCAAGGGTACGACGCCGAAACAGGTGCTGGTCCGCGGCATTGGTCCCGCGCTGGCCAACTACGGGGTGACGGATGCGGTGTCTGATCCGAAGCTCGAACTTTATCGCACGGATGCGTCCGGCAACACGCTCGTCGCGCAGAACGACAACTGGTCGACCGGGCAGACGGTCGCCGGCGGTCCGGCGCCGGCGTCGGCCGCCCAGATCTCCGCGGCGGCCACGGCGACCGGTGCCTTTGCGCTGCCGGCCGGCAGTCCCGACTCGTCACTCCTGATCACCCTGCAACCGGGCGCGTACAGCGCCATGGTGAGCGGCGTCAACGGGGGGACGGGCACCGGCCTGGTCGAGGTGTACGAGGTGCCGGGGCCCTGACGGGTTCGGCCGATGGCGGTTCCGGCTCAGGCCGGAGCCGCTCAGGCCGGTTCGGCGAGAACGGATTCCGGTTGCGAGGGGATGAGGCCGTGTTCCTCGTCCGGCGTGGGATGCGCCTCCTCGATCGAGATCGTCCACGCTTCGGAGCCGGCGACGGCCACGAGGGTGGCGGAGCGGCCCCGCTTCGCGGCGAGGAAGGCCTCGACCCACGTTTCGAGAAACGGATTCTCGGCGGGGGTGCTGCTGGCCAGCACCACGATGTCGGCCTCGAGCGCCGCGCGCACCGCGCGCAGGCGCCAGTGCCCGCTCGCGAGTTGCGCAAATGTCCACAGCATCGGCTGGAGGTCGAATTTTCGTCCGGTGGAGCGGATGGCGTCGGCGAGCGCCGCGGTCGCGCAGCGGACCGCCGGCACGTCACCATAACCGATGAAGACGCGGAAGGGCACGCCGCGGTCCGCCGGGGCGCGGCGAAGTTTCGCGGGGCGTGCCGGGCGGGCGGTGCGATGCGTGCTGCTCATGACGGCCGAGCGTAGCGGTCGCGCCGTCGTTCCGCAGTGGGGTCGGGACGGTATATTAGCCGGACGCGGCTCGTCCCTGTCCCCGCCGGGTTGAACCTCCGGTGGCGGAACGGGATCCTCTCGCCGGGGT
>DASZYH010000245.1:0-34551 GCA_035545515.1 Opitutaceae bacterium
CAATCGCGCCCGCAAGCGGGCGGCCTACGGCGGGCAGCTCAGCGGCCCGCATGTACCGCTCAGGCGAAGGTGAGGCCCGACGTACCCCTCGGGCTGGCACGCGTGGTGTCGGCCAGCCGGCGCGAAGGCCGAGCCGTTGTAGGTCGCGAGCTTGCTCGCGCCCGGATCGGAACCGGCGCCCGCAAGCGGGCAGCCCACGGCGGGCAGCTCAGTCGGTCCGCCTGACCGCACGGACCGCGGTGGGTCGTCGTGAGTCGGTCGGGTCTTTGCGCTAGTGCCCTGCCTCCATCCGCTGGCGGCGGGCGGCTTGGATGAAGGCGAGCGCTCGTTTGGCGTCGGGGTCCTGCGGGGTCAGTCGAAGGACGGTTTGGATCTCCGCCAGCGCGTCGTCCAACTGGCCGAGTCGAAAATACGCAGCGCTCAAATTGAAGTGGGCGGGGACGAAGCCCGGATAGAGCGTCAGCACACTCCGATAGGTGGCGACGGCGTCCTGGAATGAGCCATTGTCAATCAGCAGCGTGCCAAGCCGGAGGTAGGCCGGGGCATATTCGGGGAAGAACGATATCACCTTGCGGCACTCCGCGATCGCCTGCGGCTGGCGGGCCGGATCCGACGTCAGGTTCATCACCAGCCATTCGGCAAAGTGCCGGTCCTGGCCGGACACCCCGAGTCGTTTCGCATCATACCCGGCCGGGTTCTTGAGCCCCAGGGCGTGATCGATGCCCTGCGAAAGATCGGCGTAGCGTTGGCGCGTTGCCAGAGGGACACCCCAAACGCCGCGGCCCTGGTAGTCCAGGGTTATGGTCAAGGTCACCGCCACCGCACCGAAGGTCGCGAGGCTCAATCCCACGGCGGCGATTGTCCGCATGCGTGGTGCAAGCTGATCCAAGGCACCGATGCCGACGATCGCGGCGGCGATCAGGAAGGGACAGAAGTCGGCCGTATAGCGATGTGCGAACGCGACGGCGATGCATAGCGCCGTCGTCATGGGGACGACGCCCAGCCACACGAGGGCCGCCGCTCCGGTCAATTCCCGGCGGCGCACCACGATGACGCCGAGGCCCAGCAGCGCGGCGAGCGTCAGGCCAGGCATGGCGAACGGGATCCCGAGAATCCCCTCGGTGAGATCCACCTTGGCTCCGGCGAAGCGGGCCGGGTCGACCGCGACGGGCGCGATGAGCGGAAAGTACGGCTTCGTGGCGACGTGCAGTCCGAAATAGGCGGAGAGGCCGTAAGCCAGGTTGCCGGCATGAAATTCTCGTCCGCCAAACTGGGCCAGTCGCTCCGGCGTGTACTGGATGTTCATCCGCAACGGGCACCCCTCGAACGTGCCGAACTTCAGGTAGCTGAGCGCATTGAAACTGGCGAGCGCCAGCACGGCGGCACCGATGATCCCGACGGCGGAGCCGACTCCGGTTCCGCTCCGCCAGCGGCGCCAGCCGATCCACGCGGCCGCGAGCGCGAGGCACGTGAGCGAGAACAGGCCGGTGGGGGCCCGCGCGTGGAGCGAAAGCAAGCCGCATCCAACCGCGACCAGCGCCCAGCGGAGCGCCGTGGTCCGCGCATAGCGCAGTGTTGCCCAGATGCTCCACAGGGCGAACGCGACGCCGCAGAGAATCGCCTCGTGATAAACATACGCGCGGCTGCCGAGGTAAAGCAGCGTGCTGCCGAGCCCGGCGTTGAGGACGACCAGAATGATCCAGGGGGGACGCGGTGCCCCGCCGCCCGTCCGCCGGGCGCAGACATCGCGGAGCAGGAGGTACGCGGCGAGGAGTGAGGCGGCGAAATAGCCGAGAAGATACAGCCGGGTCAGCCGGCCGTGCTCCGCGTGGATCAGGGCCCAGGGCAGCCGCAGGAGCGCGGGCGTCGGCCCGAAATAGCCGTAGGATTTGTGATCGTGAACGAACGCTTCGAACTCGATCGCCTCGGGCGGGACGTCGAGGTGCCCGTTGAGGAGACTTTCCGCCTGGGCGTCGTAGAACGACCCGAAAGGCTCCGCCGCCAGAATACGGCCGGTGCCCTGCGTCACGACCGCACCGAAGACGAGACAGGCGAATGCCGCGGTGAGCAGAAACCAGCGGTGGGTGAGGCACCACGCGCGCCAGGATCGACGTGGCGCGGAGGCTTCGACTGACGAAGGAGCGGAAACAGGCACGGCGGAAGACGAACTCAGGCCGGCCCGTTCTGTCCGTGGCAGCCACCATCAGGCGCGATCCGAGGGGGAATTGGGTATCGGCTCCCTGGCCCCCGGCGCAAGCCCGCGAATTCGCCCCACCCACAACCCCACCGGCGTTCTTGGATCTTTAATATTGGGGGGCGCCTCCATGGCCGGGCGATGAAAGATCGTTTTGTGCGTCCGTGATCATGCCTGATCACGGCATGCTGCGCGGCGGAAAGCGCATTCGTCCGTCGGTCACCGACGATCCGTTGTCCACGGCGCCGATCCACATGGGTAGTGAAAAATGATTGGGAAACGTTCTAGAGGGTGAGGGGCGGAGCTACCTGTGCGGCGACACGTGCTGTTGGCGACATTTGGCGCGAGCAAGCTCGCGGCCTACAGAAAGGGACCAACTGACCGCGCTGCAAACCGTGCGTCGCGACTACAATTTGTATAATGCGGCAAAGCGCTATCAGCGTCAGCACGACGCGATCGCGAAAGGCGCCGCGGATCAGCGCTAGCGCGGTGCAACTTGAGTCGTAGTGCCGGTAGGGCGCGGAGTCCCTTCCGCGCCATGGCTGGCTGGGAGCGGAGTCCCAGCCCTGCCACCTGAGGCATCGCACCGGCGATCGACTCGTTCTTTGTATAAATTGCTCTAAACCGGATTTAATCGCGGCGTGGCTGCTCGGCGAAAAACGAGAGAGGGAGCACGGTCGGCGTCCCGATTGAGCGCGGTGCCCGCGGGCGGCGGTCGTCGGCGTTATTCGATCTGGATGATGCCGCGCTTCACGGCGGAGACGATGGCCTGGGTGCGATCCGAGACCGCCAGCTTGCTGAGGATGCTCTTCACGTGGACCTTCACCGTGCCTTCTGCGACGTGGAGCGAGGTCCCAATTTCCTTGTTGCTGAGTCCCTTCGCCACGAGCCGCAGGACGTCGAGTTCGCGCGCGGAGAGTTGCGAGAGGACCATGCCGTTCATCCGGGCGGAGATCTCGGGCGGAATGTAGCGTTCGCCGCGATACACCTGGCGGATCGCCTCGAGCAGGCGTTCCAGCGCCATCTCCTTCACCACGAACCCGGACGCGCCGGCCTTCAGCGCCTCATAGACCTCGTCGCCCCCGGCGTAATTGCTGAACACCAGCACGCGGCTGTCCTCGAACTGCTCGCGCAGGATCCGGATGGTCTCGATCCCGTTCTGCTTCGGCATCCGCAAATCCAGCACGACCACGTCGGGCCGGTGCAGCCGGAAGGCTTCGATCGCCTCGACGCCGTTATCCGCCTCGGCGATCACCTCCATGTCGGGCTCGGTGCTGGTCGCCAGCACGAGTCCCATCCGCATGACGATGTGGTCGTCGACGAGGAGGATCCGGATCTTCTCAGATGGCCCGTGAGGTTGCATGAGGTTCAGGAGGCGGCGTGGCGGTCGTGGGCACGGTGACGCGAATGCTGGTGCCCCGGCCCGGTGCACTTTCGATCGTGAGTTTCCCGCCGATCTTGGTCGCACGGCCACGCAGGCCGCGCAGGCCGAAATGCTCGATTCCCCGGGCGAGAACGCTGTCGGGATCGAAGCCCTGGCCGTCATCCACGATCTGGAGGGTCACGGCGTCCGCCGCGTAGTCGAGCCGGACCGTGATCCGCTCCGCCCCGGAGTGCCGCACGGCGTTCGTGATGCCCTCCTGGGCGATCCGGAGCAGGTGGTGCTTGATCGCGGAGCCCAGCGGCACCGCGTCGCCCGTGAGCGCGACGTCGATCGGCGCGGTTCCGGAGTTGATCAGCGAGGTCATGCGCCGTAGCGCGTCGCCGAGCTCGGCTCCTTCGAGCAGCGGGGACTCGAGCCCCCAGATCGTCTGCTGCACCTCGTGCCGCGTGAACGAAACCATGTTGCGGGCGACATGCAGGCGGGACCGGATCTCCGACGTCAGCCCCGGCAGCTTCAGGGTGGAGTCGAGATTCAGCATCAGGCCGCTCAGCCCCTGCTGCAGGCTGTCGTGGATCTCGCCGGCCAGCCGTCCGCGCTCGGCGAGCGTCGCCGCATTCCGGGTTTCCTCGTTCAGCTTTTCCATCGTCTCGCGGAGCTCGTTGGTGCGGCGTTCGACGAGCCGCTCCAGCACGACGTTGCGGGCGTGCGTCCGTTGCACGGACCAGCGCACGAGGGACACGATGGCCAGCGCCAGCGCCAGCCCGCACGCGAGGTACGCGTACCAGGTGCGGTACCACGGGGGCAGGATGGTGAAATTGAGCGACAGCGGGACGCCGATCGGGCCATGGGGATCGGTGAGCCGCACGTCCACGTGGTAGTCGCCCTCGCGCAGCTCGGGAAAATTCAGGACGGAGCCCGTGCCAAGGGTCGCCCATTCACCGCCGCCGCGATTGATCCGGTACTCGTACACCGGGGGGCGGCGCGACGCGTAACTGCCGGCGAAAAATCGGAAGCTCAGGCTGTTTTCGACGTAGGGAATCGAACCGAGCGTCGGGGCGCGGTTGTCGCCCTGGAAGAGGTCGCGGTTTGTGCGCGCGTCGGCGAGCGAGATGAGGATCGGGCGGAACGCGTGGCGCTGGTTGCCGCCCGAGCGCCGGTCGACATGATAGAGCGTCTGCCCGCTCGAGAGCCACACGTCGCCCCCCGGGAGGAGTTGGATCAGCGGGATCCGGTCGTGGATCGCGTCGAAGGTGCTCGTGTCGTACTGCTCGCGTCCGCCGGATCGCGTGATCGTGAAAAGTCCGTGGTCGTACGCGGCCCACAGCGTTCCCTGCTCGTCCTCCTGGATGCGGTCGATCCAGTATGGGGCCCGGTCCAGCAGCGCTTCGAGCGGGGACGTGGTGGTGAGCCGCCCGGTTTTTTCGTCGAAGAACAACCGCCCTGAGTTTGGTCCGCTGAGGATCACGGTGTCGCCGACGACCCCGATGTTGATCCAGCGCGGATCGGGCCAGGGAAACTGATCGAAGAGCCGCGTCTGCAGGCGGCCGTCCTGCAGCGTGACGCGGGCGGCGCGGTTCGGGCCGAGCTCGATCCAGGCCGAATTGCCGGCGGGGTGGACGATCGACGGGTAGCCGAAACCCGGAACGCGGGGAGCGCATTCCTTCCAGGTGCCGTCGGTCCGGCGCAGGACCGCGATCTGCTTGCCGATCGCATAACAGATGCCCGAGGGGACGAGGACGAGTCGCGCCGTGTCCATGTCGAGCACCTGCGTGAAGTGGCCATTTTCGTTCGCATACACCCCCTTCGGATTTCCCACCAGCAGGTCCGTGCCGTCCGCCGCCACGGCCCACGCTCCCGGCGGGGGCTGGTGCCGGACCAGTTCGAACCGGCTGGCGCCGCCCGGACGGTTGCTCGGCTGACATTCGTAGAGACGGCCGCCCGAGATGACGTAAACGTGATCGTGCCAGCGCACCACCTGGGGCCAGCTCACCGGCAGGCCGAGGCGCTGTCCGAAGAGCGTGACGGGGCCGCCGTACAGGATCTTTTCCACGCCGCTTTCGGTTTCGACCCAGAGCACGCCCGGCTCGCGCGTGGCCAGATCCGTCACGCGGTGGTACGCGGGGCTGTCGAGGGCGAGCGTGACGTCGCGCTGCGGGGAAACCAGGAACAGCCCGCGTCCGCTGACCGCGACCGCGACGCCACCGTCGACCAGCGGGCGGATCGCCGTGACGCGGTCGTTCATGTCGGCTCCCAGCGCCACATTCCAGGGCCGGACGTGGGTGCCATCGAAGTCGTAGATCCGGCCGTCGATGGTCGAGATCAGGGCGTGTCCGTTGCCGAGCGACGCGACTTGATCGACGGCGAAGCCGTCGAAGTCCGTGCCGGGCACCGGGTGGATGGTCCGGGTGGCGAGGTCGATCGCCTGGATCAGCCGGTTGTGCGGCGCAACGAAAACCTGATCGCCGAGGGCGAACGCCCGCGAGAGCTCCGGCACCGGGATGAACGCGGTCGCATGCGTGGCGAAGTCGAGATACGCCACACCGTTCCAGCCGGCGAAATACACGCCGGTCCGGGTGCCGACAAGTTCGGTCATGTTCGAGGTGGCGATCCATCCCGGGGCGTTCGCGGGCACGAGGGAGCGCGTCCGCAGGCGGCCGCGTGCCGTCCGCTCGACGCGACCCCAGTTGCCCAGGCATCCGTAGTAGGTGTGTCCATCGGCGCCGGTGATCATCGCCTGCATCGGCGCGCCTCCGGCATTGCGCTCCGCCAGCTCGACCCAGGTCGCATCGTTCAGGACCGAATAGGAGCCATCCTGGAGCACGCCGAGCCGTCCGAAGCGGTCGAAGGACAGTCGCGCCCCGCGCGACACATCGCCGATTTCCTCGAAGGGGTAATAGCGCGTGAGCGGCAGGCCGCGAATCGCACTTGCCGGTTCGGCTGGCGCCGCCGATCCGGCTGGCGCGATGCAGGCGATCGCCATCAGGAGCACCACAAACGCCAGCCATCGGCGGCGACCCCTCCCATGGAGCCGGTCGGCGGAGAGCCGCGCAAACACGACAATTTCGGCGGGGTGCATCGTTTGAACCGGGGCCGCAGCGTGCGTCCGGCCGGTGTTCGGGTAAAGTCGTTTCCTGGCGAGGCTTTGAAGCGGCGGCCGGCGACCTGAAGCGGCGTCGGTCTACCTCCAAAGTGGTAGTCCGGATTACACCACTGAGGAGTTGCCCGGTGTTGGGCCGGCCGGGTGACATCGTTCCGCTGCCCGGCTCGTGATACCTCGTGCCTTACCCCAATTCCTGACTTTCGGCCTCCATCTGGGCGGACCCGTGGTGACGTGTCGACCCGACCCCGTCGCGAAATCGATCCCAGTCTGTCGCGAGGCACCGAATTCCGGCCGCTGTGAGCGGGCGAGCCTTACCCTGTCGGAGCAGACGGGCGTTGCGCCACGCGGGGTGAGCGCACCCCGCCCACATGATCACCGCCGCGCCATGTGGGATCAGGCACTCGGATTGCGGCAACCCCCCGGGAACCGCACGTCGCCGACACGCAAGTCCGGGCGGGTAAGCCGACCGCGCCGAGGCGCCTGCCGCCCCGTTTGAGCCGAAACACCAACCGAACCGCTGACACCTCCGAACCATGAAGACGCGCGTTACCCAGTCCGAAATCGCCCATGTGGCGGGCGTGCACAACACCACGGTTTCACTCGCGCTCCGCAATTGTCCCTCGATTCCCGAAGCCACCCGCAAACGAATCCACGCCATCGCCGAGGAGTTGGGGTACAGCCCGGATCCTGTCCTGCAGGCGCTGATCGCGTACCGGAACGGGAGGACGCCCAACCGGCGTCACGAGACGCTGGCTTACGTGACCAACTGGAACTCCCGCTGGGGATGGCAGAATGTACCGGCGCACGCCCGATATCATGTCGGCGCCCAGCGTCGCGCCGCGCAGCTCGGATTTCAGCTCGAGCATTTCTGGTTCGGCGAACCCGGAATGTCGCCGCGCCGGTTTGGCAACATGCTCTTTCACCGTGGCGTCAGCGGCGTGATCCTGGCGTCGCATCGGGATGATTGTGACGCGCTCCTGGAAATGGAGTGGCCCCGCGTCACGGCGGTGAAAATCGGGTGCTTCCCGCATGCGCCCGCCCTCAACCGGGTGAGTTACGATCGCTCCGGGGCGATGAGAATGGCGATGCGGCACATCCGGGCCGCCGGTTACACGCGAATCGGCGTGGTCATGCCGCGAGCCTGGGACGATTGCGCCGACCAGGCCTGGTCAGCCGGTTTCCTGGTCGAACAGGCGCGGGGGCCGGCCGACGAACGCGTTCCAATTCTCTGGCACGGCGCGGGCCGCTTCGATGGCGCCGGGTTGGAGGAGGCCGAGGGATGTCCGGTCCCGCTCCCGGTCCTGGATACGTGGCTGCGCCGCCACCAGCCGGAAGTCGTACTCGGCGCCTCAGGACAGGTCCGCGGTCAACTCGAAGCGCTCGGACTCGTCGTCCCGCGGGACATCGCCTACGCGGATCTCTTCCTCGACGGTTCGGAAACCGGCGTCGCCGGCGTTCGGGAGCGGTGCGAGCGGGTGGGGGAGGTCGCCACCGAGCTGCTCGTGACGCAGATGCACC
This sequence comes from Opitutaceae bacterium, assembly GCA_035545515.1. Lineage (GTDB taxonomy): Bacteria > Verrucomicrobiota > Verrucomicrobiia > Opitutales > Opitutaceae > ER46. The sequence goes on from DASZYH010000245.1 coordinate 8,197, forward strand.
AGAACCTGCGCGGGCTGCCCGAGGGCGCGATGGAAACGCTGGTCGAGGGGTCCTGGACGGACGGCGAGTCGTTGCCCGTGCGGGGATCCGAAATCCGGTGGACCGGGCCGCGCGCGTCCTGCACCGAGAAGCGGCTGACCCGCGTGGCGTGATCCGACCATGAAACCAGATCATCGCTTTTTCCTCGGGTTCGTCCTCGTCGCGGCGACGTCGCTGCGATTGGTCGCGGCGGTTCCCGCCGACCAGCCGCTGGCCCGGACCGATCGCGGATCGCAGATCGCGCACCAACAGTTGCTCGAGAAGACGCATCAGGGTCGGATCGATGTGTACTTTCTCGGTGACTCGATCACCCGCCGCTGGGGGGCCACGGATTATCCGGATTTTCTCGCCCACTGGCGCGAGACGTTCCACGGCTGGAACGCCGCCGACTTCGGCTGGGGCGGGGACACCACCCAGAATATTCTCTGGCGCCTCGAACACGGTGAGCTCGACGGCGTGAATCCCAAGGTGATCGTCCTGCTCGCCGGGACGAACAATATCGGGCGGCGACCGGCGGCGGATGCCGCGGCCGATGTGCCGAGGGGCATCAAGGCGATCCTCGATGCCTGCCGGCGAAAAGCGCCCGGCGCCACGATCGTTCTCACCGCGATTTTTCCGCGCAACGACAGCACGGCCGCCAATCCGGTGATCTTCGCGGTGAACCGCAGGCTCGCGGATTTCGCCAACGGCAAGACGGTGCGGTTCCTCGACATCAACGATCGGCTGGCGGACAAGTCCGGCCGGCTTTTCGACGGGATGACCGTCGATCACCTGCACCCGAGCCTCAAGGGTTACCAGGTCTGGGCCGACGCGTTGCGGCCAGTCCTGACGGAGCTGCTTGGGCCACCGTCCGCCACGGACGCCGCCCCGCCCCCGACGGGAGACCCCAGCGCGACAACGGCGGCGGCCCAATGATGAATTCCGATCTTTCCGACCTCGCAATCGACGACCCGACGGATTCGGGACCCACGTCGTACGGCGTTCCGGAGGCAGCTCCGGCGCCCCGCCAACCGAACGCGCGACGGACTGCCCGGCTCGCTCGCGTCGCGAACACGCGGACCGCGTCGCGCCTCCTCGCGGAGATGCCGAAGATGCGAAATCTTCCGCTCCAGACGGCGATCGTCCGGCATTACGAACATTACCGCTCGGTCGAGGAAACGGTTCTCGAGCTTTACTACGCCAACCTGTCGCTCTGGAACATCGAATGGGTGACCCACACGCTCTGGGGCGATGCCGTTTCCGTCGCGGACGTCGTTGACCTGAAAGAGCGGATTGCCCGGCGGATCACCGCGTGGCGGAACCTGCGGATCCAGGACGATTATCCCGTCGTTTACATCGAGAGCAGTTGGTTGAAGGGGCGGATCAAATCGGACGGGAAACAGGCAACCGTGATCATCGCGATCGGCCAGACGGAGTCGGGCGACCGCCACGTGCTGGGCGTGGGGGAAGGGGCCATCGATGAGGATTCAGCCGAGGTCTTCCTCCGCCACCTCAAGGCGCGCGGCCTGAGCGGCGTGCGGCTCGTGATCGGGGAGCCCGGTTCGCCGCTCCGAAACCGGGTGCGCAAGGTATTTCCGCAGGCGGCCTATCAGGGATGTGTCACCACGCTCGCGGCGCAGGCCCTCCACTGGCTGCCATCACGCCACCTTTGCGAGGCGAAGGACCGGTTGGGCGAAATTCACTCGGCCCGGGACCGGGAAACGGCGCGGCGCCGCGCCGACGAGCTCATTGCTGAATGGCGGCGCAACCGGGTCGACGAGGCGGCCGATTTTCTGGCGGAGCGGGTGGACGAGACGCTGACCTATTTTGACTTTCCGCGGGCGCGGTGGCGGCAGTTGCGGACGAACGATTGTCTCCGCGGGATCCTGCGCCGGATGCGGGAGCGCGCCCGGGTCGTCGGTGGCTTCTGCGATGGCGAGAGTGCGGTCTTGCTCGCGGCGGCCGGACTGCGCCGCCTGATGCGGTCCGACTGGTCGATCCGCTGACGCGCCGTCGCACGGGGGCGGGCGAAATCTTCCAGCCACCAACTACGCCGGCTTAGCGCCGGCCCATCTCGAACTCGATCCGGTTCGCCGCGACGAGCTCCGCATGCGTGATGAACGGCCGCGTGAGCAGATGTCCGTCGACGCGGACCGAGGTCACGTACTGGTTTTCCGGGGTGAGATGGTGCGCGATGATGGTGACGGTCTTCCGGACGGGAAACGTGAGTTGCAGCGTCGCGCGGTGGAAGAACGGCCGGCCGATCGCGTATTCGCCGGATGCCGGGGCGACTGGATAGAAGCCGAGCGTCGTGAACACATACCAAGCCGACATCTGCCCGCAATCGTCGTTGCCCGTGATCCCATCGGGCGTGTTGCGATAATTCTTCTCCACGACGTCGGTGAGGATTCGCTGGGCTTTTTTCGGTTCGCCGACCCAGTCATACAGATACGGGTAGTGGTTCTCCGGCTCGTTGTCGTACGCGTAGTGCCCGGCGCTGAAATTCTCATCGAGTTTTTGGATGAAGGCGTCGCGTCCCATCAGGGCAATCAGCCCGGGGACGTCCTGCATCACGCAGAACTGGTACGTCCACGCGCTGCCTTCGGTGAAGGCGTGGTACTCCCGTCCATCGCCGGGAACGAACGTGCCGTTGGAAAGCCGGCCGGCCATGAACCCGGTCGCTGGGTTGAACACGTTGCGATAGTTTTCCGAACGCTGGAGGAAGAGCTTCGCGTCCCCGTCGTGGCCAAGCCCCCGGGCCATCTGGGCCGCGCAGTAGTCCTCGAACGCGAACTCGAGCGTGCACGAAGCCGACTCGTTCGTCTTGTCCGCCGGCACGTAGCCCAGCGTCTTGTAGTAGGTCAGACCCTCCCGCGCTTCGTACGAGGTCCACGCCGCGCGATCGGCCCAGCGTTTCCCGGTGTCGCCGTCCGACGGCGTCATCGCATCCTTGCGCACCGCTGCGTAGGCCTTCGCCACGTCGTAATCGCGAAACCCCTTCACGTACGCGTCGGCGACAATCGCGTCCGCCGGGGTGCCGATCATGATATTCGTGTAGGTGGGATTCGGCCATTTCGGCATCCAGCCGCCTTGTTCGTACATCTGCACGAGCGACTGGATCATCGGTGACACCTGTTCCGGTGCGATCAGCGTCAGCAGCGGATGCAGGGCGCGGAAGGTGTCCCACATCGAATAATCGTTGTAGGAGACGCCGTGGTGAATCTTCTCGTCGAACGGGCTGTAGTACCGGCCGTACTCATCGAAACGCCGCGGAAAAAGCAGGCAGTGATAGAGCGCGGTGTAGAAGACGGTGCGCTCGTCCGGACTGCCGCCTTCGATCTGCATGCGTCCGAGCGCCGCATCCCACGCGTCACGGGTCCGCTGCTCGAGCGCGTCAAAATTCCAATCCGGGATTTCGCGGCGCAGGTTGTCGTGCGCCTGGTCCAGGCTGATGAACGACGAACCGATCCGCACCCGCAGCGGCGCGGACTCGCGAAACGTCGCCACGGCGCCCACGCGCACGCCGCGGATTTCGTCGCGCCCCGGGTGGATCGCCGGGCCCTGCGGCGCCGTCGAGGGATCCGCGGCATCGGACCACGTCGAGAACGAATCGAAGGGCCGGTCGAACTGGATCACGAACCATCCGTGGAAGTGCTTCAACGCGGGTCCCATCGGTTTTCCGCGGAACACATTGTGCCGGCCGGAATTGTACCCGACGATCTCCCGGTGGTCGGCGGACACCTTCACCCAGCCGTCGAAGCCCGGCACCCGGCTCAGCTCGAGGAACAGCCGCGCCGGCGCGCCGGCGGGATATGTGATTCGGAACATGCCGGCGCGGGCCGATGCCGTCATCTCGGTCCGGAGCGGCGCGGCCGGGTCGCCCAGCGCGACGGAGTAGGAGTAGGGTTTCGACTTTTCGCTGCCGGGCACGATCGGGAGTCCGCGCTCCTTCAAGCGGACGTGCGCGTCGCCTGATTCCGGCATCAGGGTGAGAAACCCGTAGTCGCCCATCCACACGGTTGGTTGGTGCGTGGCCATGAACCCGACAATCGTCCGCTGCTCATGCCGGTATGGCAGCCGGCTGATTCCGTTTTCCTGGGTCATCGGGGTCCAGTTGGTCATCCCGTGCGGAGGGGTAACCCAGGGACAGACGCCGCCGTAGTTGACGACACCGGCGGGGCCGGTCGTGCCGATGATCGGGTTGACCAGCGAGGCGAGGTCGGTTGATCCGCCGGCCTGCACGATGGCCGGCAGCAGAAGCAGGGTGAACAGGGCGAGACGTCTCATGTGATGCGTAGAAAGGGAAGCGTCGCGCCCGGGCGCCGTCGGGCGTTATGCGCGTTCGGCGAGCGCGAGCAGCGCGAAGGCGTATGCACCAAGCGTGATCGCCTCGCTGGTGCCCAGCCGGCTCAGGCCAATCCCGCTCAACGGGGCTTGCTCGAACCAGACTTTCCGCGCCGTGCCGGGGCCGGGGATCTCGGCATGGCTGCCGCGGAGGAATTTCGCGCGCTGCGTGGGATCCTCGAGGTTCAGCACCTCCGGTCCGAAGCGCCGCAGCGGGCCGCCGGGTTTGAGGTACACATCGTTCACGGCGGCGATGAGCGCGGGCATGAACAGGTCCGCGGCCTTCGACAATCCGCCGCCGATCACGACCAGCCCGTCGACCTGGGTCAGGGACTGCGCGATCGCATCGCCGGCGACCTCGCCAAGCCGGCGGAACGCCTCGAGGGCGGCGGGCCGGTTTCCGGCGGTCTCCCCGCGCGCAATCTGATTGATGGTCTTCGGATCGGGTGCGGCGGCGGGCGCAATTCCCGCCCTTTCGGCGTAAACGCGTCGCACGGCGCGGATGGACACGCCTTCCTCCGCGTTGAGCGCCGGATCGAGCTTGTTCCGCAGCAGCCAGACTTCCCCGGCGCCGCCGTTGTCGCCCGGGACCAGGTGCCCGTTCCGGACGATCCCGCCACCGAAACCGGTGCCCAGTGTCACACCGAGAAGGTTGCGGTAGCGTTTCCGCGACCCGGAGCGCGCGAGGGCATCGTTGATCTCCGGCAGAAAGCCGCCCACGGCCTCGCCGTACGCGAACAACTGGCCGTCGTTGTTGATGAAGACCGGCAGCCCGAACTTCGCCTCGAGAATCGGCCCGAGCGGAACGCCCCCCCGAAACGCCGGCAGGTTCGGCAGATCACGGATGACGCCGTTGGGATAATCGGCGGGCCCGGGAAACGCGAAGCTGATGGCGACCGGCGGCGTCGCGCAGCGTGCGCGCATGGCCGAAAACCCGTTGATCAGGACGTCGAGGCACTTCGGCAGGTCGTCGCCGTGCGAGGGCGCCGGCGGGCTCTCGAGAATCGTCCGGCCGCCCTGGGTGGCGAAAAACCGGAAACTCGATCCGCCGGCATCGAGGGTAAGGACGATCCGGGGGTCAGTGCGGAGGGAGGGAAGCATCCGGGAGGAAAACTGAAATGCGGAAACGCTGAAAAGCCGAAACCAGCGTCACGTTTGCTTCAGCGCTGGAGAGGAGGACCGCCAATTGGCCCGGTTTCCAGCACGACCGCGGCCGAGCGCGGCGGAATCTCCAACGTTCCGTCGCACCGTCTGGTGTCGGGAGCCTCCGGGGTGACGCTTGCGAGCCGGCCGGCATTCGGCAGGGCAACCTTCGCGGTGATGGGGCGGTTCTTTTCCTGGTTGACGACCACGACCGCCCGCCGGCCATCCCGGCCGACGAACACGGAGTACCGGTGCGCGCCATCGGCGGTCACGGTCGCCCCCAGGGTGTCCCGAAAGTCGGCGTCCCACAGCCAGGCCCGATACCGGCGACGGAGGGCGTCGATCTTTTTCCCGTATGCAAGCGTGAGTGGGAAATCCGTCACGTGGCCCTTAAAGTTGTAGGGCTCGTAGCTGATGATGTAGCGGTCGAGCAGGGTCAGGTTAAGCATCTCGCGGTCGTCGATGCCGGTGACCGCGACCATCAGAGGCTCCTGCGGGTCGATGTACCGGTCCACGGCGGTCGACGCCGCCGTGATCCGGAAATAGGAGAGCGGATACACCTGCTTCAGCCAGTCCATGTGTCCTTCGCCGGCGAAAACGAAATCTGGGTCGACCTTGTCCGCGGCCGCGCGGAGCTGCCGGGCGAGCGGCAGGTCGCCGCCGTAGATGAACCCGGGCGGGGTGTACCCGTGCCCCGGCGCGAAGTTGTACTTCACCGGGCCGTGGTGGCAGTTTTCGTCGAAGAGCCACCCCGCCGCGCCGAGCTTCAGGAGTTTTTCGAACTCGTGCGTCGCAACGTCCCGGTAGGCGGGATCGAGGAAATCCATCACCGCGCGGCGGCGGTTGTTGATGCCGGCGAGTTGCGTGGGCGTGTAGTAGCTGTAGCCGCCCTGTTCATACCGGAGGCCGTAGGGATCGCGGGCCTCGTAGCGGTAGAGTTCTCGCTTGTACCAGTCGGTCGTGAGGTCGGCCCAGTTGAGCTTTCCGAACAGCACGATCTTCACGCCCTTCGCCTGGATCGCCGCGATCGCGTCGTGGAGCTGCTGCCACGTCCCGAGCCTCGGATCCGGATCCTGCGCGGGATCCCCGCGGTCCTGGCCGCCGCGGTTCCAGCCGACGAGTTGGATGGCCCGGACGCCGTTGTCCGCGCACTCCTGGCCATACTTGACCAATTGGTTGTAGGGCACGCGCCAATCCTCCTCCGGCGCGTTGATCTGGAGCTGCAGCCAGGAGTTCACGTCGCGCGTCCAGGCGGGGACGCGCGGCGGCTGAAACCAGGTCGCGCGCCAATGCTTGTAGAGATCGACGCCCGCGTGCCAGTCGCCGCGGTAGGGTTGGACGACGACCGGCACCAGCGTCGTCGTGGTGTGCGGGTGCGCGAAGAGGAAATGACAGGTCCGGAACTCGAGGTGCACGGGCAGCCCGGAGAGCGCGTCCTGGCGCGGCACCGCGCTGTCGATCGAATTCTCGACTCCCGGATGCTGCTCGAAGGTGTATTGCAGCAGGTAAGGCTGTGTCGCGTTCTCCATTTCGACATACAGGCCCTCGGTTGGCGCCTGGATCAGGCAGAACAGGCTGCGATTCGATTCGAAGGTCTTGGTCGGATAGAACACGCCCCAGTAGCCTTTTTCGTTCGTGAAATCCGGATACACGGGATCCGACTGCAGGTTGCCATACCACATCGTCCGCGCCGCCAGCGGAACATCGCGGCCCGGGGCGTTCAGGTCGCCAAAGTAGGGGTAGTCGACCGTCTCGACGGTCAGGTCCGAGTTGTTTTCGAGCGTGCCCGCAAACCGGAGCGCGCCGTCCTGCAGGGTGACGGTGGCGGTGAATGTCATCGGGAGAACGCCGCCGTGTTCGCTCTTCAGGTCGGACCACCGAATCCGCACTTCGTGGCCGGACACGCGTGTCACCCCGGCGGCGTGCTGCTTCTGGCCGAGGACAAAGTTGTCGCGGCGGTTCGGCAGCGGCGCATGGAGCCGGAACGAGATGCCCAGTTCCGGCCGGCGCTCGATGACCCAGTGCGTCGGTTTGGATTCGAGCCGAATCAGCGCGCCGGTGTCGGAATCGAAGGTCGCGGTGAGCCTGGCGTCCGACAGGACGACGTCGGCGGCGCGGGCGTTGGCAACCCAGGCGCCGATCGTCAGCGCGAGAAGCGGGAAAACCCATGGCAGGCGCCGGCCCGGCGGCCGCCGATCTCGGTTAATTGGAAGGAGAACCATAGGAGGGCGGGGCATCGTTGGCGTCGGCGCCCCAGTCGGTCCGAGGCGTCGGACCCAGCCGGTACTCGATCGTGGCGCCCTGGCTGAGAGTCGAGAATCGCAGCCAAGGCTTTGACCACTCGCGGCCGTCGATCTTCAGCCTCTGAACGTAGGGGGCTCCGGCCCCGGCGCCATCGCCTCGGATCACGAGGTCGCCGCCGGCCAAATGGACGATCGCCTCGGGGAAGAGCGGACTGCCGAGAACCAGGACGTCAGACCCGGGCAGTTCGGGATACATGCCGAGCGCGCCGAAAATGTACCAGGAGGACATTTCCCCCAGATCGTCGTTTCCCGGGTAGGCATCGTAGCGGTCGGAAAACAGCTCCGTCATCGCGCGGCGGACGATTTGCTGGGTTTTCCAGGGTTTCCCCAGAAAATCGTAGATCCACGGGGTTTGCAGCGTGGGTTCGTTCCCGAGGTCGGCATACCGGCTGTGGTCGCCGGCGTTCAGCTTGGTGAAAAACACGTCCAGCCGATGGGACGCCTTCTCGGCGCCGCCCATCGCGTCGGCCAGCCCTTTCAGGTTGAAGGGCACCATCCACACGTAATGGGCCGCCGTGCCTTCGACGTAAACGCGATGGCCGTCGTAGTTCTCGACGTCGTCGCTCCATCCCGGCGCCCACGTGCCGTCTTTCCGCCGCGCGGCGATATACCCCGTCGCGGGATTGAACAGGTTTTTCCAGTTCTGGGCGTGCGCGAGGCAGAGGCGCGCGGCGGCCTGGTTGCCGAGCGCGCCCGCGAACTGCGACAGCCCGAAATCCGCCGAGGCATATTCGAGCGTGATGCCGACGCTGCCGCCGTGGGTTTCCTCGGCGACGTACCCGAGTTTCAGGTAATCCTCCAAACCGTCGCGTTCGTAGAGTTTCGTTCGTGGCGCATGCACCGCGGGGTCCGTCGCCGCCCGAAGCAATGCGTCCAGCGCGGACTTCGCCTCGAAGTCGCGCGCGCCGAGCGCATGAAAATCCGCGATCATCGCCGCCGCCGGATCGCCCACCATCACCCCGGAGTCCCCACCCGGAATGCCCCATTTGGGAAACGCGCCGCTCTGCTGGTAATCGATGAGGAGGGACTGCGCCATGTCGCCGGCCTCCTTCGGCGCAATCATCGCGAGGAACTGACACTCGCTCCGATATACGTCCCAGCCGGAGAAATTTGCGTATTGCACGCGGCCGGGTTCGACGGTGTGCACCCGGCCGTCGAAGCCGAGGTACTCGCCATTGGCGTCCGAGCAGATCGTCGGTCCGAGCAGCGCATGGTAGAACATCGAGTAAAACGTCCGGCGTTCGGTCTCCGTTCCGCCCTTGAGCTCGATGCGGTTCAGCCAGCGGTTCCACGTTCCTGCGGCGGACGTGACCGCCGCATCGAAGTCGCCGGAGGTGAAGGCGGACGCCGGGTTCTCGAGTGCGGCGTTGAGCCGGGCGTTTTCGACGCTCACGTACGACATTTCCACCTTGACCATGACGACCCGGCCGCCGGACGGATCAAAGGTCAGCACTGCGCCGGTCTGCGCGCCGTCGGCGGAGGCGCTTCCCGTCCGGAGGGCGTCGCCGTTCCACGTGGCCCAACTCGCGAACGGCCGGTCGAAGATGGCGTAGAAATACACCGTGCCCAATCCCCCGCACCGGCAGAAGTGGCCGCCCGTGGCCGAGCCGCTCACCGCCCGAAGCTTCGGATCGATGTGCACGTCGGAGCCCGCCGCGCCCCAGACGACGCTCGAGCCATTGATGGTCAGGGTTGGCGGTGCGCCGGCCGGATAGGTGAAGCGGCCGAAGCCGCTCCGCGCCGTCGTGGTCAGCTCGACCTTGATTCCGGAGCCCAGCGTCACGGCGTAATATCCCGGTTTCGCGGTCTCGTCGGCGTGCGAGAAGGTGGCGGCGAACGCCGTCCGCACGCTGCCGGGTGATTTGGTCACCGGACCAACCACGGGCATGAACGAGAAGTTCTCGGCATACACGCACCCGGCGCCGCTGAGGTGATCGAGGCTGAACCCGGAGATCCGTTTGTCGGTCGCCGCGTACCCGCCCTTCTTCGTGCCCGCTTCGGTGTCGGGACTCCACTGGATCATTCCAAACGGTGCGGTGGCGCCGGGAAACGTGTTCGCAAACCCGGCGGTGCCGCACATCGGATCGGCGTAACGAGTCAGGTCGCGGAGCGGCGGAGTCGCCGGCGCGGCCCGCAGCGCGACGGCGGTCGCGACGAAAACGGCCGCGCGGGTGACTGCGGCAGGCAGGAGGTGGCGCATGGCGTCAGGCGTTGATGGCGGGTTCGATCTTGAGATGAAGCGTCGTGGCCCCGAGCCGGACGTGATGCGCCGTGAGGATGACATCGCCTGACCCGCTCGCCTGCGATCTCACCCAGACCGCCCCGGCGCCCCCGGCATCGTCGAGCACGAACGGGTTGTCGCCGACGAGCTCAGCCGGCCCGGCGAGTTCGAAGGTCACCGTGCCGGCGCCGAACGCGCGGTTCGCGCCGAAGGCGTCCGCGACCCGGAACACGATCCGCGTCGCGTCGCTCCCGTCGCCGCGCAGCGCCGGATCGTCGGCGGTGACGACGAACTGATCCCGGGTGGGATCGGAGGAAAACGTCCGCGAGGCCACGCGGCGGCCGCCGACGTAGCCGTCGATCCGCAGTTCAGGGTGACCGCTGCCGTCGAGTTCAAGGTCGACGAAGGAGGGGGCGTGGCGGACGTGCGGGTAGTCGGTTCGGTCGGGGGTGAGGCTCGCGTGGTGGACACCGGCGACAAACACCTCGAGCCGATCGCAATTTGAAAAGATTGCCGCGTGTTTCCCGGGGCCGCGCGGCGTCTGCGCGCCGAAGTCCCAGTAGAAGTTTGGTTCGATCACCGGGCGGACCGCGGGGTCCACCTGAGCTCGGTAAAAGGCCGCGCCGAGTTTCGGGATGCGGAAAACATCCGCCACGCCGGGGCATTTCACATTGTGCCAGGGATTGACGAGACTGCCGTATTCGAAGGCGCACCAGGCGATCACGCCGCAGATCCGCGGGTTGACCGCCGCCCGGCTGTGCGCCTGCGCGTGCCGCAGGGCCTGGAGCTGCTGCGTCGCGACGTCGCCACCCCGACGGTAGATGCTGTTGAAGCCTTTTCGCGCGGCGTAGTTGAACTGCCCAACTGCCTCGGCCAGCAGGTAGGGATGGCCGGGAACGGGCGGCTCGATGCCCACGGTCCCGTCGGGTTCGGCATGATAGTCATCGTAGGCGAACACGTCCTCGTGCCACTTCGTCTGCCAGGTCTTGCGCGAGCCGCTCGTCATCGTGCCCGACGTGGGACGTGAGTCATCGAGGGATTTCGCGATGGCCCGCGTCTGATGGTACAGCTCCTCCTCGTTGGGCGACTCGTTGACCCGGGTGCCCCAGATCACGATCGAAGGGTGGTTGCGATCCCGGGTGATCATGTCGCGCACGTCACGGAGCAGCAGCTTCTGCCAGGCGGCGTCGCCGATGTAGCCCCAGCCGGGCACTTCCTCCCACACCAGGAGCCCCTGTTCGTCGCACGCGTCGAGGAACGCCTCCGACTGCGGATAGTGCGAGCAACGCACGATGTTGCAGGCGAACTCGCGGCGCAGGATTTCCGCGTCGCGCCGCATGACGCGCGCCGGCATCGCCGCGCCGACATAGGGGTACAATTCGTGACGGTTCAGTCCGAAGAGTTGGAGCCGGCGGCCGTTGAGATGAAAGCCGTCGAGTTCGAAGCGGGCGTCCCGCAGCCCGAGCCGGACGCGATGGTCGTGAACCGGCTGCCCGGCGATCACCAGCGTGGTCACCAGGTCGTAAAGCTGGGGGCGGTCGACGTCCCAGAGCGCGACGTTGCCGAGGTCTGAAAGCGTCAACCCGGCGGCGACGGGACCGGGGCCGGCGGGATCAACCGCCCGCTCTGCGTGCGCCAGGATGCGACTACCGTCGCGCAATTCGGCCACCAGCCGGGTGCCCGCGGGCAGGGCGACACCCGCATCGAGCGTGCACGCGACGTCAATCCGCCGGTTTGCCTCGAGCACGTTGATGGGCTTCGCGAAAACGTCGGCGATGGCGATGGGCGGCACAATCTCGAGCCGTACGCCCCGGTGAATGCCGCCGGGTTCGAGATAGTCGATCCGCTTTGGGCCCACGGGTGCCCCTTCCGGGGGCACGTTGCTCCAGCGCGAGTCGACGGCGACCGCCAGGACGTTGTCGCCCTCGCGGAGATGCTCGGTCAGTTCGTGACGGAACGGCAGGTAACCCCCGAGATGGGTCGGCAGGGCGTGGCCGTTGATGACGGGTGTCGCCCCAACCATCACTCCGTCAAAGGCGACGAACACCCGGCCCGCGCGGGCACTTGCCGGCAGGTTGAAATGGCGGCGATAGATCCACTGCTGCTCCCATGACGACGGATCCCAGTCCCGCCAGGAGAGTTTGGTCACGCAGTGTGGCAGCGTCACACGGGTGAAGCCGCCGTCATTGAAATCGGCTGCGGTGGACGCGTCCGACAGCCTTCCGCCGAACAGCCAGTCCGTGTCGAGTGGCATGATCCGGCGGGCGGGACCGAATCGAGGGGCGCTGGTGAATCCGGATCCTAAGGCGGCAGCGTGCAGGATGCGGTGGGAAGAAAGCGCCAGCGCGCCCACGGCGCAGCTTCGCACGAACGCGCGGCGGGAGAGTGAGGCATCCGCGAAATCGGAGGACATGGGATCAATTGAGAGGTATCCGAACGATCGCGGCGGAGGTCGGGGCGACCGTGACATCGTACGTGCCGCTCGGGGCGGGGCGCACCGCGGTCCATTTGCCCGACCACGTGTGGTCGGCGCGGATCGTATCACCTCCGAGGGTGATGTCGTCACGCGCGGTCGGTTCGTTGGCCGGCGCGGTAAGGAACATCACGCCGGCGGGATGCGGGCGGTCGTCCTCGACGGGCGGGGTCGTTCGGGCTCCCGTGGCATCGATCGTCACTGTGACGGCGCGGGCGCCCGGTCCGTGTTCCTTGTTGATGAGCGTGACGAAATGATCGTGCGGGCCAACGACCGCGTAGCCGGTGAGGTTGATGCCGTCCGGGTTCGTGATCGCGAGCGACTCCGTGCGTCCATCGCTTCCGAGGTTGAAGGCCCTCAGGCCATAGGCCTTCGGATTGAGCCGGTACTCGCCCGTTTTTTCCTGCACGATGGTGCACGTGTAGATCCAGCGGCGGTTGTGGAAATTCAGTCCGATCGCGTGGTGCGCGGCGTGCCAGTGGGCGTAGTCGAGCGCCCAGAGCGCCGACACAAACGCGTTGCTCGCGCCGTCGACCCCGCCGGTGTGGTCGTTGCATTCCGTCATCCGATAGGGCAGTCCGCAGGCCTGCACCGGCGCGAGCACGCGCTGGTAGAGCGCCGCGTACTCCACTTCGGGCCACTTTCGCGACAGCATCGCGTCGACGGCCGCGGGAACGCTGACGCCGGTGGCGCTCTGGCCGACGTAGTCGTGCGGCATGATCTGCGTGACATAATGCGAGCCCTTTTCGTCCTCGGCAAAATCGACGGTCCATGATTTCCCGCGGAAGCCGGTGTCCTTGCCGCCGGTGATCGGCCAGTTGGAGCCGGTGTCGGGTCCGCCGAAAGTCGCGTTGGGCACTGCCGCCCGGATCGCCGCGGCAAATTTACGCCATTGCTTCAGGTACGAGGGATAGGCCGAGCCGGGTTCGCCCGGGACGGTCTCGAAGATCGCGGGATCGCGCCGGTGTCCCGGGTATGTGTGGTAGGCGTGCCAGTCGGGCTCATTGCCGATCTGGAAGCAGTCGAGCTGCCCGGCGTACCGGTCCATGATGTACTTCGCCGTCGCGACGGCCGCCCGCTCGCTGCCGTTGAGGAGCCGGAGCGTGTAGATCACGCGCACGTCGGCGGCCTTGGCGAAGGCGAAGAGTTGGTCGATGTCGCGGTGGGTGGGGACCGGCATCGCGGCATCCTTGACGGGATCGCCGCTCTTCGGCTCCGCCGTTCCGCCGCCGACGCGCAGGTTGCGGATCCCAGCCTGGCGAAAGAGATCGATGACGGGCTGGTTCGCGCCCCTGAACATGTACGCGCCGGTCTTGTCGGGCGTGATGTTGGTGATCTCGACGCTCAGCCCGATGAAGTCCCGGGGAATGGGCGTTGCGGAGGTTGGCGCCCCGATTCGCGCGGTGACGGTCGGCTGCGCGGCCGCCGTCGCGAAGGTCGTCCCGACCAGAACCGCGAACGCGGCGGCGAGGCAGAATCGGGTTTCTTGTAGGCGGGGTGACCTCACCCCGCGAGGCGTGGCGCCCGCACGATCCCGCGCGGCGAGGGCACTCTGACACGGCACCGCCCTAACCGAGGCGGCCAAGGGACTGGCCGCCCTACCATACAGAATTGTTCGGACAGGGTAGGGCGTGGCGTCCCTTCCGCGCCTCCTTGGATCCGCGACGCCCGAGCGATGGGCGCACGTCCACAGGTTCACCCCGTGAAGTGACAAGAATCCACGCAGTCGAAGGAAACCGCGAACGACTCGTCGCCTGCGAGGTAAGCCCGTCAGTCCGACCTCACCTTCGTGTTCCTTGGTGTCCATTCGTGGTTACCCCAGTTCGCATCACTTGCCGGTGAAGCGGTCGGCTTTTCCTTCGGAGCCGACGGCGCGGATGATTTCCTTGATGTCCTCCTTCAGCCGGTCCTTGGCGGCGCGGGCAATCCGCCAGTCGTGATGTTCGTGGTTCAGCGTTCCAGTGAGCTCGTTGTAATACCGGATGTAGTTCATCCGGATACCCTCGCCGAAATTGATCTTCGTCATGCCGGATTTCACTGCCTTCGAAATGTCCGCCATCGAAACGCCGCACGTGCCATGGAGCACAAGCGGCGGCTTGATCGCAGCGCAGAGCTTCGCGATCAGCGGAAAGTCGATCCCGTGCTGCTCCTTGAAAATCCCGTGGGTCGTTCCCACCGCGACCGCCAGCAGGTCGACGTCGACGCCGGCGGCGAATTCCTTCGCCTCCTCGACGCTCACGACCGGCGCCCGCTGGCTCGACGCATCGGAGCTCTTGATGATGTGGCCGATCTCCGCCTCCACGCTGATGCCCAGCGGGCGCATGAGGTCGATGACCTGCTGGGTCCCCCGGATGTTCTGCGCGAGCGGCTGGTCGGCGTAGTCAATCATCACATGCGTGAACCCGGCCTTCACCGCTCGCAGGATCGACTGCGGGCTCCGGCCGTGATCCAGCGCAATCGAGATGGGGATAGTCGTGTCGGCGGCGAGGTGGCGGATCAGTTGGCCGGCAAAGTCGAAGCCGCGGTATTCGAGGTTCGGTTCGTAGCACTGGATGATCAGCGGCGATCGCAGCTCCTCGGCGGCCTCGATGATCGCACGACCGATGTCGTAGCTGCCTCCGTTATTGTTGAGGGCCGGGATCGCAAATCCCTCGGCCTTGGCCTGGTCGCAAAGAAATCGGGCGTTAACGAGCTTCATGGGAAAGGGGTGAGGGGGCGAGCGGGGCGGAACCGTGTCCGGGCACGTCCTCGATCGCGCGACGTTCGTGGTGCAGTGACTGCGCGACGGCATCGAAGCTGACCGCGTTCGGCGGCGTCATCCGGCTGACGATTGCCAGCGCGAGAAGTCCGACGACCGTTGCGGGAATCGTCGGGTTGCCCCAGAATTTCGCCTGGGACGGCACAACCAGCACGATGATCGACACCAGCGGCGTGGTCACGAGCGCGGCGAGGGCTCCCTGCCAGGTGGCCCGCCGCCAGAACCGCGCCGCGAGGATGATCACGCCAAGTCCGCTCATCGTCAGCGGAAGGAACTTCACTACAAAGCCGACAATGCTGCCGGTGTAGAGGGCGAACACCGTGGAGAGGACGAATGCGGCCGCGAGCGCGCGACGGGCCACGCGCACCGGCTGCTTCGGATAGCGGCCGGTCACAAGGGGAAAGATGTGCCGGACGAAGAACGTTCCCACCGCAGCGGCATTGCCGTTGGCGGCCGACGACATACCCGACACGACCGCCACGACGACGAACGCCGCCAGCCAGGGCGGCAGCACGTGCATGACCAGCCAGGGAAGCGCCTCGTCCGGTGCCGCGAGATGCGGGTTCAGCCGGTACGTGTACATGCCTGTGATGCCGATCGCGACCGAGAAGATCGTCACGACCACGCCCGACGTGATCATGCTCCAGCGCGCCGCCCGCTCGGTCACGGCGCTGTACATCGTCAGGCGCCGGCCCGGATCGGCGATGGGATTGAGCGTGAGCACGACAATCAGGCCGAACACGTCCCAGCCGCCAAGCGAACGGACGCCGAGGAAGGAGAAATAGTCCGGCGGCACCGATTGCCGAAGTCCGGCCAGCCCGCTCGTGGCGTGCAAGGCGGTATGGATCAGGAAGCCGAACCCCGAGAAAAGGATCAGCGTCTGGAGGACGTCGGTGTACACCACCGCCTTCAATCCGCCCGGGATCGAGATCACGGCCTTGGCCGCTCCCGCCAGCACGACGCAGGTCTCGTGGGGCAGGCCCGTCACCGCCTCCACCACGGCGGCGCCGCCCATGATCTGGACGGTCAGCCAGCAAAGCTGGGAGAGAAACAGGGTGACGTTGCTGAACTCCACCACGATCCGGTTGCCCGCGTAGTAGCAGGCGATCTCCTCGCTGAGCGTCATGAACCCGAACCGCCGGGTGCGGGCGAAGAACACGCCGGTGAGCAGCGTCCCCAGCCCGAGTCCGATCGGATACGCGCAGCCCGCCCACCCGTGTTGGTACGCGAGGCCGGATCCGCCGATGATCACGCCGGTGCCGATGCAGGTGCCGATGATCGTTCCGGTCAGCACCCAGTACGGCAGCCCGCGACCGGCGACAAGATAGTCCGCCGGCTTGCGCACCCGCCGCATGAAGAAGAATGAGACCGCTGTCGTCAGGACGACGTACACGACCAGCCCGATGGCGATGGCGACTTGCGTGCTCATGATGCGCGCGGGTTTGCCGTGGCGTCGGAGCGAAGGCGTTCGGCGCCGGTGGGGACGGCGTTTTGTGGGAGGGGTGACATCAGAAAAAAGTGAGGATCAGATCAACCGCAGGTCGAGGGTCCGCGCGAACCGCTCCAGCACGCGGCGGTGGTGACCGCGGAAGACCGCGATGTGGTGCGGCATGCCTTCATGGCAGAGCGCCTCGAACCATTCGCGGGGGTCCTCGTCCGCCAGGCGGACCAGGCCGTTCGTGGCCATGAGGTGACGGCGGGGCCGGATTGTCCCGCCCTCGCGGGCCGTGAGAAGGTACTTCCCATCGCAGCGCCACAGCCGCGTGATCGTCACCGGCATGTCTTCGCGCAGGGTGGCCTCGATCACCGCCGGTTTCCGGATGTTGAAATGACGCGCGAGGCGCGGCCCCCCGGGCGAACCGACCGGCTGGCAGAACGAGAGCGGGGCGGCGCCAATGTGCCAGGTCGTGATCGTTTGGTCATCGTGTTCGAGCCAATCCGAAAGGTAGCACCGTCCCAAGCCCAGGCTCTCGCCGATCCAGTTGATGAGCGCCGCGTCGGCATCGCCCTCGCAGGCGACGGCCCGGCCTTCCTCCACCAGCCGGGCGATGCCGAGGTAGGGCCATTGGCCGAACACGTTCGCCATCTCCGGCCAGCAGCGCACGGTCAATGCGTCGAGGTTCTCGCCATCCAGATAGGATCGCATCGCGAGATACAGTCGCGACGCCATCGGCAGGTCTTCGGCGGTCATGTCCTTGTACGGGAGCCCGAGCGCCTTCACCTGCGCCACGTCGGCTGCGACCGCGTCGTCCTTCAGGTCGTTCACGACGCCGGAGAATTCGACGAGGCTGTAGGTCTGCACCTGGGCGCCGAGTCCCTGGTGGATGACGAACGGATCGGCGCTCATCGCGAAATACCCCGGCGCCTGCCCGCCGACGAGCCCGAGGCGCAGCGTCCGCAGCCGGCGGACCGTGGCCGCCAGCCGCACGGCCTGTCGAAAGCGTTCCTGCACGGCCGCGTCGTCCGGGTCGCCGTAGACCAGGTCGAACGCGTGGCCCATCTGCCGCAGGACCGAGGCCCAGCAGTGCGTGCCGACCAGCGAGCACGAACTGATCATGTCACCCTGCTGATTCTCCGGCGTGGCCCACAGGATCAGCGGTCCCGGCCAGAGTTGCGCGAGCGTCGGCGCCAGCCGGCCGTCGCCCATCGTCGTCTGGAGCAGCGCGATCGCCTCGGCGCCTCCCGCTTCGCAGCCGGCCAGAGCACGGCGCAGCGACGCATCGTCCACCGCTTTCTCGGGCGCTTCCACGAGCGTGATCGCGGCGTCGCGTTGCAGCCACGCCCGCGTGCGGTCCTCCATGCGCTTGCCCCAGTCCTGGTCAAATCCGGGACGGCGGCGGCCAAGGTAGATGACCCCGACGCGGGGCTTCGATTCGAGTTTCATGGGCTGGGTAAGGTGGGCAGGCGGTTGGGCGTCGCAGAATCTTCGCGTCCGTCAGGTGGTCGGGCGAGCCGTCCCTTGCGAGCCGTGGGGTGGAATCGCGTCGGGGCCGACGGCCGGCAAGAGCGAACTCAACAATCCGTGCACGGCTTCCTCCGAGATCGCCGTTGCCGTGTCGACTCCGTCATGCAGGTCCCAATGTTCGACGTGCTCGGTCGACTGTCCGGGCGCGAGTTCGACCAGCGGCCCGAGGCTTTCGAGCTCGAGCATCCTGTCGTTGGTGAACGTTTCGAAATTGCAGCCGAGATCGGGATAGGGGGCGCTCGGATCATGGCGGTATCGTTTGACGAAACAGACGCCGCCGACGAGGTACGCGCACCAGCCCGCCGCGTGAGCGAGTCCGAGTTTGGTGGGTCCGCGGGTTCGGTCCTGACGCAGGAGGATATACCGGCGACCGAGCGTCCATCGCGCGTCAGAGAGGTCGGTGTACGGCCAGAGGATGAAGGTGCGGTTCGGGAGCAGGTCGCGCGGATGCTCTCCGAACGATGGCTGCGGAATGACCGCCACGCCGCCCGCCGTCATCACGGTCAGCGCCCACGGCGCCAGGGTGACCGGCGTCGGGGCGGTCCGCGTCACCCGATGAACGATCGTCACGCCCGCCCCCTCGGGCGCGAGGACGATATCGAGCTGTTTCTGCAAGCCGGTGGTTGTCTCGGGTGGCGGGGTGAGCCGGACGGCCGCATCACCGCGGGATTCCCAGTCAACGGCCGCATTGTCCGGCGCATAGGTCCGCTCCCGATCCTCGGGGGCGACCCAGAACCGGTGGCCGCCGCGGCTGCGCCAGGTGGGCTCGCCCATGCCACCCGCCTGGTCGGGGAACACCTTCAGGGGATTGAAGCCGCCGCGGCGGGTGTAGGAGAGGATCCGTGGACCGACGTCGAGCGTCACGATCAGCTCCGCGGTGCCGTTGCGGAGCCGCAGGTTTTTCGTCCACCCATTGAATGCGACGACATCGATCATAGCCCGAGCGAGACGTGCCTGGTCTCCACGAACGCGTCCAGGCCTTCGCTGCCGAGTTCGCGTCCCCAGCCGCTCTGCTTGGCGCCGCCGAAGGGGCACTGGCTCGTCGAGGGCACCGCGTCGTTGATGCCGATGGTTCCCGCCTCGAGCGCTTCCATCAGTCGGAACGTGCGTCCCAGGTCGCGTGTGAAGGCGTAGGCGCTCAGGCCGAAGGGCGACGCGTTGGCCCGCTCGATGACCTCCGCCTCGTCGTCGAATGGACACACCGGCGCGATCGGGGCGAACGTTTCCTCCGCCATGCACGCCGCGGCGTCCGGCACGTCGGCCAGGAGAGTGGGGGCGAGGAACCAGCCTTTTCGCTCCAGCCGCTGGCCGCCGCAAACCAGCCGGGCGCCGCGGCGAACGGCGTCGTCGATGTGCGCGAGCGCCTTGGCCAGCCCGGCCTCGTTGATCATGGGCCCGACCTGAACGCCGGGCTCGAACCCGTCGCCGACCGGCAGCTTGGCGACTGCCGCGGCAAACCGGTGCAGGAACTCGTCGTAGACCGGCCGCTGCACGTAGATCCGGTTGGCCGCGATGCAGGATTGCCCCGTGTTCCGGAATTTCGCGATCGCGGCACCCTCGACGGCCCGGTCGAGGTCCGCATCGGCGAACACCAGCAGCGGCGCGTGGCCACCCAGCTCGAGCGAGAGTGGTTTCACCCCGGCGGCCGCGCCCCGGATGAGCGACTGGCCGACCTCCGTCGAGCCGGTGAAGGATATTTTCCGGCAGAGTGGATTCTCGAGGAACTCGGCCGCGATCTCGGCGGACGGGCCCAGCACGACCTGGAACACCCCGGCGGGAAGCTTCGCGGCCTCGACCGCCTCCGCAAAGGCCAGCGCGGACAGCGGCGTGGCGCTCGCCGGTTTCAGGACCACGGGGCATCCGGCCGCCAGCGCCGGCGCGATCTTCCGCACCGCGAGCACCAAGGGGAAATTCCACGGGCTGATCGCGCCCACCACCCCGAGCGGAGACTTGATCACCAGGTGACGCTTGCCGTCCACCTGGTGTGGCACGACCCGGCCGTAAACCCGCCGGGCCTCCTCGGCGAACCAACGCAGGTGATCGACGGTCATCGCCACCTCCCCGGCGCTCTGCGCCAGCGGTTTTCCGTTTTCCAGGGTGATGATCCGGGCGATCTCGGACGCGCGCTGTTCCAGCGCGTCCGCGATCTTCCGCAGGTAATCACCGCGCGTTCGTCCCGTCAGCGCGCGCCACGCGGGAAATGCCCGGTGCGCGTCGTGCAGGGCTTCCGCGACGTCGGTGCGGCGAATGGTGCAGACTTCGTCGAACGGCTCGGAGGTCGCCGGATTCACCACGCGCAGCGTCGTGCCGGTGTGCCGCCACTTTCCGCCGAGGTAGAGGGGACGCGGATTCCGGCTCATGCGCGTGCAGTGGCCGTCCGCTCCGCGGTCCCGTGGTTTGCGCCTCCCGCCTTCGGCACCGTTTTCCAGTCGTTCAGGAACTGCGCAATGCCCATGTCCGTCAGCGGGTGCTGATAGAGCTGCTGGAGGACGTCGAAGCTCATCGTCCCAATGTCGGCCCCGACCAGGGCCGATTCGAGGACGTGCGTGGGATGCCGGATCGCGGCGACAATGATCTCGGTCTTGAAGCCGTACTGCTGATAAATCGTTCGAATCTGGCGCACCAGGTCCATGCCCACGTGCCCGAAGGAATCGAGCCGACCGACGAACGGGCTGATGTACGCCGCGCCGCATTTCGCCGCCAGCATCGCCTGGAGGGGGGAGAATGTGACAGTGACGTTCGTCCGGATTCCCTCCTCGGCCAGCGCCTTGACGGCCTTCAGGCCCTCCTTGGTCACCGGTACCTTCACCACGACGTTGCGGTGGAGCTTCGCCAGGGTGCGGCCTTCCTCGACGATCTCGCGGGCGTCGAGGGAGATCGTCTCGAGACTGATCGGGCCGTCGACGACCTCGCAGATGTCGCGATAGACGTCCTCGGCCCGCCGGCCGGTCTTCGCCACGTGCGATGGGTTGGTTGTGACGCCGTCGATGATGCCCCAGTTCCAGGCTTCGCGAATTTGAGTGATGTCCGCCGTATCGATGAACAACTTCATGGGTTGGTGGGTTGGATCGGAAAGAGGGTGAAAAGGCCTGGAGCCGGGCGTGCTGCCAGAGATCCGGCCATCGTGGCGCCCGGAGGCAAAGCGCGGCCGACGCCGCCCGGAATCGCGCCGGAGCGAACCGACCGGACGACCGGTGTGGCAGGGGCATTTCGCGGGGGCATGAGGCCTTATTTCGGAATCAAAAGATATCGGCAAGATAATTTTGATGAATCCATGATCGGCAGTAGTTGGTAATTGGGAGTTGGTGATTCGTCGTGGGTGCTTGGGCGTGGTAACCCCACCGCGCGAGGCGAAGCGTCCGCCCCCCGCGGGGTGAGGTCACCCCGCCTACACGGCTGCATATCGAAGCCGAGAGACCAACATGTTGGTGCGGACGAAACACGATTCGTTCTGTCTCGAGGTGTGGAATCGGTCAGTTGTGGGCGCGGTGACCCCACCGCGCGAGGCGAAGCGCCCGCCACCTCCCGCGGGGTGAGGTCACCCCGCCTACACGACTGCATCGCTCTCCGCTCTGAGTTTGGGCGAGCGGAGCGTCGAAGGCTCCAGATCCCGGAGACCAATCCCGCGCTTGCGCCATCGGTCTTTTTTCTATTTCCAACGAAATATGCGGCGAAATGCGGTCCAGACTTCCGATCTCGAGTCAGATATTCTCAAGAACGTGCGGGCCTCGACCGGCATCTCCCGGGTGGAACTCGCCCGGGCGCTGGGCCTCGCGCCCTCGACGGCCGGCATCTATGTCGAGCGGTTGATCAAGGACGGTTTTCTCGAGGAGACCAACAAGGCCGAGCGCGAAACGGGGCGGCCGCCCGTCCTGCTGCGGCTCAATCCCGAGGGAGGGGAGTTTGTCGGGGTTGATTTCGAAGCGCGGAATGTCCTGTCCGTGGCGGTCGATTTTTCGGACAAGCCCCTGCGCAACGCCCATTCGCAGATTGGCGCGAATGACTCCGTCGACGATGTGATCCGCAAGATCGAGCAGACCATCACGTCGGTCCTGCCCCCGGATCCCAAGCGCCTCCTGGCCATCGGCGTCGGCGTGCCCGGTCTGGTCAACTCGACCGACGGTGTCGCGATCCACTATCGCTACATCCCAAAATGGAAGGACGTTCCCCTGGTCGAACGGCTGACGAAGAAGTTCAACGTCCCGGTGTATCTCGAGAACAACGTCCGTTCGATGGCGCTGGCCGAACTGTGGTTCGGGCAGGGGCTGGGGGTGGATGACTTCGTTTGCGTCGGCATTCGCAGTGGCATTAGCGCCGGCATGGTGCTCGATGGCCGGCTCTACAGCGGTGCGTTTCACGATGCCGGTGAGTTTGGTCGCTGGCCCTGCCCGTTGCTGACGGGCAAGGTGGCCGGGTGGTTTGGAGCTACCGGCACCCCGGGATTGGAGCTGCAGGAAATCTCCTCGGTCCGCGCGATCCAGCGTGCCCTGCAAAAGGCGCTGTCGGCTGGCCAGAAATCGGTTCTCAAGGGACGGGCTCAACCGTTGTCCCTCGAGGACATGCTCGGGGCGCTCCAGCAACGCGATCCGCTCGCGACCATGGTGATCGGCGAGGCGGCGAAATGTCTCGGGGCGGGCATCGCCCACCTGTCACTCGTCGTGGACCCGCAAAAGATCGTGCTGGCGGGGCCGCTCACGATGCTCGGCGAGTTTGTGCTGCAGCCGCTGCGGGCCGCCGCCGAGTCGATCCTCTCCCTCTCCGGATCCCGGATGCCCGAGCTCGTGAACTCGACGATGGGCGAATTCAGCGGCGCCCTCGGAGCCGCCGCCCTCGCCGTCCACGAGTGGAAGCCCGCGCGCTAGCGGTCCGTGGCGCGGAAAGCGGTGGGCGACGCCGAGGGCGTGGAGTCCAGCGCTGAGAGCTCAGAGCCGAGTCTCACCTCGTAGCCGAAGTCGTGAGACTTTGGCCGATTTCGTCCGAACCGAACGCCAAACCGATTCGCCACAAAAAGCACAAAAGGACGCAAAAAAAGCCCCCCGGCCTTTTTACACGAGGAAACGGAGGAGGCCCCGTCTGTTCATCTGTGGTTGAACGGGATCGTCTGCGTTTTCACCGCTTGCCGTCTCTCAACTTCCAACCCTCAACGAAATCGGGACATCGCGGTCCAGCTATTCGCGTCATTCGCGGTTCTCTCAATTTGACGCGCGCGTCGGGCCAAAACCTCACGGTTTCGGCTACACCCGGAAAAAACGCGATGACACCGTCGCGTTCATTCGCGCAATCACCACAGCGGCGGTCAAGGACACGGCGCCACTTCGTTCCGCGGAGCGGAACGCAATCTCACGATTTCGGCTCCACCCGGACAAACGCCTTCATGGTCGCGAAATCGCGGACCGTTGGGCGCAGGGGGCGGATCGTGTATCGCCCCACCGTCGCGGGAACGATGAACGTCTCGGCGTAGTGGACGATGAACGGTTCGAACGCGCCAGTCGGGCTTTCGACCACGACTTCATCACCCTCGACCAGATTGAGGACATTCACCGTTCCGGCCGTGTCATGCGGCACCGCGCCCCTGAACCAGTGGCGGCGGGTTTCGATGAATTCCAGCGCATGCAGTCCGGTTCGCTCCTCGCGCCAGTTTTCGCCGCAGCCGAGGGGCGTGACGGCGTTCACCAGGCTCTGTTTCACCCACGCGGTCGTGCGATCCCACTGGATGTTGGCCAGCCCGTGCTCGAGGTGGATCGGCCGCGGTTTCCCGTCGAGGCCCAGCCGTCCCCAGTCCCAGAGCTTGAACGTGAAAATGTACGGCGTGGCGCTGATCTCCAGCACCATGGCGTTTCGTCCGGAGCAATGGACGGTGCCCGCCGGAATCAGGAAGTGATCATGTTTGCGCGCGGGCCAGCGGTTCGCAAACCGGTCGGCATCGAATGCCGCGCCGCCACGCTGGGCCTCGCGCAGGGCGTTGGCCATCTCCTCCGGACGGATGTGGTCCCGCAGTCCGAGGTACACGCTCGCGTCGGAATCCGCGTCGAGCAGGTAGTAGCTCTCGTCCTGCGTGTACGACAGACCGAAATGCCTCCGGATGTACGCGGTGAGCGGATGGACCTGGAACGAGAGATTGCCGCCGCCCATCGTGTCGAGAAAGTCGAACCGGATGGGAAATTCGGCGCCGAAGCGGTCAAATACGACGTCGCCCAGCAGCGGCCGGGACTGGTGGAACACGACGTCGATCGAGGGCAGTTCGAAGCGCTGCGGCCCGAAACCGAGCAGGAGGCTGTTTTCCTCGGGCACGCAGTCGAAGCACCAGCCGTAGTTCGGCGCCGCCCGCTCGAGATCGCACACTTCCTTCATCCATTGGCCGCCCCAGGGCGCCGGGTCGAAGAACGGCACCACGCGGAATGGCCGGGTGACCGTCTGCCGCAGTCCGCGTCGGACGGCCTCGCCGTCCGCCAGTTTCGGCGCCCGGGCGTCGTGCGTGTCGAGCCAGAAGTCGGCGCGTTCGATCAGCGGGCGCTTCCAGCGGTCGGCCACGCGCCAGTCGACGAAGAACGCGCGCTTGTACTTCAGGCTCGCGGACGCGCCGCGATTGTCCGCGCCGAAATTCGTGGTTTCACCCCGGCGAAAGCGAAGCTGCGCCTCCCAGCGCGCCAGGTCGGCGTAAACGAGGACATCGGGTGTCGCCAGGTGCCGCGCTCCGCAGCCGACGACGAGGATGAGTCCGGTGGTCTGGCGCGCCACCTGCCCGCGCAGCTCCTCGCAGCGCGTCGGATCGAAGAAGTGCGGCAGATCGAGCGGGCTGAGAAACCCGAAGACGGGGTCGTCGCCTCCGAGATACGGCGCGACCAGTTGTTCGACCCGGACGGGCGGCAACAGGGCGTCGGCCGCCGCGATCAAGAGGTCGGGCCGGAGCCGGGCCTGCAACTCCGCGGCGACCGCGGCCTCGTGCACACCGGGATAGCATTCGACCGCCAGCACACAGCGCGCGGCGTGCGGCGCGAGCGCCGACCGCAGGCGCGCCGCCACCGCCTCCCAGCCGGCGACGCACGCCGCGTCCGTTCCCGGCACCGCCACGTACGGGGACTTGTCGTAACTGGCCCGACTCACCGGTTCTCCCTCCGGAGATCCAGGGTGAGGGTGAAGCGGGACGAGACGTAGCGCACTTCGGCGTATTCGATCGGGCGTCCGCTTGCGTCGGCGACCGTGTGGCAGCGCAGCAGCAAGGGCGTGCCCGGCCGGACACTCAACCGGCGCGCGATGGCGGGCAGGGCGGTGATGGCCGCAAAATCCTCGCGGGCCGTCGCCGCGACGGCGCCCGTCTCCCGCTCCAGCCACTCGTACAGCGGTGCCGACGTGTCCTCGCGGCCCGTGAGCCGCAGCCGCGGGTGCAGCCACGACTGCGAGAGCAGCACCGGGCGCCCGTCCCAGCCGCGCACGCGGTCGAGCCGGAGCAGGGGAGTGCCGGCCGCCACCCGCAGCGCCGCCGCGGTCGCGGGCGTCGCCGGATGCCGCCCGAACCCGGTGCGGTAGTTTTCCACCCGGATGCCCTTCGCCGCCATCTCGCGCGAGAAGCTCCGCCACGCCTGGATGCCCGACTCGGCCCGCGGGCGCGACACGCGCGTCCCGATGCCCGCCTTCCGCTCCAGCACCCCCTCGTGCACGAGGCGGATGAGCGCCGCGCGGGCGGTGCCGCGGCTCACGCCCATCCGGTTCGCCATCGTCAGCTCGTCCGGCAGCAGCGCGCCGTCGCGGAAATCCGGGAGGGCGGCGAGGGCACGGAGCCGCGCCTCGACCTGGCGGTGAAGGGGCTCGGCGCCGCCGGGACGCACGGGGGCGAGGACGGCGAGGACGCGGGTCGGAGCGGTCATAGGTTTAAATGTCTATACATTTAACTTGATCTCGGACGCGTTTGCCAAGCACGATCCGCCGCCCGCGATGAAAACCCCGCCCGGTCCCCCCGACCTTTTCCGCCGGAGCCCCGTGTCCCCGCCGCGCGGCGCGCGCCGTCTGTCCTGGCCGCGCGCCGTGGCCGCCGGCGCCGCCCTGGCGGCGTTCGCGGCGCTGCCGCTCCGCGCCGCCTACACGCGCCTGGTGCCGCTGCCGGCGCCGCGCATCGTCGATGCCACGGATGCC
>DASZYH010000246.1:0-22332 GCA_035545515.1 Opitutaceae bacterium
CGCCGCGATGGACGGAACGCGTGACTTTTTTCGGCGCCGCCGCGGGGGTGCTCGAACTCGCGGTCGTTGTGTCGGCCGGCGCCACGGCGGTGGCGGACGAGGTCGTCGCGTCCGCATTCGACGACGCAGACGTTTCCGCCACGGCGCTGGCCGTGGGCGTCGTGGCCGGAGGCGGCGGAGCCGGCTGCGCCCCGGCGGCGGAGGCAGCCGGTGGCGCGACCGGTTCTGCTGCCGCTGCGGGCGCGTTTGATTCGGTCGCCGCAGCAACGGTTGGCGCCGCCACCGGCGAACTCTCCATCGGCTGGGCTTGCGCGGCTGAAGGTGCGGAGGAACTACCGGGGGAAGGAGCAGCGGCGAGCGGAGCGGCGCTCGGCGTCTCCGCCGCTGTACGCGATGGCGGCCGGATCGACGTGATCACAACCTGGGGCGCAGGCGGCGCCGGAGGCGGAGTGGTCGCCGCCCCGTCTGCGCCCGGAGCCGCCGTCGTGGCGGCGGTGGACGACGGAGCCGGAGTCGGAGTCGGAGCGGCGGCAGGCGCGGACGGCGTGGTCGCCGCCTGGGCCGTCGGGGTTGTTTCCGAAGCGGCTGCGGGCGCCGGTGTCGCCACCACGGCGGCGGTCGAATCGGACGAGGTATTTTCGAAAAAGGGCTCGTCCTCGATCACCCGCCCGTCGCGGAGGACCACACGCTCGCCATTGAAATAGAGTACGAGCCGATTGCCGACCGTTACCTGGCTCTTCGGCTCACCGTATCGCGCAACAACCTGTTGCTGTGTCGCCCCGACCAGCGAGCGCGGCTGGTCGGCGGCGCGGGCAACGGAAAGGACGAACGTTGCCACCACGCAACAAGTCCGAAGCCTGGAAGCAGACGTAAAAGGCATGATCAGGACACAGATTTGCGGCTGACGAGATCGTCACGGCAACGCCGAACTTGAACAATATGCCGGACATGGACCGGCATGCGCCAGCGGCGCGGCGCTCACACCACCCGGCTCCAGAGCACCTTCAGGTAACGGCTCTCCAGGCAGTTGGAATAGACCGGATGATCGCCGCCGGGACCGGTGCGGTCGAGAAATTGCAGCCGCCGGTTCTGCCGGTGGGCCGCCTTGATCACATGGGTCTCGAATTCCTCCAGGCTCAGCAGTCCCGAGCAGGAGCAGGTCACGAAGATCCCGCCGGGTTTCACGAGGGAGATCGCGAGCAGGTTCAAGTCCTCGTATTTCTGCCGGCCTTCCCAGTTTCCGCCCTCCTCGCGCGTGAAGATGAACTTCGGCGGATCGAGCACGACGACGTCCCATTTTTCCCCGTTCGTCTGCATCTGCCGCGCATAGGCGAACGCGTCGGCATGGACGAATTTCAGCCGCGCCTGATTCAGGTTGGCGTTGCGCTTCGCCTGCGCGATCGCGGCCTCGTCGAGGTCAACGCTCGTCACGTCGGCCGCGCCGCCGAGCACCTTGGCCGAGAGCGAGAAACCGCCGGTGTAACAGCAGAGGTCCAGCACCCGCGCGTCCTTCGTGAACCGGGCGACGTTTCTCCGGTTTTCCCGCTGGTCGCAGAAGAACCCGGTCTTGTGCCCGGCGGCGAAATCGACCTCGTAGCGCACGCCGTTCTCCCGGATCTTCACGGTCCGGGGCGCGGCGCCATTGGTCTCGTTGAAGGTCGAAGGCTTGATCCCCTCGAGACTGCCGAGGTCATGATCCACGTACACATGCGCGAATTTTGTGCCGGCGAGTTCGTGCAGCAGCGGCAGCCAGCCCGGGAGCCGCTGCGCCATGCCGAACGAATACAACTCGCAGAAGAGGGTGTCCGCATACCGGTCGATCGTCAGTCCGCTGAGTCCGTCACCGTCGGAGTTGATCAACCGATACGCGTCGGTGGTTTCGTCGAGCTTCAGGAGGTCGCGGCGCAGCCCGACCGCCCGGCGCACGGCCGCTTCGAAATAGTCCTCGCCGATCAGCTCGGGACCGTGGGCGACGACCCGCAGCGGAATTTTCGCCCGCGGGTTGTACAGCCCGGCACCGGCCCGCGCCCCGTTCTTGTCGTACACGCTGACGAGGTCGCCCGGCCGGGCGTCGGGTGAGACCTGGCCGAGGAGCCGCGGGAAAATGGCGGGCTGGAAGGTGAAGTACTTGAGCTGCGCCCACGGCCGCGACCACTGCGAACGGTCGAGGACCGGCTTGGCCGGCTTGGTGGGTTCGGGCGATTCGGGCATCGGGCCACACTGTGCGACCAGATCCGTGACGCGAAACACTTTTTTGAATCGGGCTCACGACGCGGAGCGGGCTCACGCGAGGCTCCGCCGTCGACCCGAGGGTGCCAACGGCCGGCCGACGCCGATACAAAAAGGGCCGACCGAAATACCGGTCGGCCCGAAAGGCGTTCCCAAACCGTGGCGTCAGGCGACGCGCTCGACCACCAGCGGCGGAGGCGTCGGCCGTTTCGGCGCGAGCCGGTAGGCGTTCTTGAAGTACTCGAGCGCCTGCTCGAGCTTCGCCTCGTCGTTGTAGTGGATCATCATCAACGGCTCGCCCTGCTTCACCTGCGTGCCGACCTTCTTGATTTCGGACACGCCGACCGAGTAATCGATCTTCGGATGGCCATTGTGGCCGTGACCGTTGTGCGCGCCGTGGTGCGCCGTCGCGCCCGGCTCGATGCCGGCGCCGAGCAGGTGCACGCCGCGGGCGATCATCGCCGCGTTGATCGTGTGCACATAACCGCGCTTGGGGGCGGGCAGCTTCCGGATGTGGCGCGCCTGCGGGAATTTCTCCGGGTGATCGACGAACGAGGTGTCGCCACCCTGGGCCTTGACCAGCTCCTTGAACTTCTCGAGCGCGGAGCCATCGGTGAGATGGCGCTGGACGGTCTGTTTGGCGGAAAGGGTCGAACCCGCCACGCCGGCGAGGCGGACGATCTCCATGCCCAGCTTGAGGACGAGTTCCTTCATGTCCTCCGGGCCCTCGCCCTTCAGCAACTGGATCGCCTCCTTCACCTCCAGCGCGGTCCCGACGGTGTCGCCGAGCGGCTGATTCATGTCCGTCACGAGCGCCACGCACCGGCGCTTCATCGAACGGCCAACCCGCGTCATGGAGCGCGCCAACTGCTTGGCCTGCTCGAGGTCCTTGATGAAGGACCCGTTGCCCCACTTCACGTCGATGACGAGGCCCTCGGAGCCCTCGGCCAGCTTCTTGGAGAGGACGCTTCCGGTGATCAGCGGGAGGCTCGGGATCGTGCCCGTGTCCTTGCGGAGTTCGTAGAACTTGGCGTCCGCCGGCGCGAGATCCTCGGTCTGCGCGACGATCGCGCCGCCGATTTTCGCCAGTTGCGAGGCGAATTGCTCGTTCGAAAGCTGTCCCTTGAAGCCGGGAACGGCCGCCAGCTTGTCGAGCGTGCTGACAATGTAGTCGTGCTCGACGCCGGACATCATGGGAACCACGACGCCGCTCGCCATTGCCAGGGGCACCAGGACGAGGGACGTCTTGTCGCCGACGCCGCCCGTCGAGTACTTGTCGATCTTCGGCTTCGCAATGTGCGACAGATCGATGACCTCGCCGGAAAGCATCATCTCCTCGGTGAGATCCGCCGTCTCCTGCGCGGACATTCCGGAGAAGTAGATCGCCATCGCCAGGGCAGCGAGCTGGTGCTGCGGCATCTCGCCGTCCAGCGTGCTGTCGATGATGTAGCGGATTTCCTCCTGCGTGAACTCGCCGCCATCGCGCTTCTTCTCAATCAAGAAGTTAAACGTCGGCTTGATGAAACGGCGCGTCGGAATATTGCGTTTGTTCGTCATGTGTATTGGCAAAGCGGCCAGGCGTCGACCGGCCGCGGAAAAGTTTGCGAGCCAATATGCTTCCCCAGTAAAGTCGAGCCTAAACGGCCTTGGGCGCCGCTTACTTTAAAGGCAAAATGGCGGGATTACAAGCGTTGGAACTTGGCGTCAGGCAGTGGGATGCAATTGTTGTGCCCGCGTTCTGAATACAAGCGGCCTGGCCCGGCACGCGTCCCCCGCCCGGCCGGGAGGCACTTCGCGCTCGACCGACGGTTTGACTCGGCTCGCCCGGACGATTGGTTGGAGGGCTCGCTGCAATGGCCGACTTCCTCACCGACAAACCCTCGCAACTCGAGCGCGCCTTCCTCGTAGGCGTCCAGAACGATGTGATGCCGGACGGGGAAAGAGCCGAGTTGCTGGCCGAACTCAAGGAGCTGGTGGAAAATCTCCGGATCACGGTCACGCGCACGACCCTGGTCCGGCTCCGGCAGCCCACGCCGGCCCTGTTGCTCGGAAGCGGCAAGGCGGCGGAACTCATCGAGATGGCCAAGGCCGACGGCGCGGACGTGATCGTTTTCGACGAGGCGCTCTCCCCTGCCCAGCAGCGCAACTGGGAGGAGATGTCCGGCCTGGCGGTGATCGACCGCCAGGAGGTGATCCTGGAGATCTTCGCCGACCGGGCCCACACGCGGGAAGCCATCCTGCAGGTCGCGTTGGCGCGGATGGAATATTCGCTTCCGCGGCTGACCCGGGCCTGGACCCACCTTTCCCGCCAGCGCGGCAAGGGAGCACTCGGCGGCGAAGGCGAAACCCAGCTCGAGCAGGACCGACGGATCGTGCGCGACCGCATTGCGCATCTGAAGCGCGAGCTGGCCAATGTGGTGCAGCAGCGCGACGTGCAGCGGCGCCGGCGCCAGCGCGTGCCAATCCCCACGTGTTCGATCGTCGGTTACACGAACGCCGGAAAATCGACGCTGCTGAACAAGCTGACCGGCGCCCAGGTGCTCGCGGCCGACAAACTCTTCGCCACGCTCGATCCGACGACCCGGCAGCTCGTGCTCCGCGGCAACCAGAAGCTGCTGGTGACCGACACGGTCGGTTTCATCCGCCGCCTGCCGCACGGCCTGGTCGACGCATTCAAGGCCACGCTCGAGGAGGTCGTCGTCGCCGATTTCCTCATCCACGTGCTCGACGTGACGAACCCCAACGTCGAACAGCACCACGCGACGACGCTCGCGGTGCTGGACGAACTCGGCGCCGCCGACAAGACGATCATCACGGTCTTCAACAAGATCGACGCCGCCACCCCCGCGTTGCGGCAGCACGCGGCCCGGCTCTCTCCCGGAGCGCTGTTCGTCAGCGCGCATACGGGCGAGGGCCTCGACGCGCTCGAGACCCGCTGCCTCGAGCTGATCGCGGAAACCCATGCCGCGACCGAACTCCTCGTGCCGCATGAGCGGTACGACGTCATCGCCCGGCTGCACGCGGTGGGGCACGTGCAGCAGGAGGAGCAGCTCGACACGGGCGTCCGGCTGCGCGGCCGCTTTCCGCCGGCGCAGGCGGCGTTCTTCGCGCCGTTCGTGGTCACGCGTTGAGCGGCACATCGTCGCAGGATGGATCCGAGTTCCCGTTTGCACGCGCGGTGAGTTTCTCCGATCCGACATCGCCATTGCTCGAAGGCACCTGGCACATGGTGCGCGCGGAGCTCGGCGGCGAGTCCGCTCCCGATCTGCTGGTGGCGCACACGACCATCGAGCTCGGCACCGGCCGTTATGCCGTCCGCTTCGAGGGCCGCGTGGTTGATGCCGGGACCGTCGAATCCGTCGACGCGAGCGCCCTCACCCTGCGGGGCGATGCGGGGCCGAACGCCGGCCGGACGATCCGCTGCCGGTATCAGGTTCGCGGAGACCGGCTGCGCGTCTGCTTCGGACTCGACGGCGTCCTGCCCACGGAATTCGTCACCGCCGCCGGCGACCAGCGGTACCTGGCAGTATACCGCCGGACCGGTTTGATGTAGGGCGGGTTGCCCGACCCTGCCGATCCTTGTGCGACCGTAACACATTAAGGCGGGGTCAGGCGACCCCGCCCTGCATCCAGCTCCGAACGGCCGGTGGCGGCTAGCGCCAGACCGCCTTCCGCATGTCGCCGGCCTCGAGGTAGGCCAGGTGCATCGCAAACGCGTTGTGCAGGGTCTGCGGCACGTGGCCGCGGTCGGAAATCCGAAGATAGGCACGCATCTGCTCCCGGTACTCGGGGTGCACGCAGTTCTCGATCATGACCTGCGCCCGATCGTGCGGCGCCTTGCCGCGCAGGTCGGCGATGCCGTGCTCCGTGACAACGACCTGGACCGAGTGTTCGCTGTGGTCGAGGTGGGTGACGAACGGCACGATCGTGCTGATCGCACCCTTCTTCGCCACCGATGGGCAGGTGTAG
This sequence comes from Opitutaceae bacterium, assembly GCA_035545515.1. Taxonomy (GTDB): domain Bacteria; phylum Verrucomicrobiota; class Verrucomicrobiia; order Opitutales; family Opitutaceae; genus ER46. The sequence continues at coordinate 6,199 of DASZYH010000246.1, forward strand.
ATCGAGACGTGGGCGTTGCGGGTGAAATCGCCCGAGCCGCCGATGCCGTTCATCAGGTCCCGCCCCATGACGTGCGTGGAGTTCACGTTGCCGAACAGGTCGATCTCGATCGCGGTGTTGATCGTGATCAACCCGAGCCGGCGAACCAGTTCAGGGCTGTTCGTGATCTCCTGCGGGCGCAGCACGAGCCGGGACCGGTAGAATTCCAGGTCGCGGTAGATCGCCTGGAGTTTCTCGGGGCTGACGGTGAGCGAGCAACCGCTGGCGAACGTGCATTTGCCGCTGCGGATCAGGTCGATGACCGAGTCCTGAATGACCTCGGTGTACATCATGAACGGCGGGATGCCGGCACTGCTGCCGAGCGCGCCGATCACCGCGTTGGCGATGTTGCCGACGCCCGATTGCAGCGGCAGGAACGAAGCCGGAATCCGGCCGGCCCTCAGCTCCCCGACGAGGAATTTTGCGACGTTCTCGCCGATCTTGGTCGTGACCGCATCCGGGGCGTCGAAGGCGCTGGATTCGTCCGGCGTGTTGGTCGACACGATGCCGGCAATCTTGCCGGGATCGACCCGGATCACCGTCGATCCGACGCGGTCGGTCGGCGCATACACGGGAATCTCGCGGCGATGCGGCGGGTCGGCCGGCTCGTACAGGTCATGAAACCCGGTGAGACCCGCGGGGTGATAGGCATTCAGCTCGATCAGGACCCGGTCAGCGAGACGGGCGAACGTGTTCGCGCACCCGACCGAGGTCGAGAGCGTGATCTCCCCGTCCGGCGAGACGGCGCAGGCCTCGATGATCGCCCAGTTGACCCGGCCGAGGACTCCGCTGCGGACGGTGGGCTGGACGGCGGACAGGTGCAGATCGAAGAAGCGCGTCTTGCCCTCGTTGATCGACTTGCGCAGCACCGGATCCGACTGGTAGGGCGTGCGCCACGCGATCGCGTCCGCCGCGGCGAGCGCGCCGTCGAGCGACTTGCCGGTCGAGGCGCCCGTGATGACGCCGAGCTTGAACGGCCGGCCGGCGGCGTGCTCGCTGCGGGCGCGCGCCGCCAGCGCCAGCGGGATCACCTTGCAGGCGCCCGCCGCGGTGAAACCACCAAAGCCGATGGTCTCGTCGTGCTTCACCAAAGCAGCCGCCTGGTCGGGCGTCAGGACAGGGAAACGTGTGGTCATAGTCGGATCATAGCGTGCCACACGGCGCGGGACGGCTGCTCCGCAGCGTTTGCCGCACGCGCTGCGGATCTTGCCGGCTCCGGCGGAGCCGGGAATTCCGCCGGCGTCGCGACCGCAAAAAACGAGCAGGGATTCCGTCCCGCCGCGATGGTTCGGCAGTGCATTCGTACAGTGCGTCTGCTACAGGCAATCCAGCTTGTCACCCCATGAGCTCCGACTGGCACTCCCGCGCGTTCTCAACCGCCGCCGCCATCGCCGATCTTCGCAGCGGCACCAACGTGTTCGTGCATGGCGCCTGCGCCACGCCCACGTCGCTCCTCCAGGCGATGTGCGAGCGGCGCGACCTGGAAAACGTCCGGCTTTTCCACCTGCACACCGCGGGGCCGGCGCCGTTTGCCGACCAGGGCTGCGAGGGCCGCTTCCGGTCGGTGTCGCTCTTCACCGGCGCGCCGCTCCGCAAGGCGATTGCCGAGGATCGCGCCGATTTCGTGCCCATCTTCCTGTCCGACATCCCCGGCCTGTTTCTCACCGGGGCCGTCCCGCTCGACGCCGCCATCCTGCAGGTCTCCCCGCCGGACAAACACGGCCTGTGCTCGCTCGGCACCTCATGCGATGCGGCCAAGGCCGCCGCCGAAACTGCGCGGATCGTGATCGCGGAGATCAACGAGCAGATGCCGCGGACGCACGGCAACAACGTGCTTCCGCTCAAACGCATCCACGCCTTCATCCACACCAACCGCCCCATCTACGAACACCACGCCGAACCGGAAACGCCGGTCGAGGCGCAGATCGGCGAGCTCATCGCCAATCTGGTCCAGGACGGCTCGACCCTGCAGATGGGCATCGGCGGAATTCCGGACGCGGCGCTCGCCCGGCTGCACGACAAGCACGACCTCGGGATCCACACCGAGATGTTCTCCGACCGGATCGTCGACCTCGTGGAATCCGGCGCGGTGACCAACCGGCTGAAGCTTGTCGGCATCGGACGGATCGTCACCAGTTTCATCAACGGAACGCAGCGGCTGTTCGATTTCGTGAATGACAATCCGCTGGTGCATTTCTACCCCTGCGACTGGACGAACGACACCTCCGTCATCCGCCAGAACCCGAAGGTGGTGGCGATCAACTCGGCGATCCAAATCGACCTGACGGGCCAGGTTTGCGCCGATTCGATCGGCCACCGGATTTATTCGGGCATCGGCGGCCAGATGGATTTCATCCGCGGCGCGGCCCTCTCGAAGGGCGGGATGCCGATCATCGCGCTCTCCTCGACCGCGGCGAAGGGCGCGGTTTCCCGAATCGTCCTCGAATTGAACCCCGGGGCCGGCGTGGTCACCACCCGGGGCCACGTGCACTGGGTCGTGACGGAATACGGCGCCGTCAACCTGCACGGCAAGACCCTCCGCGAGCGGGGCGAAGCGCTCATTTCCATCGCGCACCCCGATTTTCGCGCGGAACTTCGTCGCCAACTGGCCGGCGTCCGCCATTTTCCGGCGGCGTGATTCGCCCGTTCCCCTCCTCGCCCGTGACACGCGCGGTGCTTTGCGCCGGCGCGCTTTTGCTCCAAGGTGCCTCCTTTGCCATGGCCTCGTCGCACCTCATTTACTTCGGAACCTATACCCGTTCGGCCAGCCGCGGAATCTACGCCGCGCGGCTCGACGCCGAAACCGGCGCACTGACGCCCCCGCAGCTGGTCGCCGAAACGCCCAACCCGACCTGGCTGACCCTCACGCCGGACAAGAAATTCCTCTATGCCGTCAACGGCTCGAAGGCGCAGGCCGTCGGGTATGCGGTCGATGCCGCGACGGGAAACCTGACGCCACTGCCCGTGTCCGCCGACGGCAGGACGCCGGCACCCGGCCCGGCCCACCTCGCGGTGGACGCCACCGGCCGCGTGCTGCTGGCGGCCAACTACGGGGACGGCTATGTCGCGTCGATTCCGATCCATTCCGACGGGACGCTCGGCTCGCCGTTCGTCGTCCCGCACACCGGGCATGGGCCGAATCCAATGCGGCAGGAGAAGCCCCACGTGCATTGCGTGACACCTTCGCCCGACAATCGCTTCGTCTTTGTCTGTGATCTCGGGCTCGACAAGATCTTCACGTACGCGCTGGACCCCGCGACGGCGAAGCTCACCGCCTGGAATCCGCCGTTCGTGGAAGGCGCGCCCGCGACGGGACCCCGACACCTGAAATTCAGCCCGGACGGCCGCCACGCCTACAATGTGACCGAGATGGGCGCGACGGTCGTCGTGTACGACTACGATGCAGCGCGCGGTGTGCTCACGCCGGTGCAGACCGTTTCGACCGTCCCCCCGGATTACCAGGCCAAGTGGGCCGCCGAGGTGGCGCTGCATCCCAACGGCCGTTTCCTTTACGCGTCGAATCGCGGGCAGGACACGATTGTCGTGTTCACGGTGGATCCGCAGAGCGGGAAGCTCACCCAGATCCAGAGCATTCCCTCGGGCGGAGCGGTGCCGCGCCATTTCGCCCTCTCGCCGCACGGTCACTGGCTGGTCTGCGGGCATCAATTCTCGGATCAGATCACCGTTTTCCGGGTAGACCCGAACACCGGGCGGCTTACGCCGACGCCGCACACGATCACCGTGCCGATGTGCGTGTGTGTGCGCTTCTTCGATTAAGTCCGCTGTCGTTGTCCGCGGCGGCGGAGCCATCCGCGCAAGGCGCCGGGCTAGATGGCAAGACATTGCCGTCCAATGGTTATCGTGGATCAAATCCGTCGGCCGATCCATTAACGCCCCTACTGCCTGGCCGGTGTCACCCGAAGCGGGCTAATCTTGCCGCGAGCGCGGGCCCGTCCCGTTGACTCAATCGCCGGGCGGCGGCACCTTTCCCGCCCCCACCACATGGTCAGCCCCAACACTCCCGAAACTCCGGGCGCGGGCGCCGCCGCCAGCAACGGCACACCCCGGCCCATTCAAGACGTCGTCATCCGGCTCGCCGGAAATTCGCAGGACGGAATTCAGACGATCGGCGGTTTTCTCGCGCGGCTCGCCGGCCGCTCCGACCAGGACGTCATGACCTACATGACGATTCCGTCGACGATTTCCGGCGGGCCATCGATCTTCCAGGTCCGGATGGGAACCGGCGACATTCTCTCGGCCGGCGACCGGGCGGACATGCTCGTGGCCTTCTATCAGCACAGCTACGAGTCCCACATCGGTTCGCTGAGGCCCGGCGGGGTGCTGGTCTACGACACGGACCATGTGACGCCGACCGCCGACGACCACCGCTTCACGAACGTGCCGGTCCCGATCACGAACGGCACCGTCGAGGCCGTCGGTGGCGCCGCCAAGGACAAGGGCAAGAACATGTTCGTCCTGGGCTTCCTCGCCCGGGTGTTTGACCTCGACGTGCAGAAGCTCGCCGGCCTGATCAAGGAGCGGTTCGGGGCCAAGAACGAGGACATCGTGCGCAACGCCATGCTCGCGTTCGACGCAGGGTACGCCTGGCCGCAGAACAACCTCCGCGATCTCTTCTACCGCTTTGAGGCGATCGACCAGGCCATCGCGAAGTCCGGCCACCCGCAGGTTACCCTCGATGGCAATACGGCGCTCGCTTACGGCTTGATCGCCGCAGGCGTCCGGCACGGCGCCGGATATCCGATTACGCCGTGGTCCTCGATCATGGAGACGCTCCGCACGGAGTTGCCGAAATACGGCGGCATCTTCGTGCAGTGCGAGGATGAGATCGCGTCGGTGTCGACCGCGCTGGGCTTCTCGTACTCCGGCCGGCTCGCCGTGACCGGCAGTTCCGGCCCGGGACTGTCGCTCAAGATGGAGGCGCTCGGCTGGGCGGTCATGTCCGAGATGCCACTCATCGTGATCAACGTCCAGCGCGGCGGCCCATCGACGGGCATGCCAACCAACGTCGAACAAAGCGACCTGATGCAGGCGATCTACGGCAGCCATGGCGACACGCCGCGGGTCGTGCTCGCGCCGAAGAACGTCGAGGACTGTTTCTACATTGCGATCGAGGCCGCCCGGATCGCGCGCGAGTACAGCACGCCCGTGATCATCCTGACGGACCAGGCGCTGTCCTCCCGGATCGAGGCGTTCGATGAACCCGATTTTGCGAAGCTCATGGTCGACCCGAAGCCCGACCTCACGGAACGGCCGGCCGACTACAAACCGTATCCCCTGGACGGAAAGACCCACCATGCCCCGCCGGGAGCCCGCATGGCGTCGGGGAAATACCCCACGGTGACGGGACTGGAGCACGACGAGCTCGGACATCCGTCCGGCAGCCCCAAGATGCACCTCCAGATGACCGCGAAACGCCGGGAGAAGATCAAGGCGCTGGCGGCGACCCTCCCCCGGCCGGAACTGGGCGGCGACTCGGCCGGCGAGGTCCTGTTGGTGAGCTGGGGCTCGAGCTGGGGGCCAGGACGCGAGGCGCTGACCCGCGTCCAGAACGCGGGTGTCAAGGCGGGCCACCTGCACCTGCGACATCTGCATCCGCTGCCGAACGGCCTCGAGGAAATCTTCGCCCGATATCATCGGGTCGCCGTCGCCGAGCTCAACGACGAGGGCATGTACGGGTTCGGGCAGCTCGCGATGATGCTCCGTGCCCGGTATGCAAATCCGAACATCGTCAGCATCTGCAAGACCGACGGGCTGACGTTCAAGGTAAGCGAAATTGTGAGCGGGCTCGCGCGCTACATCGAGAGCACCGCCCTGAACGCCGCCGCGACCGCGGTGCCGAAGAGTCCGCTGTCGGCGCATTGAGCGCGCCGGGCCGTCCGACCAATCCCCCGCCATCCCAGACTGCCGAATCTCCATGTCCTCTCCCGCCCTCGCCCCCTCTCCCGCCCCCGCGGGCGCACCGCTGTCCAAGAAGGCGCTCACCGCGGATCATCCGACCTGGTGTCCCGGCTGCGGCGACTTCGCGGTGCTCGCGGCGTTCTACCGCGTGCTCGAGAAGCTGAACTACCCGCACGAGAACATCGTCACGTTCGCCGGCATCGGCTGCTCGTCCCGCTTCCCGTATTTCGTCAACACCCACGGCGGGCACTTCATCCACGGCCGCGCCCTGCCCTTCTCGGCGGGCATCAGTCTGGGACGCGACGACCTGCATGTGTTTGTCTTCGGCGGCGACGGCGACGGTTTTTCGATCGGCGGGAACCACCTGGTGCACACGGCCCGGAAAAACGTCCGGCTCACGTATGTGATCATGGACAATTTCGTGTACGGGTTGACGAAGAAGCAGACCTCGCCGACCTCGCCGCTGGGCTTCAAGACGAAGACCGACCCCACCGGTGCGATCGACCAGCCCGTCAATCCGATGCGGGCCCTGCTGAACAGCGGCGCCACGTTCATCGCCCGCAGCCATGCCACGCAGGTCAACCACATGATCGAGATGATGACCCGGGCGGCCAAGCACGACGGCTTCTCGGTGGTCGAGATCAACTCCGAATGCGTGGAGTTCTTTCCCGGCGCGTTCGATGCCGCGAATCCGCGCAAGGGCGGCACCTGGACGATCATCGAGGAGAAGAAACGCGACGGCACGCCGGAGGATGAAAAGCGCCACGACGTGACCGACGAGGTCGCCGCCTACCGCCTCGCCCTCCAGCCGTGGCCCGGTTGCTACGGCGTCTTCTACGAAAACAAGGAACGGCCCACGAAGAACGCGCTCGAGCGCGACCTCATCGCAAAGGCCCGCGAACGGTCGAAACAAGCCGGCGACATTGACCTCCTGAAGGCGACCTTCGCCCGGCTGCGGTAACCTTTGCTGCGCCGGGGCGCCATGCCCGAGCTCATCATCGAACTCAACCTGGGCCCCGGGCAGGTGCTGCAGTATTACCGCGGCGTCGCGCAGGTGGTACAGGCGCGCGCCACGACCGGACAGCTCGTCCAGTTTCCCGCGTCCGTACTGCAGCGGCATGTCACCAAGGACGGAATCCGAGGCCGGTTTCGGCTGGAGTTCGACGCCAATCACAAGCTTGTCGGCCTGCATCCCGTCGACGCTTCGCCGGGATAATTCGGTTGAGGCGAACGGTGCCGCGACTCGGGATCGTGACCAGCCTGCGATCGGAGAAGATTTTCGGACTCTCCGGGGCGAACGGATTCCCGTGCTCGACCGCGGACCCGGCGTTTTCGTGACAAACTGGCGGACGAATCTTTCATTTCGCCGCCACGGGTGTTTAGCTGTGCGCCGATGCCCGATTCGGCCACTCTCAACCATGCTGCGCGCGTCCTCGCGACCGTCGCCCCGGACCTTCCGGCGGACGTCGCCCTGCGCCGCTACCTCTATGGTGCGCGCCGGCTGGGCCCGCGGGAAAAGCGCTCGGTGAGCCGCGCGGTGTTCGCGTATTTTCGGTGGCGGCAGTGGCTCGACCCCAAAGCCTCCCTGCAAAAGAGCGTGGAGCAGGCGGCGGCTTTACAGGAACGCTACGACGCCAATGAGCGCTCGGTGAAGGCCGAGACGCTCGCCGCCCGCGCCGTGCCTGGCTGGCTGAAGGAGGAAATGCCGCTGCCGGTGGATTACCTGCGCCAGCTCCAGCGCGAACCCGCCCTGTGGATCCGCACGCGCCCGGGCACCTTGCACAAGGTCTGGCGCGAACTGGGCGACGGAGAGCGTTCGCCGCACGCCCCCGATGCGCTCCGCTACACCGGCGCGCAGGATCTGTTCCTCACGCCCTCCTTTCACCAGGGCAATTTTGAAATCCAGGACCTCGCTTCCCAGCTCGTCGGGCACGCGTGCCGCCCGCGCCCCGGCGAGACCTGGTGGGACGCCTGCGCCGGCGAAGGCGGCAAGCTCCTCCATCTCGCGGATCTCATGGAAAACAAGGGTGTGGTCTGGGCGACCGACCGCAACGAGCGCCGCCTCGCCGTCTTGAAGCGCCGCGCCGCCCGGGCGCGCATTTTCAATTACCGGACCGCGGCCTGGGACGGCTCGGCAAAACCGCCGACGAAGACCAAGTTCGACGGCATCCTGGTGGACGCACCGTGCAGCGGCGTTGGCACCTGGCAGCGCAATCCCCACGCGCGCTGGACAACGACCGAATCCGACGTCCGCGAACTCGCTGGCATCCAACTGGCGATGCTGAATCACGTGGCGGGCGCGCTGAAACCCGGCGGACGGCTGGTCTACTCCGTGTGCACGCTGACGCGCAGCGAGACCCTGGACGTGACGGCGGCGTTCACGGCGGCCCATCCGGAGCTCGAGCCGACTCCGCTTTTCGCCGGATCCAACGTCCCCTCGCATTCGTTGCCCAACCATACTGAAACCGCCGAACCGGCTGCCGGTGGCGAACCCGTCCGGCTGGCAACGCCGACCGTTCAGCTCGCACTCTGGCCCCAGGAATTGAATGCGAACGGCATGTTCATCGCATCGTGGACGAACCGTGGCTAGCGCCGGACCGTGAACCGACCGCCGGACAACCCGCGCGGGGGCGATGGCAACGACCACCCGCAACCCTCCGCCGTCTTGAAGAAGATCACCGGCGCCACGGTGCGCGCTGATTTCAACGAGCTGCCCGCGGTCATCCACTACACCCGGGCGGCGCACGAACTCGGACTATGGAACTCGGAACGGATCCTGATCGAAAGGTATTTTCCGGATCCGGAGATCCCGCTGCTCGAGGCCGGATGCGGAGCCGGACGCGTCACCCTGGGACTCTGGTCACTCGGACACCGCGACCTCACGGCGTTTGATTTCGCGCGCGAATTGGTCGACCAGGCGGTCAGTCTCGCCGTCGAGCGCGGCGCGACGGCCGTCCGGTTTCATGTTGCCGACGCCACCGGCCTCGACGGTCTCCCTTCCCCGGCCGGGGGTTTTGGCGGCGCGCTCTTCATGTTCAACGGGCTGATGCAGATTCCCGGACGCGAGAACCGGCGCGCGGCGTTGCGCGAACTGCATCGGATGTGCGCCCCGGGTGCGCCGCTCCTGTTCACGACGCACGACCGCGACCATTCGCCGACCGAACGCGCGCTGTGGCGCCTCGAAACACTCCGCTGGGTCCGCGGCGAGCAGGACCCGCGTTTGGTCGAGTTCGGCGACCGATATTTCGAAGACAACGCCGGACGGACGTTCATGCACCTGCCCGATCGTCGCGAAATCCGGGAGGATCTCGCCGCGACGGGGTGGACGCACGAATTCGATGCCATGCGTGCCGAAGTCGCGAAGGAAGCGAAAGCCGTCCGCGATTTCTCCGACGAGTGCCGGTTCTGGCTCGCCCGGCGCTGATCCTGAGGGTCGGACCCGCGGAGGCAGGCCATCCGCCCGCCAGTGCGGCACTTGCCAACCGGAACGGCGCGAACACAGTGCGCACATGGTTGCCCGCTTTCTTCTCCTCCTCGGTCTCGCCACGGCCCTGCACGCCGCCCCCGAATATCCCAAGATGGGACCCGATATTTACGATCCGCGCGCCGATGGAAATGCCCTTGTGACGGCGGCGCTGGGACGAGCGCGGGCCGAGCACAAGAACGTGCTCCTGATGTTCGGCGCCAACTGGTGCATCTGGTGCCACCGCCTGCATGCCACGTTCGAGACCAACCTGCAGGTCGCCTCCCTGCTCCACGCCAATTACGAACTGGTGATGATCGACGTGAACCGCCGGCACGGAGTCGCCCGCAATGCCGACCTCGACGCCCGCTACGGAAATCCGACCCGGTTTGGGCTGCCCGTGCTGGTCGTGCTGGATTCCGCCGGCAAGCAACTTACGACCAAGGACTCCGGCGAGCTGGAAAACGGCCGCGACGGTCATGATCCGGCCAAGGTGGCCGCTTTCCTCGAAAAATGGCGTCCCCGGGCCTGACGGGCACCCGGCAAGCGGCCGGCTCGTGCACGGTTTGCGAAACTCGGTGCATTGTTTGCGCGGGAACGGGCTGAGACTTGCCCCGCCCGGGGGGCTTCCTACCGTCGGACCGGATGTTCGCCGATTTCACCGATCGTAACTGGCTCTGGGCCGCAGCGGCCCTGTACGTGATTGGGTTCGTACAGGGTACGGTCTCGCTGCTGCGTGGCGGTCGCCCGTCCGGCACCGCAACCTACGTCCTGATCGCGGTGGGTTACGTATTGCAGTTCATCGGTCTCGGCATCCGCGGCAAGGCAATCGGCGGCAGTCCGCTCAGCAATACGTTCGAGGTCTTCCAGTTCACCGCCTGGTCCGCGATCACCCTGTATCTCGTCATCGGCGTCCGATTCCGCAACAGCCTGCTCGGCTATTTCACCTCGTGCCTGACGGCGGCGCTCACCCTGGTTTCGCTGTCGATCCCCGAATGGGACGCGACCCACCGCACGCATATTTTCGGTGACAATCCCTGGATCGAACTCCACGCCACGTTTGCCTTGTTCAGCTACGGCATCTTCGCGCTGCTGTCGCTGACCTCGATCATGTTCCTGCTGCGGAACTACTCGCTGAAATCGAAGCGCATCGGCGGGTGGTTCTCGTTCCTGCCCTCCATCCTCGACCTCGACCACATCGGGGTCCGGCTGCTCGCCGCCGGAGTCATCATCCTCGCGATCTCGCTCGGCGTCGGCTCGGTCTACTGGGTCCGCGACACCTCGACCGTCAACCTCACGAAGCTGTTCTCGACGATCGCCGTGTGGCTGCTCTACACCGCAACGTTGGGCCTGCGGCTGCGAGGGCGGCTCCTGGCCCGCTGGTTCGCGTGGACGTGCCTCGGGCTGTTCGTCCTGGCGCTGCTCTCGCTCGGTCCGGTCGACGCCAGTCGTCATTCCATTGACCCGAAGGACAGGCTCCATTCCGCCGACGTCGCGGCGCCGGCGGCGGTTGGCGCGGTTCGCCATCCCTCTTCTCCCTCGCATGGGTCGTCGACCCGTGCGCCCAAGTCTGTTTCCACATGAGTGCCGACGGGCTGTTTGTCATCGGAGCGACACACCACCGTGTCCCGCTGGCGGTGCGGGAAAAGCTGTCGCTTACTCCGGCGAATGCCTCCGCCCTCCAGCAGGAATTCGCGGCGATTCCAGGCCTGAAGGAATTCGCCGTGCTGAACACCTGCAACCGCGTCGAGTTCTATGGCGTGGCCTCGAGTGCTGATGCCGCGGCGCAGATTACTTCCGCGTTCTGCGCCCGCCAGCAATTCGACCGGGCGGAGTTCGAGAAAATCCGGCTGAACCTCCGCGGCCGCGACGCCGTCCAGCACCTGTTGGAGGTATCCGCGGGTCTGGATTCCCAGATGGTCGGTGAGACCGAGATTTTCGGACAGGTGAAGGACGCCTACGCGGCGGCCCAGGCCAAGGGGCTGACGGGACCGATCCTGAACCGCGTTTTCCAAAAAGGGTTCCAGGCGGCCAAGCACGTCCGCACCAACACCGCCATCACGGAGGGCCAGGTAAGCGTCGCGAATGTCGCGGTCGAACTCGCGCTGACGATCTACGGCACGCTCAAGTCCACCCGCATCCTTCTGCTCGGTGCCGGTGAAATTGGGGAAAAGACCGCCAAGGCGTTCCAGAGCCGAGGTGCCGCGGCCCTGACGGTCGCCAGCCGGCGGCTGGAACGGGCGATGGAACTCGCCACCGCCCTGGGCGCCAGCGCCATGCCGTTCGACCAGCGCGAATCGCGCCTCGCGGAATTCGACGTCGTCGTCTGCGCGACGTCGGCTCCTGACCTCGTTGTCACCGTGCCCGCCACCCGGTCCGCAATGGCGAGGCGTCCGGCGCAACCGCTGTTTTTCATCGACCAGGCGCTGCCCCGCGATGTGGACCCCGGCGTCGCCAAGATCGAAAACGTGTTTCTCTACAATCTCGACGACCTCGCGCGGATCGCGGATGAAAACCGCGCCGCCCGCGAAGCCGAGCTGACGAAGTGCCGGACGATCGTGACGGAAAAAGCCGACGCCCTTTGGCGCCAGGTGGCCCCGCAGGTCGCCGCGATCGTCACGAACAACCATGCGGCGCCGACGGGCGCCGCGCCCCAGCCGTCGGCATGACGCGGACCGGAACAGGCGTCATCCGCGCGAACGCATCCTCCGGCCCGCGCGCCGCGCGCCCCGACCTCAAATTTGCCCCATGACGACCAGCCAGCTTGCCGGCATCCTGCCCGCCATCGTGTTTCCGACCGCCACCGCGGTCCAGTTGTACCGCATTCTGCGGTCCCGGTCCGTCGCCGGGGTGAGTGCCTCGAGCTGGTTTCTCTTCGGTTGCGCCAACGTCGGACTGTATTTTTACGCCGGCCGGTATTCCGAATGGCAGCTCATCGTCGGCACGCTGCTGACCGCCGCCCTCGACTTCGTGATCGCCGGCTTGGCCGTCTTCGGATTCCGGATTCGGCAGGGCTGACACCGCCATCGCGGCTTCTAGACCGCATGCGTCAAAAAAGTTTTTCTGCTGAGTGGGGGCGGTGGATTTAGCGACGACGCCGCAGCAGCAGAATGGCGCGCGGCAACCTGCCGCCGGTGCCGGGAACGCACGGCCCACCGTCGCGGCATGCGCGAGATTGCAATTCCTCCACTGCTCACCTTTCCTAATGCCCTTCCCCTGCCGTCCCCTCGGCCACGCGTTTCCCACCCACAAAATTTGCGCGGCAATTAATGCGTAATTTTGACCAAAAAACAGGTCCGATTCGGAATTGAGGTTATCGACTGGTTCCTGCCCTTTTCAATGACATGAGCAGCCATCCGTACGCGTTCCTCGCGCTGTTCGCCGCCGTCGCGGTGGCGTTCCCGGTGGCGCTGCTCTTCGTGGCGCAACTCTGGTTTCGCTTCTTCCAGCCCGCCAAGCCCGGCGCGGTCAAGAACGCCGTGTATGAATGCGGCGTCGCCCCGACGGGCGATTCCTGGATCCAGTTCAAGGCGCACTACTATCTGTACGCCATCCTGTTCCTCATCTTCGACGTCGAAGTGCTGTTCCTGCTGCCGTTTGCCGTCGCGTTCAAGACGCTTCCCGCCGGCGCATTGCTGGCTGTGCTCGTCTTCATCCTGCTGCTCGCCGAAGGCCTGGTCTGGGCGTGGCATCGTGGATACCTCGAGTGGAAGTGACGATGAACGAAGGTTCCACGACACCGGCACCCGCGCTGAACGACGCGGAACGCGACGAACTGCGCCGGCACGGCATCCTCCTCACGAGCGTGCAGGAGCTCTACAATTGGGGCCGCAGCCACTCGGTCTGGCCGCTGCAGTTCGGGCTCGCGTGCTGCGCGATCGAGATGATCGCGGCCTCGATGGCCCGGTTCGACATCGCCCGGTTCGGCTCCGAGGTCTTCCGTCCGTCCCCCCGGCAGGCGGACCTGCTCATCGTCTCCGGCACCGTCACAAAGAAGATGGCTCCGCAGGTCGTGCGGCTTTGGAACCAGATGCCGGAACCGAAGTATTGCATCGCGATGGGCGCCTGCGCGATCTCGGGCGGACCGTTCAAGCAGGGCTACAACGTGCTGAAGGGAATCGACCGGTTCATCCCCGTCGACGTCTACATTCCCGGCTGTCCGCCGCGCCCCGAGGCGCTGCTCCACGGCCTGATGGAACTGCAGGCCAAGATCCGCGGCCAGAGCATCGCCGGCGCCGACGCGCCGCGTCACCTGCGGACGGATGCCGATTGCGAGTATCCGGTGCCTGAATTCGGCGCGACCGACCTGGTGCCGCCCAAGAATCCCGCCGTGTGGCAACCGCCGACGATCATCCGGCCCGAAAAACCGTGATCGCATCCGCGTTTCCCCGGCCCTGACGACCTCTTCCGGCTGCCATGCTCTCCCTCGCACAGATTCGCGACCTCGCCATCGCCCGGTTTCCCGGCGCGGAGGTGACGATCGTCGCGAACCCCGGGGCCGCCGCGCAGCACTCGCTGCTCCTGGGAGCCTCGCACGCCCGCGCGATCGCCGAGTGGCTGCGGGACGATGCCGCCCACCGGCTGGATTTCTGTTCCAACGTGACCGGCGTCGACTGGCCGGAAAGGGAAATCGTCGAGATCGTGCGCACGCCCGTGCCCGATCCGGCGGGAGGGCCCGGCAAGATCATCGAGCAGAAGACCACGCGGATCCAACCCGGATACCTCGAGGCCGTGTATCACCTGTATTCCATGAGCCGGAAGGACGGCCCGGTCGTGATCCGCCTGCGCACCGCCGGCCGCACCGACGATGTCACTTTGCCGTCACTCACGCCGGTCTGGCGGTCCTGCGAATTTCAGGAGCGCGAAGTCTTCGACCTGTTCGGCATCCGGTTCGACGGCCATCCCGACCTCCGCCGGATCCTGATGTGGGACGAGTTCACGGGCCATCCGATGCGGAAGGACTACGTGGAGCCCGATGACTACGAATGGGAGCCGACGCCCCATGACGAGGTGCTGAAAAAGGCGCGGGCACATTATCCTCCGGCCCCGGCGGCGCCGGAAAAGACCGGGGGCCCGAAATGAGCGCCCATCACGAATCGTTCGCCGGCGGCGCGGGGCCCGGTCCTTCAGCCGTTCCGCCGTTCAGTCCCTCCTCCGGCGGCGCGCATGTCCGTCCGGTGCATGACGCGTTTCACGGCGATCTGCTCGAGGTTTCGATGGGGCCGCACCATCCCTCCACCCACGGCGTGTTCCGGATGATGGTGACCCTCGACGGCGAAACCATCGTGAAGCTGAAGCCGGTCTTCGGCTACCTGCATCGGAACCACGAGAAGCTGGGCGAGAACACGACTTACCTGGCGTCGATGCCGTACACCGACCGGCTCGATTACCTGTGTTCGATGACGAACAACTGGGCCTACGCGCTGGCGGTCGAGAAGCTGGCCGGCCAGCCCGTGCCGGAGCGGGCGGAGTATCTTCGCGTGATCCTGGCCGAACTCACGCGGTTGTTGAATCACACGTGCCTCGCGGGATTCCTGCTCCAGGACACGGGCGCAAGCGGCACGCCGTTGATGTACGCTTTCCGCGAACGCGAAAAGATCCTCGACCTGTTCGAATCGCTCAGTGGCTCCCGGATGATGTGCAACTACCAGCGTTTCGGCGGGTGTCGCGTCGACGCGCCGACCGAGTGGCTCGACCGGGCCCGGCAGCTCGTCGATGGCTACAATGAGTTCCTGGACGAATTCGAGGCGCTGATCACTGGAAACGAGATCCTGATGGCCCGCACCCAGGGCGTCGGGGCGCTCAAGCCCGAACTGGCGGTGAGCGCGGGAATCACGGGGCCCATGCTGCGGGCAACCGGCGTCGACTACGACATCCGGAAGGTCGACGGCTACGGCATCTATCCGCGGTTTTCGTTCCGCGTGCCGCTCGGCGCGCACGGCGACACGTATGACCGCTACATGATCCGCGTCCTCGAGATGCGGGAGTCCATCAAGATCCTGCAGCAGGCGTTCCGGGAAATTCCGGCCGGCCCGGTCATGGACGCCAAGGCGAAGATTCGCGGCTTCAAGCCGAAGCCGGGCGAGGCTTATGGCCGGATCGAAGGCCCGAAGGGCGAAATCGGTTTCTACCTGATCAGCGACGGCACGACCAACCCGTACCGGTATCGGATCCGGCCGCCGTCCTTCATCAACCTGACCGTGCTCGAGGACATGTGCCTCGGCCAGTCCATCGCCGACGCGGTCGTGATCCTCGGCAGCATCGACATCGTCCTGGGAGAGGTGGACCGGTGAATAGATTTTCGATTTTCGATTCGCGATCTTCGATTGGCGGCTGTGCCGCCCAACCGGATGTCGCGCGCCCATCTGGATCTCCGATCAGTCCAAAATCGAGAATCCCAAATCGAAAATAACGCCATGCTCGGCTCCGGCATACTCAAAGGTCTCGCGGTCACGGCGAAAAATTTCGCCGGGAGCTACCGCGATCCCGAGCGGATGGTGACCGTCCAGTATCCGGAGGAGCGCGCGCCGATCGGCGAAAACTACCGCAGCTTCCCGTTCCTCGTCTGCGAGGAAGACGGCAAACCCTTCGACACGCTCCGCTGCGTCGCTTGCCAGATCTGCGAGAAGGAGTGCCCGCCGCAGTGCATCTACATCGAGAAATCGAAGGACAAGAAGCCCGACGCCACCGGCAAGCCGCAGCTCTACCCCGTC
>DASZYH010000247.1:0-17294 GCA_035545515.1 Opitutaceae bacterium
AGTCGCTGCTTTATCGGGTCGGGGAGCGCGGTCTGGGCGATCCACTGGCGCGCGGCGGTCGGATCGAAGCGCAACCAGTTACGCGCGATGTCGACCGTAAGGTTGTTGCGGAGATTCGGATTGGCCACCTTGGCCGTCCAGGTCGCAGCGATGGACGGGTCGTCGCCCATCTCCTGGAAGACGTAGGCTTTGACGGCGTCGTCGTGAACGGGACCGGCCGGCAGGGAGTCGACCCAGCGGCCGGCGGCGGCAGGGTCGTCGTCGGCGAACTGCCGGGCGACGAGCGGCACGGCGGCGGACTGCAACGGCGAACCGGCCGGCAACTGCGAGACCCAGGCGGCGGCGGCCGCGGGGTCGTTGTTGGCCCAATGGCCGGCGAAGTCGCGGGCGACGCCGGCCATGTCTGCGTTGGCGGGCAGGTTGGCAATGTAACCGGACATGGCCGTCGGATCCGCATCCACCATCGGCCCCATGACAGCCCGGAGCGCCATGGCGCGATCGTTGTTGGGCGGGAGCGACTCGACCCAGGCGATGGCGGCCTGGGGATCCTTCCCGAACCAGGCGTTGGCGACCATCTCGATGCCGGCGTTGCGGCTGCCCCCCTGAACCTTGAGTGCGTTCTCCGCCGCGACCTCGGGCTCGATTCGCGCGAGGTGGCCCAGGACGGCGGGAAGCGGTCCGACGGTCGCGAGCGCGCCGACCGGATCCGTGGCCGCCCAGGCGTCCGCCACGACCTGGCGCGCGATCATGGCCATGCGGCCTTTCGCGTTCGATCCCGCCCAGGCGTACGCGGCGGCGGCATCGGAACCGGCCCAGCGCCGGAGAAGCATGAGTTGGAGTTCGCGGCGGCCCTGTCCGACCGCGTCGCGGCCCACGAGCTGGAGCGCGAACGGGACGTCGCCGGGCGCGATGGAATCGAGGACGTGGGCGAGGCCACGCCGGTCGGTCCGCCAGGCATGGTCGTGGATGAGCTGGACCAACGCCGCCTCGATCGCGCCGGTGGCGAGGAACGATTTTGGCGCCGGCGTGGCGGCGGGAGTCGGGGCGGTCGAAGCGGTGCGAGCGGACGGGCCCGGATTGGAAGCCGACGCCGTGGCGGAGGAGCTGACGACGCGGGTGCCGTGCCCGGCCTTGATCTCGGTGACGAGCCGGGTGTTTTGGCGGCGCTCGCTCAGCCAGAGGGCGGCAAAGACAATGGTGGTGCCCGCAAGCAGGAGCGTGGAAAAGTGGGACGAACGTGGGGACACGAAGGCGAAAGGACGCAGCGGCTCCACGAGTGGATTCGCCGGCCAAGGCGAATGACACAACTTGCCGCGGCTGAGTCCAGCTCTGCGCGCACGGGGCGCCGCCGCGGAATGGACGAACTCCTGCTTCGTAGCTGCGAGCGTGAGCGAGCGGATTAGATCCCGTGGCTGCGAGCGCCAGCGAGCGGTCTCCGGCCAGCGTAGCTGCGACCCTGTCCGCCGAAGCCTCATCCACAAGCCGGTTCAAATCCTGTAGGCGCGATGACCTCACCGCGCGAGGCATGGCGATCGCATGTTCCCGCGCAGTGAGGTCACCGCGCCTACATCAGTCATCAGCCACTGCAACGCGATGAGGACATCGCGTTCCACCTATTCGTGTGCATTCGTGTCCCTTCGTGGTTCTCCCTGCCTCGGTGCTTTTTCGCCGCATCACGTCCCAGGCGACTCACCCTTCGCCGCCTTCCCATCCTTCGCGAGACAACACCGATTTCTCGTGAAGGGCGCGAAGGATTCGACGGGCGGGCCACGTGAAATCGGACTGGCCGATATCTTTCGCCGTCCCTATCGCCGGCCGCTGCGTCTTGCCGCGATCGGCCTGTCCGACCTCCGGCCCAAGCTTCCCGTCATGTCATCGTCCCTTTTTCACCCGATCCGGCGGCGCATCCTTCTCGCCTGCGCTGCGATCGCCGGCCTTTTCCTTGCCGCCTCGGTCTTTCCCGCCGAGGCCCCGCCAGTCGTAGCCCCGACCACCACCAACGAGCCCGTCACCCTTCGCGAGGATGCCGACGCGTTCACCCTCGCCAACGGCATCGTGACGGCGCGGATCGACAAGCGGACGAGTGACCTCGTCTCGCTGCGCTACCACGGCATCGAAACCATGGGCGCCGGCGGCTATTGGGAGCAGCGGCCGTTCGGCGGCACCACCCGGGTCACGATCGACCCGAGCCAGAACGGCGGCGAACGCGCCGAGATCTCCATCCAGCGCGTGACCGGCGGCCACGGCCTCGATCTCGAGGTCCGCTACGCCCTGGCGCGCGGGTTGAGCGGGATCTACGTGTACGGCATCTACACCCACCCCGCGTCGTACGGCGCCATGGGCGAAGGCGAGAGCCGGTACATCACGAAGCTCAACCAAACCTTCAACTGGATCTCGGTCGACGCCGACCGGAACATGCTCGAGTGCACGCCGCAGGATTGGGGCGCCGGGATCGTCATCCACGCCAAGGAGCAGCGGATCCTCACGACCGGCTACTACCGGAATTCCGTCGAGCACAAGTACAGCTACAACGCGGTGCAGTACCGGCTGCCCGCCTACGGCTGGTCCAGCACGAAGGACCACGTCGGCGTCTGGTTCATCAATCCCAGCACCGAATACCTCAGCGGCGGGTCCGAGCGGCTCGACCTCGTCTGCCATTACGACGCGAACAACAACCCGGATCCCATCATCCTCGATTACTGGTGCTCCGGACACTACGCGGGCGGCACGAGCTGCCGCGTGCCGGCCGGCGAGGCGTGGAACAAGGTGATCGGCCCGATCTTCGTTTACTGCAACGCGCTCCGGTCCGCCCAGACGCCCTCCGCCGCCGATCTCGCGACGCTCGCCGCGACCGCGGGCAATCCGACCGTGCCGCCGGCCTGGCAGGCAAACGCCAACGCGCTGTTCGACGACGCGCTCGCCCAGGCGCAGGTGCAGCGCGCGCAGTGGCCGTTCGATTGGGTCAACGGTGTTGATTATCCACACCGGAACGAGCGCGGCACCGTCACCGGCCGGCTCGTGCTCGACGACCCGCAAGCCGCTTCCTCATCGCTCCCCCACCTCACCATCGGACTCGCTCATCCCGACTATCCCGGCGGCAGTCCCCGCGGCGGCAACCACGGCATCGTCACCTGGGCGCACGACGGCAACTACTACCAGTTCTGGACCGACGGCACCGCGGACGGACGCTTCACGATCCGCAACGTCCGACCCGGCACCTACACGCTGCACGCCTTCGCCGACGGCGTGCTTGGCGAATACGCGCGGGCCAACGTGACCGTCGAGGCGGGCCAGACACTCGACCTCGGTTCGCTCGACTGGCGCCCGATCCGCTTCGGCAAACAGGTCTGGGACATCGGCTATCCCGACCGCACCGGCGACAAGTTCTTCAAGGGCGACGGGGCGAATTACTGGCTCTGGGGCTGGGGACTGCGCTACCCGCTCCTGTTCCCGAACGACATCACGTACACGATCGGGAAGAGCGACTACCACCGCGACTGGTTCTTCCAGCAGGTGCCGCACTCTGAAAACACCGAGTGGATCAACCCGGCGGCGAAGGACCCCGCGAACCAGCGGTTCGGCTGGATGAACCTCCCGCCCACCGCGCGAAACTGGTGGCCGGTCATCGGACACGGCCGGGCGACGACCTGGACGATCAAGTTCGATCTCGACCATGCGCCGCGTGGCGAAGCGTGCCTGCGCGTCGCGCTGGCGGGATCCGACGGCAACTTCGGTCCGGGTGGCGGCGGCGGACTCGAGGTCGGCCTCAATGGCGGCGCGGTTGGTGTGATCCGCACGATCTCGACCAACGCGCTTCGCTACAACTCGAACAAGTCCGTCTGGCGTGAGTACGCGCTGAAGTTCGACGCCGCGAAACTCCGCGCCGGAGAAAACCAGATGACCCTCACCGTCCCCGCCGGCGACCTCACCTCCGGCGTCGTCTACGACTACCTCCGTCTCGAACTCGACGAGCACGCGAACCCTTCCGGCACCTCCGTCAGCTACGCGAACTGAGTCCGCCGCGCGCACCAATTGGTAGGGCGGCGAGTCCCTTCGCCGCCATCATCACAAAATGGTACGGCGGCGAGCGTGCCCGCCGTACCGCGCGAAGGCGGAGCGAGAGCAAGCCGCCCCTCCGCCACGAATGGTTCGATCTCTCCGTTCCCTCCTTTTCCTCCTGTTCAGATGGATTGAGGCATTTGCCTTTGTTCGAACGATCTCAAACCCGCAGACGTTTACAGGAGGTAACGGAGAAAACGGAGAGCTCCAGACCTGACCTCCTGTGCGAAACGGATTGGAATAGTCGGCTTGGTCGGAAGGCCGGTTCTTCGCTTCGAATGAGCCGACCTGCCCGCGCTAGGCGCCGTCCTCGTCGCCCAAGAGCGCCGCCAGTTTGTCGTAGTTCTCCTCCCAACGCGCCCGCCGGTCAGCGAGCCAGCGTTCCGCGTCCGCCAGTGCCTTCGACTCGATCTCACAGGTGCGCACCCGTCCCACCTTGGCCGTGCGCACTAGCCCGCTGCGTTCCAGACACTGCACGTGTTGGAGAATGGCCGCGACGGTCAGTTTCAACGGCCCGGAGAGACTCGAGACCGCACGCGGCCCCGAACTGAGGTGCTCCAGAATCCTTCGGCGCGTGGGATCGCCCAGTGCATCGAATATCCGCTCGATCGCGCGGTTGCTGCGGTCAGCCATGGAATTTAGGCCTCCCTTCCCGGTTCACGTTGCTGCCAGCCCGCATAACTGGCGAGGAGCAGCCCCAGCGTGATGAGCGCCGGAAGCAATTGCACCAATGGACTGCCGATCGCATGGAGCGAATACACGGCCGAAATCGCATCGAACGCCAGCCCGGCATACGCCCATTCCCGCAGCCGGCGCGGCCCGGGAATCAGAAGCGCCGCGACCCCCAGCAGTTCCCAAAGCGCGAGATACCTCTCGAAATACCCCGGATAGCCCAACCGCGAGAATACCTCCTTCGCGGCCGGAACCCCCAGCAGGGAACTGAGCCCTCCGAAGCCGAAGTCAAACGCGAGCAGGATCGTGACCGCCCAATAAACGCCCGCCGGCATGCGGCGCCGCCCGGGTTTCGGGAGGGCAAGGGTGGTCATGAGGCCTCCTCGAGCAGTTTGCCGAGCAGATCCAAGATTCCACCCGTGCCCTGCTCCCGTCCCCCCGGCGGCTCGGCACCATCGAAGAATGCTCCCTGCTCGGTGTGACGCAGCCGCGTCCCGGATCCGTCGGCGAGCAGTTCCACCGTCACCTGCGATGACGACACCCGCTTCTCGCCAAACGTCATCGTGTAAACGAACACGATCCGTTGCCCGGCCACGATATCCTGGTAGCAGATGTCGGTCCGGATGAGCGCGCCGCCCTGGAAGCGGTATTGCCACCGTTCATGGCGATCGACGGCGAAGTTCGGCTCGAACGCGATCACCTCAAATCCCGCATCGTCTCCGCCGAGCCACCGGCGCTTTTTGACCGGGTCGGAAAAGAACGCGAAGACCTTGTCCGGCGGTTTCGGGTAGTGGCGCTCGATCACGAACGTCTGGTGGAGAACGGTGGGATTTTTCATGCCTGGATATTGCTAAAGCTGCGGCTTAAGCGACGTGGATTCCCCTTATAGTCAAGCCATCACTTAAGCAAAGATCCCGCCCGTCGGACGGGCGGCATCTTCCGACGGGGCCGAAAAAAATGCTTGCGTGATCTAGTCATCTAGATGACTAGAGGAGTGCATGAGCGGCCCCCACCCCCGAGACGCGCGGCTCCCCCGCTACCACCAGTTGCGCGACGTGATCGCCGGCGAAATCGCGCGGCGGCGCTGGCGACCCGAGGAAGCGATCCCCACGGAGGCGGAGCTGGCGCAGGAGCACGGCGTCTCGATCGGCACGCTGCGCAAGGCGATCGATCTCCTGGTCGCCGAAGGCGTGCTGGAACGGCAGCAGGGCCGCGGCACCTTCGTCCGGCGGCCCCAGTTCAATGCGTCGCTGTTCCGGTTTTTCCGGTTCGGCCGGGACGATGGTCCCGCCCGCGTGCCGAGCAGCCGGATCGTGCGCCGCGAGGTGAAGCCGCCGCCGTCCGCGGTCGCCGCGGCGCTGCACCTGCCGCGGGAAGCGGAGGGAATTCACTTCGCCCGACTCCGGTCACTTGACGATCGCCCGCTCCTCCTCGAGTCAATCTGGCTGCCCCGGCACCGTTTCGAACCGCTGCTCAAGATCGACCCCCGCGAATTCGGCGACCTGCTCTATCCGCTTTACGAGCAATACTGCGGGGTGGTCGTCGCCTCCGCGGAGGAGACGCTCACGGCCGAGGCGGCGAGCGCCAAGGATGCGCGCGCGCTGGCGATCGAGCCGGGCGCACCGATCATCGTGATCGACCGTGTTGCCCTGGCCTTCGACCGCGAACCGGTCGAATGGCGGTGTTCGCGCGGACCGGCCGACAAGTTTCGTTACCAGGCCGAGATTCGATAGCCCCGGCTGCCCTTTTCCCCTCCCACTCCCCCTCCCTACCCCTCGCGTGTTTCGCTGGTACCACCAGAGTACGGCGCCGGAACGACGGACGTTCCTGGCCTGTTTTTCCGCCTGGGGCGTCGATGCGCTCGACGCCCAGATGTTCAGCCTGCTGATCCCGGCAGTGATGGCGACGTTTGCACTCACCCGGGCCGAGGCGGGGCTGATCGGGAGTGCCGGCCTCGTGGCGTCCGCGATCGGCGGTTGGCTCGCCGGCACGCTCTCCGACCGCTACGGCCGCCTCCGGGTGCTCCAGGCCACGATCCTGTGGTTTTCCGCCTTCACGTTCCTGAGCGCATTCGCGCAGTCGTATGCGCAACTTCTCGTCGTTCGCACGCTCCAGGGTTTCGGCTTCGGCGGGGAATGGACCGCCGGGGCCGTGCTGCTCGCCGAGGCGGTCCGGCCGGAGCTTCGCGGCCGCGCAATGGGCACGGTCCAAAGCGCCTGGGCGGTCGGATGGGGAGGGGCGGTGGCGCTGTATGCGCTTGTTTTTTCCTGGGTGCCGCCCGCCCTGGGCTGGCGCCTCATGTTCGGCTTGGGAGTGCTCCCCGCGTTGCTGGTCGTCGCCATCCAGCGGGCGCTGCCGCGCGATCCCCCGCGGCGGTCGGCGGCTGCCAGACCGTCGTTCGGACGGATCCTCCTCGCCATCTTCTCCGGCCGGACATGGCGTACCACGACCCTCGCCTGCCTGCTCGGCGTCGGCGCGCACGGCGGTTACTACGCGCTCATGACGTGGCTCCCTTCCTATCTCAAGAGCGAGCGGCACCTGTCGGTGATGGCCACGGGGGGCAACCTGGCCATCGTAATCTTCGCCTTCGGCTGCGGCTGCCTCGCGAGCGCCGAGCTGCTGGACCGCATCGGACGCCGCCGCAATATCGTGCTCTTCGCCGTGGCGTGTATCGTCGCGGTGGCAATCTACCTCTACGTTCCACTGAGTGATGCGCAGATGCTCTGGGCCGGGTTTCCCCTCGGATTCTGCGCGGCGGGCATCCCCGCCAGCCTGGGCCCCTTCCTGAACGAACTCTTCGCGGACGGCAGCCGCGGCACCGGTGTCGGCTTCAGCTACAACTTCGGCCGGATTGCGTCCGCCGTGTTCCCGTGGCTGGTCGGCCACGCCAGCGCGTCCATGCCGCTGGGCCACGCCATCGCCGTCGATGCGGTGCTGGCCTACGGGATCGTGATCGTCGCGGTGCTGCTGCTGCCCGAAACGGGCGGCGGCCTGGTCCGCGGCGAGCTGGCCGCCCCGCCGTCTCCGTGTCCCTCAACCCCGCCTCCCGTTGCCCATGAACCCTGCTCTCACCCGGCGTGAATTCAACCGGCGGCTGCTCCTGCTCGCCGGTGCCGCCGTACTGCCCGCTCCGCTGTTCGCGGAGGCTCGCAACCCTTCCTCCCCGATCACCGCTGTGGACACTCACGCGCACCTCTTCGAACGGCGCCTCAAATTCGCGTCCGTTCACCGCTATCTGCCGGACTACGACGCCACACTGGCGATGTACCTCCGACTGCTCGACGCCCACGGCATCTCGAACGGCGTCCTCATCCAACCCAGCTTTCTTGGCACCGACAACAGCTACCTGCTGCAGGCGTTGCAGAGCCAGCGATCGCGACTGCGCGGGATCGTCGTCGTCGACCCGTCGCTCGAGTTGGACCAGTTGCGGGCGTTGGACGAGTCCGGCGCGGTCGGCATCCGGCTGAACCTGATCGGGCTCCCGCTGCCGGAACTCCGCCGCCCCCCGTGGCAGGCCTTTCTGCGAAGGTTGCAATCGATCGATTGGATCGTGCAGGTCCAGCGTGAGGCGCGGGACATGCCCGCCATCGTCGATCCGCTGCTCGACGCGGGGCTGCGCGTCGTCATCGACCATTTCGGCCGGCCGGATCCGGCCGCCGGCGTCAACGATCCCGGCTTCCGGTATCTCCTGCAGCGCGGCGCCACGGGCCGGGTGTGGATGAAGCTCTCCGGCGCATACCGCAACGGCGGCAACCGGCGCGGCGAGGCGATCGCCGCGGCGGCGATGCCCCTCCTCCGCCAGGCCTACGGCCTCGACCACCTCGTCTGGGGCAGCGACTGGCCGCACACGCAATTCGAACATGTCACCGACTACAGCCACGCGCGCGCCCTCCTCGATCGCTGGATCCCCGATCCAGTTGAGCGCCAGGTGGTCCTCCGCGACACCCCGGCCCGACTCTACCGGTTCGAGCCCGCCGCCCGCGCCTCGTCGTAATCGAGCCCTCTCCCTGCCCTATGAACCCGATGCACCCCTGCCGCCAGGCCTGTGTCCTGGCGGCCCTCTTCTCCCTCACGCTCGTCACGTCCGCCTTTGCCGCGGACGGTACGGCGCTGTCCGGTTCCGTGACCGATGCGAACTCCCGGGCGGCATTGCCCGGCGTTGAAGTCCGACTCCCGGCCAACGGTGTCACAACCGCCACTGAAGCCGACGGATCGTTCCATCTCGGTCCGCTTTCACCGGGCACCTACCAGATCACATTCCGCTACCTGGGGTACGAGCCCGTGACGCGAACGGTCACGCTCGGCGCCACCGCCAACCCGCCCCTGCTCGTTACGATGGGAGCCGACGTCGTCCGCCTGACCGCTTTTCACGTCGAGGGCGCCCGGGAGGGTCAGGCGCGGGCTTTGAACCAGCAGAAGACCGCCGGAAACATCCGCGACATTGTCGCGGCCGACGCGATCGGAAACTTCCCGGACAAAAATGTCGCCGAGGCGCTGCAGCGCGTGACCGGCGTCTCGACCGTGACGCTGCGCGGCGAGGCAAACTACATCACCATCCGCGGCGCCAACCCAGCCTGGAATTCCGTCACGCTCGATGGGATGTCGCTGCTGGCGGCCAACGCGGCGCACAGTGACCAGCTCGGCCATGATATGCGCTCGGTGCCACTCGACGTATTCTCATCGGCGCAGGTCGGTCGGATGGAAGTGGTCAAGGCGCTGACGCCGGACCTCGACGGCGACAGCATCGGCGGCGCGGTGCTGCTGAAATCGCGCAGCGCATTCGACGTCAACCGCCGTGTGATCACCGGCAGCGTGGCCGGCACGTACAACGATCTCGCGGCGAAACCGGGCTACCGCGCGGTCATGAGCTACTCGGACCTCTTCGGGCCCCGGCGCGACTGGGGACTGCAACTCTCACTCACCCGGGAAAAGAAGCAGGAACTGGAGGAGAGCAACGAGACCAACGACTGGTTTCCGATCGCCGCCACCGTCAACGGAAGCGCGGTGAAGGGGTTTGTGCCCACGACGGCCCTGCAAACCTTCGTGGACGACGAACGTCTGCGCGACTCCGCCAGTGGTTCGATCGAGAAGAAGTTCGGCGACACGGCACGCCTTTACGTCCGGGGATTCGCCAACCGGTTCAAGGAAACCGACGAACGTTATGGCACCCGCTTCATGCCGGGACTGACCGACACGGGCGGCGGCCTCGACGCCACCCAGCCCGTACGGGTCGGCGCCACCGGCACTTGGACGACATTTACGGCGAGCAAGGCAACAACGCGCCGGCTGTTGCAGCCGCAGCTATTCGACGACCGCTCCTCGGGGCTCACGGCCGGAGGTTCATGGCAGGCCGCCGACTGGGAACTCGAGGCGTCGGCCGGCTACAGCCGGGCCACGGAATGGTTCGTAACCGACCAGGGTCAGTGGAACAGCGCGTCGAGCGCGAACCGCGCGACGTTTGACTACACCGCGAACAACTTCTGGCGCGTCAGCCAGCTTTCGGGGACCGGCTTCCTCGACCCCGCCGGATTCAAGTTCAACTCGGCCAAGCATCGGGAGGACTCCTCGGGGGCGGATGAATACGATGGGAAAATCGACGCGAAACACGACCTGTCGATCGCCGGAACTCCCGTTCACCTGCGAACGGGCTGGAAATCGCGGTGGAACACGAAACATGACGACAACAACGTCGCGAACTACAAGGGCGTCACGGGGACGCCGCTCGCCTTCAACGATGCGCGCCTGGGCGGCGTCATCGATCCCGACACCGGTTTTCTCGACGGTCGTTACGACATGGGCCCCTTCCCCGCCGCCGGCGCCTGGTCCGGGTTCTTCAACGCCAACCGTGCGCCGCTGGACAACGCCACCGGCACGTTTCCAAACCCGTCGGGCATCTTCACCACCAACGCGAACTCGGAGGGCGCCACCCTTTCGAACGACTACCGGATCCAGGAGGACATCCATGCGGGTTATCTTCGCGCGGACTGGAACATCGGTCCGGTGTCGGTGATCGCCGGAGCACGCTACGAGCGGACCGACCTGAAGATGCGGGCGGTCAAGGTCGACGACACCAAGCCAGCCACCGATCCGTCGGCCTACTCGCCTTATCGCCGGAATTCGAGCTACGACAACTGGCTGCCGAGCGTGCACCTGCGGTACGCGGTGAAGGACAATTTCATCCTCCGGGCCGCCTGGTCGAACTCCCTGGCGCGCCCCGACGCGGCGAGCATGGTCCCAAGTCTGGAGGTCGATCCGGCCAATCTCACCCTTACGGGCGGAAATCCGAACCTGCACGCCGTGTCCTCGGAAAACTGGGATGTCTCGGCCGAGTACTACCTGTCGTCGGTCGGCATTGTGTCGATCGCGGCGTTCTCAAAATCCATTGACGGTCCCATCTACCCCAGCGCCACGTTCGTGACGTACGACGCCGGCGACGGCCCGCAGCGTTATACGTTCAACACCTCCCTCAACGCCGGCCGGGCGAGGCTCCGTGGCATCGAGCTCACCTACCAGCAGCAGTTGCGCTTCCTGCCGAGCCCGTTTGACGGGCTGGGAATCTACAGCAACTACACGGTGACGGATTCCCACGTTGATGTTCCATCCCGTCCGGGCGAGAGCTTCACCCTGTTCAACCAGTCGAAGTGGGTCGGCAACGCCGCGATCTTTTATCAGAAGTACAACCTCAGCGCCCGCCTCGCGTATTCTTTCCGCGCCCCCTACCTGAGCGTGCTGCTGCTCCCCGGCACGGACACGTATTATGACCTGGACCACCGCCTCGATTTCCAGATCGGCTACAAGTTCGGCGGGCATTGGACGCTCCAACTGGCGGCGAACAACCTGGAAAACACGCCGGAGCGCCAGTACCACGGCGATCCCTCCCGTCAGGAGTTTTATGGGCTCACCGGCCGCTTCTACTCGCTCGGCGTGGCCTGGGAGTTCTGATCGTGTTCCGACCCATCCCAGCCGCCCGCCTGTTTCTCGTTGCGTGCCTCGCGGTTGCCGCCGCCCGAGGCGAGGACGGTTATGAGCTCTGGCTGCGCTACCGGCCCGAAGGCGATGCGACCCGGGCGGCGGAATATCGCGCCTGCACCCGGTCGGTCGTTCTCGCCGCCGACGACGCCGTGCTCCACGCCGCCGCCCGTGAACTGGTCCGCGCCGCCGCCGGCATCGCCCGGGCCGCTCCGCCGGTGACCCGGGTGGGAGGCGAAGGAGCCGTCTATCTCGGCGATCCGGGCCACCTGGTCCCCGCCGCGGAGCTTGCGGCGGCCGGAGCCGAGGGGTTCGTCATCCGGGCGGCCGACGTCGGCGGCCGGCGCGGAATCGTGATCGCGGCAAATTCCAACCGCGGTGTCCTCTACGGCACGTTCCGCCTGATCCGCGAGATGCAATTGGGGCATCCGGTCAGGGAGATCTCGCTGGCCGACCGGCCACGCATCACCCACCGCCTCGCCAACCACTGGGACAATCCCGTCCGGGCACCCGGCGTGCGATCCGAGTCCGTCGAGCGCGGGTATGCCGGGTCGAGCATCTTCCACTGGAATGAACTCCCGCAGAAAATCGACCCGCGACTAACCGACTGGGCGCGGCTGCTGGCGTCGCTGGGCCTCAACGGCGTCGTCGTCAATAACGTTAACACGGCAAAGCGGGGACTGGAGGGGTGGCGGCTGCTCACCCCGGAATACCAGCCCAAGCTCGTGGCGCTGGCGGCCGTGTTGCGCCCCTACGGCGTGCGCCTGTTCATCTCGGTGAATTTCTTCAGCCCGATGCTCGTCGGACACCTCGACTCGGCGGATCCCGACCGGCCCGAGGTCAAACGTTGGTGGAGGGCGACGGCGGATTCGATTTATGCTGCCATCCCCGATTTCGGCGGGTTTCTGGTCAAGGCCGATTCCGAAGGCGAACCCGGACCGATGAAATACGGCCGGACGCAGGCCGACGGTGCCAACGTGATCGCCGATGCCGTGCGGCCCCACGGCGGTTTCGTCTACTGGCGCGCGTTTGTCTATGACCGTCAGGCCGGCGATCGGGTCACCCAGCCGTACACGACTTTCGTGCCGCTGGACGGCCGGTTTGCCGCCAATGTCTTCGTGCAGATCAAGCCGGGGCCGCTCGACTTTCAGGTCCGGGAGCCGGTTTCCACTCTCTTCGGGGCGCTGCCGCATACGCACGAGGCGCTCGAACTGCAGATCACCCAGGAGTACACCGGACAGGACCAGCACGTCTGCTTCCTGGCGCCGCAGTGGAGCAACGTCCTGGAGTTCGACACCCATGCGCACGGACGCGGATCCACTGTCGCGCGCCTGCTCGAAAACCAGCTCGCGTCCGAAAGCGGCGGGGCGATCGCTGGGGTGATGAATCTCGGGAGCGCGCGCAACTGGACCGGTCACCCGCTGGCCCAGGCCAACACGTATGCGTTCGGCCGCCTCGCGTGGAATCCCACGGAAGGCTCGTCGGCCATCGCCCGCGACTGGGTCGAACTCACCTACAACCGCGATCCGGCGGTCGTGGCGACGATATCCGGCATCCTGCGCGCCTCCTGGCGGGCCTACGAGGACTACACCGCCCCGCTTGGCCTGGGCCTGTTGTCGCGTCGCCAGGATCACTTTCTGCCCGATCCCGCCGGCCGCCAGGAGGATCATCACGGTGACGGGCGAGGCGTCGGGTTCGACCGCACTGTCGCGACCGGCAGTGGCTATGTGGGACAGTACCACGAGCCGTGGCGTTCGCGGTTTGAGGATCCGCATGCGTGCCCCGAGGATTTGCTCCTGTTTTTCCACCATGTGCCCTATACGTTCCGCCTGGTCTCGGGTCGGACGGTCATCGAGGAAATCTATGCCCGTCATCATCACGGCGTCGAGGAGGTGCGGGGATTCGTCCGCGCGTGGCAACGGCTCCGGGGTCGGATCGACGAGGAGCGCTATCGCGACGTGCTCGCCCGGTTGCAGACCCAGGTGAAACTGGCCGAACAGTGGCGCGACAGCGTCGACGGGTATTTTGCAAAGCTGTCCGGCACGCCCGATTCCTTCAAACCCTAGATCCATCCGCCATGCCCCGATCCACCCTCCAATCCGTCATGCTGTCGCTCGTCGTCGGGACCGGTGCCCTTCCGGTCCGCGCCGCCCCGTCCGGGCCACCCCTCGCCGGAACACGACCGAACATCCTGGTCATTCTCGCGGACGACATGGGCTATTCGGATATCGGATGCTATGGCGGCGAGATTCACACGCCCAACCTGGACCGGCTCGCCGCCGGCGGCGTGCGGTTTTCCCAGTTCTACACCACGCCAAAGTGCTTTCCCTCCCGCGCATCCCTTTTGACCGGCCTCTATCCCCATCAGGTCGGGATGGCCGAGCATCCGCTCAAGTTCCAAAACTGCATCACCATCGCCGAGGCGTTGCGGGCCGCGGGTTACCACACGTGGATGACCGGCAAGTGGCACGGCCTCGACGTCCCGGTCAACCGCGGGTTCGAGCGGTATTTTGGGTTGAACGACGGCGAAGCCAATCACTTCAACCCCGGGCACCAGCGGCCCGGCGAGCCAAAGCCCGCCACCGACAAGGGCGACCGCCGTTGGGCCATCGACGGGGCCACGTACAAGCCGTACACGCCGACCGACCCGAAATTCTATTCGACCGACGCCTTCACCGACTACGCGTTGAAGTACCTGACCGAGCAGAAGGATGACGCGCCGTTTTTCCTGTACGTCGCCTACACCGCACCCCACTACCCGATCCAGGCGTGGCCGGAGGATATCGCGAAATATCGCGGGCGGTATGAGATCGGCTGGGACGCGGTCCGCGCGGCGCGTTATGCCCGCCAGCGGCAGATGGGACTTCTCCCGACCGACTCGGAACTGGCGCCTCGCGGCAACATCCGGCTGGCGTTCGTGCGGGACCTCGGCCCCTGGCTGCCCAAGTTCTGGGATGCCAATGGCGACATCCTGCCCTGGACCGCCGTGCCGGACCATCCCCGCTGGGACCTCAAGATGTCGGTCTACGCGGCGATGGTCGACCGGATGGATCAGGACATCGGGCGTTTGCTCGCCAAGCTGCACGAGCTGAAAAAGGACCAGAACACGCTCGTCATATTCCTCTCCGACAACGGCGCGTGCGCCGGTAGTCACCATGTGGGGGCCGACGGCGCGCCGCCGCCGTCGGGCCCCGGCCCGATGGATTCATTCCACACCTACGATGCGCCCTGGGCCGACGTGAGCGTCGCACCCTTCACCGGTTACAAGGACGACTGCTATGAGGGCGGCCTCGCCGTCCCGGCCATCTTCTACTGGCCGCGCGGCATCCACGCGCACGACGTGATCACACCGGATGTGGCGCACATCATGGACATTATGCCGACTCTGCTGGAAGTCGCCGGGGCGAAGTACCCCACGACGTTCCAGGGCCAGCCGATTCCGCCGGAGGAGGGATTGTCGCTCCTGCCGATCCTGTCGGGCGGCACCCGCGCGGGGCACGACTACCTGTATTGGGAGTACAAAGGAAAGCGCGCGGTACGCCACCGCGACTGGAAACTCGTGGGCATGCCGGATGAACCCTGGGAGCTGTATGATCTGCGCACCGATCGCGGCGAAATGCACAATCTTGTCGCCCAACAACCGTCGGTCGTGCGCGACCTGGCGGCGCATTGGGACCAGTGGGCGCAGCGGGTCGGCGTGAAACCGCCGCCCGCCAGGAAACACGCCAAGGAGGACGCCGAATGAACCGCGCTGGCTGCCTCCTGTTCCTGGCCGGCGCCGTGGTCGGCGCCCGCGCGGCGGTGTTCCAGGCCGATGGCATCAAGATCGCCGAAGTCACTCCCCGGACGGCGGTGGTCTGGGTGCGATTGACCGCTCATCCCGATCGAAATCTTCACGGCACACCCTTTGTGGAGGTCGATAATCACCGCGGGATCCACGGCGAAATCGACCCGCTGAGCCAGATTCCACCGGGGAGAAAACTCGAGGACATGGAGGATGCGGTGCCGGGAGCACCCGGGCGCGTCCGCGTGTCGTGGAGCCCTGTCGGCCGGCCGGGTTCCGAGGCTGCCACCGATTGGATCTGGGTGGACTCCCTGCGCGACTACACGGCACGCGTTCAACTGTCGAACCTGGCGGCCGGCACCTCCTACCGCCTGCGCGTCGAATCCAGGGATACCGCCGACGTCGACGGTCAATCCGTCGAGGGAAGCTTCGCCACCCCGCCCGCCGCGGACACGGTCGCGCCGGCCCGGTTTATCATTGTCACGTGCCATGACGACTGGCGCCGTGACAATCCGACGAACGGATTCGACACCTATGCCGCGGCCACCGCCTGGCATCCCGATTTTTTCATCCACACCGGCGACTACGTCTATCTGGACAAACGCTATCCGTTCGGGATGACGGTGCCGCTGGCTCGGTTCAAGTGGAACCGCACGTCGTCGTTTCCCTACGTCCGGGACTTTTATCGGAACGTCGCGAGTTATTTTCAGAAGGACGACCATGACGTCCTGTGCAACGACAGCTGGCCGGGCGAGCGGTACGGCGACCTGACGTGGAATGAGGGCCTCGCGATCGAACGCGAGCAGTTGCCGGAGCCGCAGCGCCCCTACCGCACGCTCCGCTGGGGACACGACGTCGAACTGTGGTTGCTCGAAGGCCGCGAGTATCGCAGCCCGGACGACGCGCCCGACGGCCCGGCGAAGACCTGGTTCGGCGCGGAGCAGAAAAAGTGGTTCTTCGACACGGTCGCCGCATCGAAGGCGACGTTTCGGATCATCGTCAGCCCGGACGCCATCGTCGGGCCCAACGTCGCGGAAAAGGGCGGCAAGCCGCCGGCGGACTGCCTGGCGGATCCCGGACGACATTATGAGGGGCAGGAAATTCGGCGATTTCTCGGCGCGCAGCGGAACGTGGTCGTCGTCGCCGGTGACCGGCACTGGCAGTACCACTCCGTCGATCCCGAGACCGGTTTGAACGAATTCGGATGCGGGCCGATCTGCGAAGGCATGGCGGAGGGATTCAAGCGCAAGGTGCACCGGACACCGATGCATCGCTTCCTGCGGGTCGACGGCGGATTCCTCTCCGGCGAGGTCACACGAACCGACGGAATGCCGACGCTGGTATTTCAATACCACGACGTGCATGGAAAGGTTCTCTACACCGCCCGCTTCCTCGCGAGCCACTGAGCCGCCGGGAGAGTGCCTGCGAAACAACTTGGCCGCCACCATCGGGAACGGAGATCCTGTCTCGGCCCAACGCACCTCGCGCCATGGACGAGAATAACGGCCCGCCTTCGCCAAGGCTACGGCGGGCATTTTTCTTTCCGCGAGCGGAAAGAAAAATGGAGGTGGCGGGAGTTGTTCAGCCCGAGCTTTGCGAGGGCTAGTTTGACACCCGCGTGTTTTCGCGGGTTGGCCGCCGGCATTGTCCGGCGGTCGCGAAAAAGGGCACGCGGGGTCAACGACCGCCGTACGAACACCGCCGAGGTGCGCTCGCGGGCACGAAACGCCCGCCTTCGCCAAGGCTACGGCGGGCATTTTTCTTTCCGCGAGCGGAAAGAAAAATGGAGGTGGCGGGAGTTGTTCAGCCC
>DASZYH010000248.1:0-3224 GCA_035545515.1 Opitutaceae bacterium
ATTCCGCAGAGGGACGGATGCACTACGCCTGGGTGGTGGCGGGGGTGACCTTTTTGACGCTGCTGGCGGCGGCGGGCGGGCGGGCGGCGCCGGGGGTGATGATCGTTCCGGTCTGCAACGAATTCCAGTGGAGCCGGGCGACGGTGTCCTCGATCATTGCGATCAACATCTTCCTCTACGGGCTGATCGGGCCGTTCGCGGCGGCGCTGTATCAGAGCATGGGACTGCGGCGGACGATGCTGCTGGCGATGGGGCTGATCGCCGCCGGATACGGGCTGTCGACGCTGGCGACGGCGTACTGGCAGTTCGTGCTGCTGTGGGGCTTTGTCGTGGGCGCGGGGTCGGGCATGGCGGCGACGGTGCTCGGCGCGGCGGTGGCGACCCGCTGGTTCACGCAGCGGCGGGGACTGGTCACGGGTTTGCTCACGGCGAGCACGGCGACGGGCCAGCTCGTCTTTTTGCCCTCCCTCGCGAGCGTGGTCACGGCGCACGGCTGGCGCGGCGCGCCCTGGATCGTCTGCGGCGGCGCGCTGGCGGCGCTGCCGGTGATCGGATTCCTCATGCGCGACGATCCGCAGGACCTCGGCCTGCGGCCCTACGGCGAGACCGGGGACGAAACGGTCCGCGCCACGGCGAGCCGGGCGCGGGGCAATCCGGCGAAGCAGGCGATCGACACGCTGCTTGCGGCGCTGCGCGTGCGCGATTTCTGGCTGCTCGCGGGCTCGTTCTTCGTCTGCGGCGCGAGCACGAACGGATTGATCGGCACGCACCTGGTGGCGGCGGCCTTCGACTGCGGGATTCCGGAAGTGCGCTCGGCGTCGCTGCTGGCGATGATGGGCGTGTTCGACCTGCTCGGGACGACGGCGTCGGGCTGGCTCTCGGACCGGTTCAACTGCCGGTACCTGCTGGCGACCTATTACGGGCTGCGGGGCCTGTCGCTGCTGTTCCTGCCCTCTGCGCTGGTCGGCCCCTCGGCGGGCCTGATGGTGTTCGCGATGTTTTATGGTCTGGACTGGATCGCCACGGTACCGCCGACGGTGCGGCTGACGGGCGAGATCTTCGGGCGCGAGCGGGCCGGAATCGTCTTCGGCTGGATCGTTGCCGCGCACCAGCTCGGCGCGGCGTTCGCGGCGTACGGGGCGGGCTGGCTGCGCACGACCACCGGAGCCTACACGGTGGCGTTCATGACGGCGGGGGCGCTCTGCCTCGGGGCGGCGATCGGCGTGCTGCCGGTGGGGCGAGCGCGGAAGCCGGCCTTGGCAGGGCAATCCTGAGGCGGGTTAATTCGGAAGCCGGGAAGCCAGGAAACAAACATCCAGAAGCAGAGGTGCTTTTCCGGTTCGTTCCTGGGTTCCGGGCTTCTGAATTATCGCTGCCGGGTGTTCACGGTGCCCCCAGCGCCGGTTGGACGCAGTCGGTCGTGAAACGCGGACGGAGATTTCGGCGCGTTAGGGATAACGCGCCACTGCTGTCCGGTTATATGTTGTTGAAGACGAGTTGATTGGTCGGAGCAGGTTGAGGGTGCGCGGGAATGTTGCGGGAAAACAGATCGGCCAGAGGGACTTGCTCGAATGCGGCGACACTGAGCACCTGGAGGATCTGGTGCATGGAGTGCGGCAACGCCCACTGCTTTTTTGCGATGGCGACGAGGGTATAGACGCAAATGGCCGACCACAATTGGATGCGGACGGCGTTGAATGACAGGCCGAGGAAACAGCGCAGCCGCAGGTTATATTTGATCCATTTGAAGAACAGTTCGACCTGCCAGCGCTGCCGATAAAGCTCGGCGATGGTCAGGGCCGGCAACGCAAACTGGTTGGTCCAGAAAACCAGGCTGAGTTGCTGCGCGTGATCGAAGTAGCGGACCCGGCGCAAGCGTTCTGGATAGAGCCGGCGCGGCGCGGGGTTGGCGAGGAACACGCTCTGATCGCAGCGCAAGCCGGTGGTCTTGTCGACCGGACGGGATTGGTTGACGGTGCAGCGGACATTGCACTTGGCGCGCGTGACAAAGAACGCGCCCTGCTGGTGCATGCGGTAGAAAGTGGCAAAGTCCTGATAGCCGCGGTCCATGAGATAATAGCTGCCGGCCTCCAACGGCAGCTCCTGAAAGATCGCGGTCTCGTAGCGTTCGGCCTCGGTGATGCGGACAAAAGCCGGGATGTGGCCGCGCAGGTCCAGCAGAGTGTGAAGTTTGACCGCAGCATCCCGTCCGGTCCAGTTGGCCCAAGGGCACAGCGCGAAACTCAGGTCAATGATCGAAGCATCGAGGGCATAAATCGATTCGATGTCCGCCAAGCCACTCGGCTCGCCGGCATACAATCGCCGGGCCTGCCGCATCAGATACTCGGCCAACGCCGCGAACACCCGCCGGTCTCTACACTCATTCGCATCGGCCAAAGTGCTGCGTGCAACCCGCTGACTAAAGCCCAAGTGGGGCCGCAACCTCGGGCGTGCATCAAGGCAAAGCACCAGATCGCGCAGACTCTCCCGGAAGGTAACCTGGGCAAACGCCATTGCCAGGAAATGCTCCCACGCGCTGAGAGAGCGACTCGCGCGGCGCAGCGGAAATCGCGCCGCGATCCGTGCGAACTGCTGTGGGTGAATGGGGGCGAAGAGTTGAGCAAAGATCGGCGCGCCAAGGTGCATCTGCGTCACCAATGCCCCGCTTCAACCCTTGTCAGCGGCAAACCGCTCACACCCTCACACGGCTCCAGCCCTCTGCGCATGCGCTACTAACAGAACTCCAGTTCACTCTTACCCGGACAGCAGTGGCGCGTATCCCTAACGCGCCGGGACCGGCAAACAGGCGCGATCCACGGACAGCGGTGACGGCGGATTAGGGATAATCCGCCCCACCCGCCCCGTCTAGGCGAGGAATCGGCTGGCCGCTCCCGGCTCCGCTGCCGGATCGGGGATCGGCCCGGGAAAAAAACGCCGGCGATTGCGCGCCACGATCCGATAGAGCGCATCCCGCAGGCGGCGCGGAAGGCACGCCGCCAGCCCCGCCCAGCCCGGCCGGCCGATCGCGCTGAGGCTGGCAATCACGCCGTCGGTGCGCAGCACGGGCGCCGCCTCGAACCGGGGCCAGTCGGGCGCGAAAACCAGACTGGCGAAATCCTCCGTCGGCAGGCCGCGGCTGCGGAGGTAGGCTTGCGCCGTCGGGCCCTGCAGCGGGGCGAATTGCAGCCTTCCCGTGCGATCGAGCCGCAGCAGGAGCCGCACGA
>DASZYH010000249.1:0-20169 GCA_035545515.1 Opitutaceae bacterium
AACCAATCATCCATTCTCCAATCCCCAACTCCCCCGCCAGCGTCCCGCTGGCGGTGATCGGCGCCCACCTTTCCGGCATGCCGCTGAATCACCAACTGACCGACCGCGGCGGGCGGATGGTCTGGTCGGGGCGGACGGCGCCGCAGTATCGGCTGTACGCCTTGCCGGGGACCACGCCGCCGAAGCCAGGGATGATTCGTGTCGCGGAGGGCGGGGCCGCGATCGAGGTCGAGGTCTGGGAAGTGCCCACGGGGGAATTCGGCAGCTTCGTGGCGCTCGTGCCCTCGCCACTCTGCATCGGTTCGATCACGCTCGAATCGGGGGCCGTCGTGAAGAGCTTCCTGTGCGAATCGGCCGCGCTCGACGGCGCGCGCGATATTTCGGAATTCGGGGGCTGGCGCGAGTACATGAAGCGTGGTTTGCGATCGGCGGATGCCGGATCGAGCCATCGCTGACCAATCCAGATTTGGAACCACGAAGGGACACGAATCGACACGAAGGTGCGTGGTGGATGGCGCGCGCGCCCGATGGCGTTGTCGCGTTCATCCAGTGTAGCCGAAATCGTGAGATTTTGGCCAAAGTCTTACGACTTCGGCTACACTCGGAAGGGGCTCGGAGTCTCGACACGTTGAGAGTTTGACGTTGCGCCTCGCGGGGGGGGGCCTAGCCGTAACAATGCCGCGTCCCGCTCCTTGCCGCGGTCGTGACAAAGCCGTGTCCCGATGCGTGTCCTGATCGTTGACGATTGGGGATCTGGACAGTGATCGGGACACGACCTGGACACGGGTTTTGAGCCGGGACGATCCCTTGCCGGCAGGGCCTCCCGGTCAGGGACGATACGGCCTGAATCAGGGTCCGGAAGGCCGGGACGTTTGAGGGTTTTGGCGCACGAAAGACGGCTCGGCTAGGCCGTCCGACGTCGGGGACTGACCCTCCCGCCGGGCGCCGGGTCGACGGGGGAGCTTGCCGGTTCTCGGGGGCTGATCGGCGGCAGG
Source organism: Opitutaceae bacterium (assembly GCA_035545515.1). Lineage (GTDB taxonomy): Bacteria > Verrucomicrobiota > Verrucomicrobiia > Opitutales > Opitutaceae > ER46. Next base: position 996 of record DASZYH010000249.1, read on the forward strand.
GCTGACCATGGCCAACTCGTGACCCGCAGGGCCGGAAAGCGGGAAAACGGCCCTTTGGAAATAGCGGCGGTTTTAATGTCCGAATCCCGATTTTAATTGCCGAATGCCTTCGACATAATTGATTATGAATAGATTACGATAATTGCCGAATGGCCACTTTAATTGCCGAATAGCGATTCGGACATTAAAACCCGGCGATTCGGCAATTAAGTCGGACATTCGGCAATTAACCGTCGGCAAGGCGTCGGAGTGAGCGCCATGCCGCACCTAGACACCCCTCGGCGTGCATGCCCGCGGCACGTCCCGCGGGCGCGGACACCCTCCGCGGTTACCCCCACCGTCAACGGGCGGACCTCCGGGCCGGCAGAGGCCTTCCGACCCGGCAATGTTCCCCGTCGCGGAGGCTTATCGTCCCGGCCAATCTGGCGCGTGAAGTCGTCGCGACGTGACTGCATCGGGACACATGCCGGACATCCGTGCCAGACGTGACAACCCCTGCCTTACCCTGAGGGTGGAAGGCGTCCGCGTCCTGCCTCGGGACACGAGGTTGGGGGGGCGAAGTGTCGCACGCCGAATCTTCGTGGTGGAGCCCGATGTCCCCATCGGACTGGGTCGAAAATCGGGGCGCTGAGCTTCAGAATCTCGTTTAGTTGTCTCGCGAAGGGAGCGAAGGTTTCGAAGGTCGAAGACGGGCTGGCTGAATGCTCCAATCAATACGATCAAGCCCGATGCCCCCATCGGGCTGGGGGCGAGATGAGGGCGTCGGGCGGTGCGATGTGCGTGTCTTTCTGGACGGTCGAAGTGGGCGTGCTTGAGGCAACGCGATGAGAACATCGCGTTCCACCTCGAGCCGCAATGGCGCCGAAGGGACTCGGCGCCCTACCCGCGGAAACGAAACACCAACTATCCATTACCAACTACTAATTACTAATCCCCACCCTTCGGCTACGAATTCCTACAATCGCGCAACACATGCGCTGGTTTGGGCAAAATCTGCGCGGTGTTTGCGTCGTTTCGGCGTATCGTAAGGAACTCGCCCCCAATCATCTGCCGGAAAGCACCCCACCAGCTACGCTTTCCTATCCTCGATTTTCCGGCAGCTCCTGTGGCGACTGGGAAAATGCAGGTTGTGCCACCTCATTGCACCAGCGAACTGCACGCCGAGAATCACCCACTCGATACCGGGGAGCCCGCAGACGCGCGTATCACCAAGTCGCCGGCAGCCTTCGCGAATACACTCGGCGCGCGCGCCGGAATGCTGCGCTGGATCTCCACCGGGTGTGCCGGTTACGCGGCGATTTCCGGGGCATTCGGATTCTGGAGAGCCGCCAACGCGGACGCCTTCACGCCCGTCGCCACCGTGCCCATGGCGGCGAGCACGGGCGTGATCCTGCTGCTGCTCGGCGCCGCCGTGGCGGCGCAGCCGCACCTCGCGACGAAGGCGGCGTATCGGATCCTCGCCTACACGATCGGCGCGACGATCGCGATCGGCGCGCTATTGGTGATTGCGCGCGATACGATCGGTTTCAGTCGGAATTGGGCGTTTTGGATGCCGGAATCCTCCACCACCGTCGGCGGCACGCCCACCGGTCGGATGTCACCTTTCACGGCGGCGGCCCTGCTCCTGCTCGTCGTGGGCCAGCAGTCCCTCCTGCCGGCGCTTGCGTTTCGCGCGGGCGCCCGTCGCGCCGCGATGATCGGCGTCCTCGCGGTCCTGCTGTTCGTCGCGCTCTCGGCCTCGGCCTATGCGATGGGAGCGCCGCTGCTCGCCGACATCGGGGTGGTGCCGATGGCGTTGTCGACGTCGGCCGCCCTGGCGGCGCTCGGCGTCGCCCTGCTGGTGCTCGGGCACGCGGAGGGCTCGACCGGCGACCTGCTGGAGACGGTGCAGGGCAAACTGCTGGCGAGCTTCGCGGCGGTGATCGTGCTGCTGACGTTCGTCGCGAGCATCGCTTACGCGGAATTCGCGGAGATTCGCCTCACCCAGCGCCGGCTGCTCGAACGGAATTTCACCGCCGTCCTGGACGTGTCACGTCTGCGCGCCAACCTGAACGCGGAGCGGCTCGACGTCTCGCTGATGTTCGATCTGCCGGCCGCAGCGAGGGAACCCTGGCGACGCGACCACGACCAGCGGACGCAGGAGGATGAGCAGATTCTCCGCCGGCTGCCCGCGTTGCTGGCCGGGCACGCGGAAAGTTCACGCCTCCTGACGGCGCTGACGACCCTGCGCGCGGAGTACGAGCAAACCTGCCGCGGGGAAATCCTGCCCGCGTTGGCGCGCGGCGACCTTGCCGCCGCGAAGCGGCTGTACCTCGGGCCCCAGACCGAACGCCATCTGCGGCTCCGCGAGCTCACGCGATCGCTCGAGGCACGCGAGACGGTCGAGGCCCGGGCGATCGTGGCCCAGGCCGACACGCGCGCGGGCCTCTCGCTCGGAGTGCTCCTGGGCGCCGGCAGCGCTTCCATTGCCGGCGCGATGGCCGTCGGCCTGTTTATGTTTCGGGCGATCGGCCGCTACGTGACGGAACGCCAGCGGGCGGAGGAGCGGTTGCGCCGAAACGCCGTCTTTCTGGAACAAACGCAGGAAATCACCCAGGTCGGCGGCTGGGAATTCGACCTCGCGGAAAACCGGCTCACCTGGAGCGACGAGCTGTACCGGATCCACGAAATCTCACGCGATCACGACGTGCGGCTGCCCGCGCAAGCGCTGGCGTTCTACACCGGCGACGATCACGCCCGCATGACGACGGCGTTCCAGGACGCGTGCCAGCGGGGCGTTCCCTACGACCTCGAGCTGGCGCTGACCACCGCGAAGGGTAACCGCCGGTGGGTTCGGACGATCGGACGCGCGGAGAAGAACAACGGCGCCGTGGTCCGGGTGTTTGGCAGTGTCACGGATATCACGGAGCAGCGGCGGGCGGCGGACGCGATCGAGGCCGAGCGCCGGAGGTTCAACGAGGTCCTGAACGCGCTCCCTGTCTACGTGATCCTGCTCACGCCGGACTACCATGTCCGGTTCGCGAACACCTTCTTCGAACAGCGGTTTGGCCAGGCGAAGGGACGACGGTGCTACGAGTACCTCTTCAACCGCACGGAACCGTGCGAGATCTGCGAAACGTACAAGGTCTTGAAGACCCACGCGCCGCTGCAATGGAAATGGACCGGCCCCGACGGGCGCCACTACGACATTCACGACGAGCCGTTCACCGACGTCGATGGATCCACGCTGATCCTGGAGGTCGGCATCGATGAAACCGAGACCCGGAACGCGCAGCGCGCACTCGAGGAGGCGAGTGCCTACAATCGCAGCCTGATCGAAGCGAGTCTGGATCCGCTCGTCACGATCGGGGCCGATGGCCGGATCATGGACGCGAATGCGGCGACCGAGACGGCGACCGGTCGTCCCCGCGCCGAGCTGATCGGGACGGATTTCTCCGAGTGCTTCACCGACCCGCCACTGGCGCGAGTCGGCCTCCAGCGGGCGTTCCGGGATGGCACCGTGCGCGACATCGCGCTCGAGGTGCGGCCTCGGGACGGCGCCACCATCGCGGTCGTGTACAACGCGAGCGTCTACCGGAATACCTCGGGTGCCGTCGCCGGCGTGGTCGCCGCGGCCCGCGACATCACCGCCCGCCGGAAGGCCGAACTCGAGCTCCGGCGGACCAATCGGGCGCTGCGGGCGACGACAGCCTGCAACCAGGCGATCGTGCACGCCCGCACGGAGTCCGACCTCCTGCGGGACGTCTGCCGGGTGATCGTCGAGGACGGCGGTTACCGCATGGCGTGGGTCGGCCGGGCCGAACACGATGCCGAAAAGACGATCGTGCCGGTCGCCATGGCGGGGCATGAGTCGGGCTACCTCGGCCGGGCGCGGTTCACGTGGGCGGACAACGAATTCGGTCGCGGACCGACCGGGACGGCCATCCGGACGGGAAACCCGGCGGTGTGTCGCGACATGCTGGTGGATCCGCGGTTCGCGCCCTGGCGGGCGGAGGCGCAGACACGCGGCTACGCCTCGTCAATCGTGCTGCCCCTGACCGTGGAGCAGGCAATGTTTGGCGCGATCTCGATCTACGCGGCCGAACCGGATGCGTTCGATGCGCAGGAGGCCAAATGGCTCGCGGAGCTGGGCGAGGATGTCGCCCACGGGATCGAGGCCCTGCGACTGCGCGACCAGCGTGAGCGGGCCGAGCAGGCGCTGCAGGCGGCGAGCCGGTACAACCGAAGCCTGATCGAGGCGACCCTGGATCCCATGGTGACGATCGGACCCGACGGGAAGATCACCGACGCCAACACGTCGACCGAGGCGATCACGGGCCGGACCCGGGACGAACTCATCGGGAGTGACTTCTCCAGCTACTTTACGGAGGCGGCAAACGCCCGTGCCGGCTACGAACAGGTGTTTCGCGAGGGAACCGTCCGTGATTATCCCCTCGAATGCCGGCACCGCACCGGAAAGGTGACGCCGGTGCTCTACAATGCCACGGTGTACCGCGACCAGGCCGGGCACGTCGCGGGCGTGCTGGCAACCGCCCGCGACATCACGGAGGCGAAGCGCGCCGAGGAGAAGATCCGCGGGTACGCGCTGGAACTCGAGCGCAGCAACCAGGAACTCGAGCGCTTCGCGTACGTCGCGTCGCACGATCTCCAGGAGCCGCTGCGGACCGTCAGCAGCTTCTCCCAACTGCTGGGCCGCCAGTACCGGGAGAAACTCGACCGGGACGCGGACGAGTTCATCGGGTTCATCGTGAGCGGAGCGGAGCGGATGCAGACGCTGATCAACGACCTGCTGGTGTTCTCGCGGATCGGCACGCGGGCGAAGCCCTTCAGCACGGTGGACGCCGATGCGGTGCTCGCGGCGGTCCTCGCGAACCTCGATGCCTCGATCAGGGAAACCCAGACCATCGTCACGCATGATCCGCTGCCGCAGGTCCAGGCCGATGCCACGCAACTCACGCAGCTCCTCCAAAACCTCGTCGGCAACGCGATCAAGTTCCGCCGGTCCGGGATCCAGCCGCAGGTGCATGTGGGCGCGACACGCGTGGACGGCGGATGGGAGTTCAGCATCCGCGACAACGGCGTCGGGATCGAGCCCCAGTACTTCGAGCGGATCTTCATCATTTTCCAGCGCCTGCACGGCCTGAACGAGTACCCCGGCACCGGCATCGGCCTCGCGATCTGCAAGAAGATCGTCGAGCGGCATGGCGGCCGGATTCGCGTCGAATCGGAAGCGGGCGCCGGTTCGACGTTCCATTTCACCCTGCCCGACACCCCGCCCCACCCATGAATGCGCACGCGATCACCCCCGTCGAAATCCTGCTCGTGGAGGATACCCCGGGAGATGTCCGGCTCACCCGCGAAGCCCTGCGACAGGCCAAGGTGCTGAATCGGCTGAACGTCGTCAGCGACGGCGTCGATGCCCTTGAATTCCTCCAACGGCGGGGCCGGCACGCGAATGCGCCCCGCCCCGACCTGATCCTGCTGGACCTGAACCTGCCCCGGAAGGACGGGCGCGAAGTGCTGGCGGAAGTGAAGGCCGATCCGGTCCTCAAGCGAATTCCGGTGGTGGTGCTGACGACGTCACGGGCGGAGGAGGACATCGTCCGCTCCTACAACCTGCACGCGAACGCCTACGTGGCGAAGCCCGTCGGCCTGGCGGAGTTTCTCGAGGCCGTCCGGGCGCTCGAGAATTTCTGGCTGGCCGTGGTGACGCTGCCGGACGGCGAGCGGGAGACCAGACCATGAGACTTCTGCTCGTCGAGGACAATCCGGCCGATGTCCGGCTCGTGCGCGAGCTGCTGGCGGAGACGCCGGAGCGCGCCTTCGAACTCGTGGCGGCGAACCGGCTGGATGCCGCGCTCGAACACCTGCGGTGCGAATCGTTCGACACCGTGCTGCTCGATCTCGGACTGCCGGATTCCCAGGGAATGCGAACGCTCGAGCGGACGCTCGAAGTCAATCGCAGCATCCCGATCGTGGTGCTGACCGGGCTGGACGACGACCGATTCGCGGTCGAGGTCGTCCGCGCGGGTGCGCAGGACTACCTGGTAAAGGGCCGCTTCGATGCCGATCTCCTCTTCCGCACCATCCGCTACGCGATCGAGCGCAAACGGGCGGAGGAGAAAATCCGGCACCTGGCCGCAATCGTCGACGGCTGCAGCGATGCGATCGTGAGCGGATCGGTCGACGGAATGGTCCTGAGCTGGAACGGCGGCGCCGAGCGGATGTACGGCTACACCGCCCAGGAAATGATCGGTCAACCGGTTTCGCGGATCGTTCCTCCGAATCGCGGCGACGAATTCACGCAACTGCTCGAACGGCTGCGGAAGGGGGAGACCGTGACGCAATTCGAGACCGTCCGCAGACGGAAGGACGGCGCCGAGGTCAATGTCATCCTGACGCTGTCGGCGATCCGCGACCCGTTCGCCCGTCTGGTGGCCGTCTCCGCGATCGCCAGCGACATCACCGCGCGCAAGCGGACCGAGGCGGCGCTCGAACGCTCCAATGCCGAACTCCGCCGGTTCAACCAGCTCGCGGTGGGCCGGGAGCTCAAGATCGTCGAGCTCAAGCAGGAGGTGAATGCGCTGAGCCGCGAACTCGGACGCCAGCCGCCCTACCCGCTCCATTTTCTTCCGCCGGCCGCGCCTACTTCGGCCGACCGACGCGAATCCGTGCTGGAACCCGGTGCCATCCCAGATCCCGAGCAGGAGCATGTCCATGAAACCAGCTAGATCATCCCGTCCCGGAGTGAAATCGGCCGCGGCCATCCGCGCGATCCCCCACCCCGCCCCGCGATTCACGCGGTTGCGGGCGGCGGCGCTGCGGAAAACGCCGACCGGCATCCGGGGTCTTGATGAAATCATGGACGGCGGTTTGCCGACCGGCCGCGCCACGCTGTGCTGCGGCGGCCCCGGTTGCGGCAAGACCCTGCTCGGGGTCGAATTTCTGGTCAACGGCGCCACCCGGTACGACGAACCCGGCGTGTTCCTGGCGTTCGAAGAATCCGAGGTTGAACTGGCGCAAAATGTGGCCGCGCTCGGTTTCAACCTCCGGAAGCTGGTGGCCGGCGGCCGGCTCGTGATCGACCACGTGCGGATTGAGCGGAGCGAGATCGAGGAGGCAGGCGCGTACAACCTCGACGGGCTGTTCATCCGGCTGGGCGAAGCGATCGACCGGATCGGCGCGCGCCGGGTCGTCCTCGACACCATCGACGTTTTGTTCGACGGGCTGCGCGACGCCTCCATCGTGCGGGCCGAGCTGCGGCGGGTCTTCCAATGGCTCAAGCAGAAGGGCGTGACCGCAATCGTGACCGCGGAAAGGGGCGAAAACACGCTCACGCGGCACGGCCTCGAGGAGTATGTCTCCGATTGCGTCATTGCCCTCGACCACCGGGTGACGGAGCAGCTCACGACGCGCCGGCTGCGGGTGGTGAAGTACCGCGGGAGTGTCCACGGAACGAACGAATATCCCTTCCTGATCGATCGCGGAGGCCTGTCCGTCTGGCCGATCACGTCGCTCAAGCTCGAGCACTCCGCACCGGAAGACCGGGTTTCGTCGGGCATCCGCCCGCTGGATGCCATGCTCGAGGGTGGGTTTCATCGGGGCGGCAGCGTCCTGCTCGCCGGCACGGCGGGGACCGGGAAGACCAGTGTGGCGGCGACGTTTGCGGCGGCCGCGTGCCGGCGCGGCGAACGCTGCCTGTATTGCGCCTTCGAGGAGTCGCCGGAGCAGATCATCCGCAACATGCGTTCGATCGGGCTCGACCTGCGGCGCTGGGTGCGGGCCGGCCGGCTGCGGTTTCACGCCGTGCGCCCGACCTACTACGGACTGGAGATGCACCTCGCGCGAACGATCGCGACCGTGGAGGAGTTCGCACCCGCGGCGGTCGTGCTGGATCCGGTGTCGAGCTTTGGCGGATCGAGCAACGTGACCGAACGTCGGAATGCCCTCATCCGGCTGGTCGACGTGCTGAAGAGACGAAACGTGACCAGCCTGATGGTCGATCTCACGGTTGGTGGTGAAACGCTCGAGCGCACGACGGCCGACGTGTCCTCGATCGTGGACACCTGGATCGTGCTCCGGGACCTCGAGTCGCAAGGCGAGCGCAACCGTGGGCTGCACGTCCTCAAATCGCGCGGGACCGCGCATTCCAACCAGATTCGGGAATTTGTGATCACGAGTCGCGGCATCGAACTGCGCGAGGTCTATCTCGGACCAGGCGGCATCCTGACCGGCTCGGCGCGGCTGGCCCAGGAGGCGAGAGACGCGGCGGAGCGTAAGCTACGCGCGGAGGAGCGGGACCGCGAGCGCCGATCGCTGGCCCAAAAGCGGGAAATCCTCCACCGCGAGGCCACGGCGTTGCAGCTTGAACTCGCGAACGTGGAGGCGGACATCAATCGCCGCCGGAACGAAACGCAGCTCCGGCAGTTCCAGGAGGCCCGGGACCGGGCGGATCTCGCCCTAAGCCGGCACGCGACCGGGTCGCGCGCGACGACGCGGCAGCGCGAGCACGGAGGTGTGCAATGAAAGCGCGCGTCCCAAACCCATGGGCGGAAGAGACCGATGAAGCGCCGTGGCGACTGCGGCTGTACGTGGCGGGGACGACGCACAATTCGGTGGCCGCGCTGACGAACCTCCGGCGGATTTGCCGGGAGCACCTCGCCGGCCGCTACCGGATCGAAGTCGTCGATCTGCTGAAGAACCCGCGGCTCGCCCGCGGCGACCAGATTATCGCCGTTCCCACGCTGGTCCGGAAGCTGCCGCCGCCGTTGCGGCGGATCATTGGCGACCTGTCACACACCGAGCGCGTCCTCGTGGGACTCGAGGTTCGGACGGAAGTGCGCGCGTAGCGGCCCCTGCCCCGATGACCACACCGATCCCAGCACCGTCGAGACCACCCGAACGGGATGCCCGGGCGAAGTACGTGTTCCGGCTCTACGTCACCGGCGCGACGCCCCAGTCGAGCCGCGCCGTGGCAAATCTCACGGCGCTGTGCGAGCGTCACCTCAAGGGCCGGTACGAGATCGGGGTGATCGACATCTACCAGCACCGCGACCTCGCGCGCCGCAGCCGGATTGTCGTCGCGCCGACCCTGGTCAAGCAGTACCCGGCGCCCGTCCGGCGGGTGATCGGCGATCTGTCGAACGCGGACCAGGTGCGGCGTGACCTGGGGCTCGATTTGCCGGGCGACGAACCGCCGTGGACGCAGACGTAAACCGACGTGGCCGTGCGCGAAAACCATGACTGCAAACAGACGATGAAATCCGGCGAGTCGACGATCGACACCCTGCGCGCGGAGTGCGCGATGCTTCGCGAACACCTCGGCGAAGCCGAGGAGACGTTGCGCGCGATCCGCAATGGCGAGGTCGACGCCGTGATCGTCAACGGCCGGAAAGGCGAGCAGATCTACACCCTTACCAACGCGGCGGAGCCCTATCGCGTGCTGGTCGAGGAAATGAACGAGGGCGCCGCCACCCTCACGGCGGACGGCGTGATTCTCTACTGCAACCACCATTTCGCATCGCTGGTGCAGGGACCGCCGGAGCACGTGGTCGGAATCAACCTGCGGTGGTTCGTCGTGCCCGAAGAGCAGGAACTGCTGACCGGTCTGTTGCGCACGGCGGAGAAAGGAAGGGCCACGGGTGAACTCACGTTGCGGGCGACCGCGGGGGGAGTGCTGCCGGTGAAGATCGCCTTGAGCCGGCTCTCGACGGACTCCCCGGCCGCCATGTGCGCGCTGGTCACGGACCTGACGGAGCGGAAGAACAAGGAAACCGCCTTGCTGAACCTGATGGAGGACCTGGGCGAGTCCAAGACCCGGCTTGAAGCGGCCAACCGCGACCTGAAGCACCAGATCGAGGAAACCCAGCGGGCGGAAGAAGCGCTCCATGTCTCGCTGAACCGGCTCCGCGGCATGGTGGACGCGAACATTGTCGGCGTGCTGATCGCAACGGCGGACGGCACCGTGAAGGAGGCCAACGACTACTACCTCCGGATGATCGGCTACACCCGCGAGGAATTCGAGGAGGGCAAGGTGAACTGGCGGGCGCTGACTCCGCCCGAATGGCTGTCGGCGGACGAAAACGCGTTGCGTGTATTGAAGGAAACGGGCCGGTGCGCCCCGTACGAAAAGGAATACCAGCGGAGGGACGGCACCCGGATCTCCGCCTACCTCGCGGACACAATGCTCCCCGGACCGGACCAGGAGATCGCCGCGTTCGCGGTTGATCTCACGGAACGAAAGAAGGCGGAGGCGGCCGTGCGCCAGGAGCGACAGCGGTTCTTCGACGTGCTCGAGACCCTGCCGACGATGATCTGCCTCCTCACGCCGGACTATCATGTCGCATTCGCCAATCGCGGCTTCCGGGACCGATTTGGCGAGGCCAAAGGCCGGCTTTGTTACGAGCATTGCTTCGGGAAAAGCGCGCCCTGCGAGTTCTGCGAGAGTTTTCGCGTGCTCCAGACCGGAAAACCGCACCGGTGGGAGGTCCACACACCGACCGGAGAAATCATTGACGCCTTCGACGTCCCGTTCACCGATGCCGACGGCTCAAGGCTCGTCCTCGAAATGGACGTCGATATCACCGAACAGCGACGGGCGGAGCAGACCATCCGCGAGCTGAACGCCACGCTCGAGCAACGCGTCCTGGCCCGGACCGAGGAACTCCGGCAAAGCGAGGAGCGGTTCCGCGCGATCGCGGCGAACACGCCCGATCACGTCATCGTGATGGACCGGGACCTGCGCTACACGATGGTCGTCAATCCGCAGCTGGGACTGACCGAGGCGGGCATGCTGGGGAAGACGGATTACGACATTCTCGCGAAGGAAGACGCCGAGCGGTTGACGGCGATCAAGCGCGAGGTGCTGACCACCGGCCGGACAGTGCCGCTCGACATGACCTTGATGGCCCAGACGGGCGAGTGCGATTACTTCGAAGGCGCGTACGTCCCCAAACTCGATCCGGTGGGGCGGATCGACGGACTCATCGGGTACATCCGCAATGTGACCGCCCGGAAGCGCGCCGAGCTGGCGCTGCGTGAGTCACAGGAACGGGTCGAGCTTGCCCTCCAGGTCGCGCGGGCGTTCGCGTTCGAATGGAAGATCGCGAGCGACGAGGTGATCCGCTCGCCGCATTGCGCCGAAATCCTCGGGCTGGTCGGCGACGCAGTGCACGACACCGGTCGGGATTTTTTCCAACGCGTGCATCCGGAGGACCGGGAGCAGTTCGTCGAAACCGTCACGCGCCTGACCCCGGCCGCCCCGAAATACGCCGCCGAGTACCGGCTCGTCCGGCCGGACGGAGACGTCGTCGTGCTGCAGGAAAGCGGAATCGCGACCTTCGGCCCGGACGGGAAGCTGTCGCGGCTGATCGGCATGACCGCCGACGTCACCGCCCGCGTGACGGCCGAGCAGTCCGTGGCGCGGCTGAACGAGGCGTTGAAACGGCGGATGACCGAGCTCCAGACGATCTTCGACACCGCGCCGGCGGGAATCGCGATCGCCGAGGATCCGCTGGGAAACCAAATCCGCGGGAATCCGGCGATCGAGAAGATGCTGGGACTCGGCGCCGGGGCCGAACTCTCCCTGTCGAGCCCGGCGAAACCCGCGTACCGGATCATCGAAAACGGCCGCGAGGTGCCGCCGCTCGAGCTGCCGATGCAGCGGGCGGCGCGGGGCGAGGTCGTTGCCGGGTACCTCATGAACATCCTCCGCGCCGACAGTTCGACCGTGCTGCTTCATAGTTGCGCCGCGCCGCTCCGCGACGAAACGGGAAAAGTCTACGGCGCGGTCGGGGTGTTCCTGGACATCACCGAGATCAAGCGGGCCGAACTGGAACTGCGGAAGATGACCGACGAGCTGAAGGCGACCAACCAGGAGCTTGAGAGCTTCAGCTATTCAATTTCGCACGATCTCCGGGCGCCGCTGCGCAGCATCGACGGCTTCAGCCGGATCCTGCTGCGCGATTGCGCGGAGCTCCTGGACGAGAAGAGCAGGGACAACCTGCAACGGGTCCGGCAATCGAGCCAGCGCCTCGGCGAGCTGATCGACGACCTGCTGGAACTCTCGCGGACCACGCGCGCCAACCTCCACAAGGTCGACGTCGACCTCAGCGCCCTCGCCCGGGCGGCGCTCGACGACCTCCAGCGGGGCGATCCGGCGCGCCAGGTCAACGTGGTGATCGAACCGGAGCTCCGGGTTTCGGCGGACGCGGTCCTCCTCCGCTCGGCCCTCGACAACCTCCTTGGCAACGCCTGGAAGTTCACGCGGGGCCGGACCGACGCGAGGATCGAGGTTGGGGCCGTCTGGCGCGAACGCGAACGCGCCTTCTTCGTCCGCGACAACGGCGTCGGGTTCGACATGACCTACGCCGGGAAGCTGTTCGGCGCGTTCCAGCGGCTGCATTCGACGCGCGAATTTCCCGGCACCGGCATCGGACTCGCGACGGTCCAGCGCATCGTCCACCGGCACGGCGGGCGGATCTGGGCGGATGCCGCCGTGAACGCCGGTGCCACGTTCTATTTCACCCTCGGGAGCCCCCCCTCCAAGCCATGAACGACAAAATCATCCTTCTGGTCGAAGACAATCCGGACGACGCCGTGCTCACCCTGGACGCCGTCGAGCAGTCCGAACTGCGGGGCCGCGTCGTCGTGGTCGACGACGGTGCAGCCGCCCTGGAGTACCTGTACCGGACGGGGGCCTATGCCGACCGGGATCCGCGCTACGATGCCGCCGTGATGCTCCTCGACCTGAAGCTGCCGAAGGTCGACGGACTCGAGGTGCTGCGCCGCACCCGGGCCGATCCCCGGACGCGCACCCTACCGGTGATCGTGCTGACGAGTTCACGGGAGATCCGTGACCTCGTCGCGAGCTACGAACTCGGCGCCAACAGCTACATTCGGAAACCCGTCGACTTCGACCAGTTCATCGAGGTCGTCCGCCACGTCGGCAACTACTGGCTCCGGCTCAACGAAGTTCCGCCCAGCGCCTTTGTGCCATGAAAACACCGTTGCGGGCCCTGTTCGTCGAGGATGATCCGAATGACGCCACGCTGATGGTGGATGCGCTGACGTCGGCCGGCTTCAAGCTGACCTGGCAGCGGGTGGAGACCGCCGCCGAGCTGACCGTCGCCCTGGAGCGCGGGCCGTGGGATGTCGTGCTGTGCGATTTCACGCTGCCGGAATTCGACAGCGACCAGGCCCTCCGAATTACGCTGGCCACGGTTCCGGACGTGCCGGTGATCGTGGTCACGGGAACGATCGGCGAGGAACGGCTGGCGAACACGATGCGCGCCGGGGCCCGGGACTTCGTCCTGAAGACGCGGCTGGAGCGGCTCGCGCCCGCGGTCCAGCGCGAGGTCGATTCGGCCCGCGTCCGGCTGGAGCAACGCCGGCTCGAGGCCCAGCTCCAGCGCGAGCAGGAGCGGTTTCGCGCGCTGGTCGAAAAGTCGCCGGAGCCCCTGACGGTCATCGATCCGCGCGGCCAGGTGTTGTACGCGAGCCCCTCGGCCGAACAGGCGTTTGGCTACGTGCCGGGCGAATACGCCGGCCGCAGCATCTTCGATTTCGTCCATCCCAACGACGTCGCCCCGGCCAAGCGGGAACTGGCCGCGGCCGTGCAGCGGCCCGATGCCGGATTCACGCGAGAACTGCGCTGGGTCCGGAAGGACGGCACCCGGCGCTGGATCGAGGTCTCCGGATCCAATCTCCTGGAGGACCCGGCGATCGGAGGAATCGTCCTGGCGTACCGGGACGTGACCGAGCGGAAATCGACGGAGGAGGAGCGCCAGCAGGACCGGCAAAGGACGGAGGCGCTCCTCGAGCTGCTCCAATCGCCGACCCGCTCGCGCGACGAGGTGGTGCAATTCACGGTGGAGCAGGCCGTGGCCATGACACAAAGCGAGTTTGGATTTGTCGGCTTCGTCGACGCGGACGAAACGGTTCTCAGCGCTCACCCCTCGGCGGCGGTGCTCTCCCGCTGTGGCATGAAGGCGCGCGTGCCGATCGACTTCCGAATCGCGCACGGCGGGCTGTGGGCCGCGGCGATCCGGGAGCGCCGGCCGATCATGGTGAACGACTACGCCGAAGCCAATCCGTTGAAGAAGGGCGTGCCCGAGGGCCACCTGGGTTTGCGGCGGTTCCTGGCCGTGCCGGTGTTCCGCGCCGGACGGGCGGTCATGCTTTGCGGGCTCGCCAACAAGGCGGAACCGTACGACGACAGCGACGTGCTCCATGTCCGGCTGTTCGCCGAGGGCGTGTGGGGCGTGCTGGAGAACAACCGAAACCAGCAGGCGCTGCGCCGGAACGAGCGGCACTACCGGGCCCTGATGGAGCAGTCGCTCGATGTGGTCGCCGTTCTCGCGAAAGACGGCACCGTGACGTACCAGAGCCCGTCGGTCGAGCGCGTCCTGGGGTGGCAGCCAGCCGACGTCGTCGGCCATTCGGTGTTCGACTTTGTCCATCCCGACGATCGTGTGACCGCCGAGAGACGGTTCGCCGAACTCCCGGACAATGCGATCAACGACGGGACCTTCCGCTGCCGCCATCGCGACGGCTCGTGGCGAAGTCTCGACGTGATCACGCGGAACCTCCTGGGGGACCCCGACGTGGCGGGGATCGTGGTGAACGCCCGGGACGTCACCGAGCGGAAGGCGCTCGAGGCGCAGTACCTGCATGCCCAGAGACTGGAGGCCTTCGGGCAGCTTGCCGGCGGCGTCGCCCACGATTTCAACAACATCCTCGCGGTGATGCTGATGGACTTCAGCCTGATCCAGGCCGAACCGGATCTGACCCCCGCCGTCGCCGGATGGGTGAAACAGCTCGAAACCCTGGCGAACCGCGCGGCCGCGCTGACGCGCCAGTTGCTGATTTTCGGGCGGCGACAGGAGCTCGAAATCCAGACGCTCGACCTGAATGGCGCGCTCGAAAACGTCTGCGGACTGATGCGACGCCTGATCGGCGAAAACATCACGGTCGATTTCCGGCCGGCCGGGCGGCCGCTCTGGGTGAGTGCGGACCGTGGGATGATCGAGCAGGTCGTCACCAACCTGTGCGTGAACGCCCGCGACGCGATGCCCGAAGGCGGCCGGTTGAGCGTCATGCTCGGCGCGGAAAGCCGCCGGCCGCCGGAGGCGGACGCCGACGCCGCCCCCCGGGAAATGGCCTATCTCGCGGTGGCCGACACCGGGTGCGGCATGACCGAGGAGGTTCGGAAACGCATCTTCGAGCCTTTTTTCACCACCAAACCGGTGGGCCGCGGCACCGGACTCGGGCTGGCGACCGTGTATGCGATCGCGAAGCAGCACCACGGGTGGATCGACGTCGACACGGCCCCGGGCCGGGGCAGCACGTTTCGGGTTTACTTTCCGATCGTCGCGACGCCGCCGCAGATGGAGGGCGCGCAGAGCCCGCGGCCGGAACCCACCGGGGGCACGGAAGACGTGCTGCTGGTCGAGGATGAAGCCCTGGTCCGGAGCACGCTCGCGATGTGCCTCCTCCGCGGCGGTTATCACGTGACGGAAGCGCGGGACGGTCTCGAGGCGAAACGGAAGTGGGACGAGGCGGGCGGCAACTTTGCCGTGCTGGTCACCGACATGGTGATGCCCGAGGGTGTCACCGGGCTCCAACTGGCGAAGCAACTGCTGGAGGCGAAGCCGGCGCTCCACGTCGTCATTGTCAGCGGCTACTCCGCCGAACCGATCTCCTCCGCGGCACCGTTCGCGTCGCGCATCATCCACCTGGCAAAACCCTGCACCCCGGAGCAGCTCCTCCGTGCGGTCCGACGAGCGATCGAGGCAAAGTGATTCCCCACCGTGCCGTCCCTCGCCCCAACGCTCATGACCACTTCCGCCACCACCGCGGCCCAAACCGCGCCCCGGCGCCCCCTGTCGGTGCTGGTGGTCGAGGATTCCGAGGACGATGCGCGGCTGGTCATTGCGGAGCTCGAGGCGGGTGGATTCGCCCCGCATTGGAGGCGGGTGGAAACGCCCGCGGAGCTGCGGGCGGCGCTGGCGTCGGCGGCCTGGGACATCATCCTCGCCGACTACTCGCTGCCGCAGTTCTCCGGCGTGGACGCCCTGCGGATGGTCCGGCAAAGCGCGCTCGACATCCCGCTGATCCTGATTTCCGGCATGATCGGCGAGGAGCGAGCCGTCGAAACGCTGCTCGCGGGAGCCGCCGACTTCGTCGTGAAGGACCGCCTGGCGCGGCTGGTGCCGGCGATCGAGCGCGAGCTCCGGGACGCGCAGGTCCGGGCGGAGCGCCGCCAGGCGGAGGCGAACCTGCGGTTTTCGGAGCAGAAGTATCGGCGGTTGTTCGACAGCCTGAATGACGCGGCCTTTCTGGTCGATCCGGGCACCGACCGGATCATCGACACGAATGTCACCGGCGAAACGCTGCTCGGCCGGGAGCGCGCGGAAATCACCGGGCTCAAGCTCGAGGAGATTCACCCGGCCCCGGCGCTCGGAGCGGTGCGCGAGAACACCGACAATGCCATTCGTCACGCGGCCGCGAGCGCCGTCGAATCGGAGGTCGGGCGCCCCGGTGGCACGGTGCCCGTGCTGGTGACGGCGATTCCCGTCGTCGTGGCGAACCGACGGTTGCTCCTGATGCTGTACCGCGACCAGACCGAGCCAAAGCGCGCGGAGGAGAAGATCCGGCGCCTGCACGCGGAGCTGGAGCACCGGGTCGACGAGCGGACCGGGCAACTGAGGCAGTCGATGGCCGAACTGGAGGCGTTTTCGTATTCCGTGTCGCACGACCTGCGGGCGCCGCTCCGCAGCGTGGACGGCCTGGCGCGCGCGCTCCAGGACCCCAAGGTGGGCGCGAGCGAGCCGGAGCGGGAGCGGTTGTTGCGGCTGATCCGCGGCGAGACGAACCGGATGGGACAGCTCATCGACGACATCCTCGCCTTCTCGCGCGTGGGGCGACAGCCGCTCGACGCCGGGATGGTCGACATGGCCGAACTGGCCCGCGGGGTTTTTCAGGAACTGGCCGAAAGCCTGAACGAGCCGGCGCCGGAATGCGCGATCGGGGACCTGCCCCCGGCGTTCGGCGACCGCGCGATGCTGCGCCAGGTGTTCGCGAACCTCCTGGCCAACGCGATCAAATTCACCCGGCGCGCCACCCCGCCGCACATCAGCGCGACCGGCGTTCGCGAAGGCGACTGGGTGGCCTACGCCGTGCAGGACAACGGGGTCGGCTTCGATCCCTGCTACGCCGACCGGCTGTTCGCGGTCTTCCAACGCCTGCATTCCGAATCCGATTTCGAAGGAACCGGCATCGGTCTCGCGATCGTCAAACGAATCGTCGAGCGCCACGGCGGCCGGGTCTGGGCGGACGGCGCGGTCGGCGCCGGCGCGACCTTCCACTTCACCCTGCCCTGCGCCCCCCCGGGGGCTGCGGCGACTCACCAGGATCCGGAGGCAACCGCCCCACCCTGACCCCATATCGCGAATGCCCTGACCCATCCCCCGCCCGCCGGCCGACAGCCGAGACCATGGTTGGCCAACGAGGTCCGCTCTCTTCCCTGTCATGACCTCACTCACCCCAACGTCGCAGCGCGATCCCCCCACCGAAACGGAGAAAGCGATTCGCGTGCTCATCCTCGAGGACCGGCCCGCCGACGCGGAGGTCATCCTCCAGGAACTCCGCCGGGCGGGCTTCGCGCCGGAGTGGCAGCGCGTGGAAAACGAGGGCGACTTCGCGGCCCGCCTGCATCCGGCGCTCGATCTGATCCTGGCCGACTACCGGCTCCCGCTGTATGACGGGTTGTCGGCGCTGCGCTTCGTCCAGCAGCGAAAGCTCGACATTCCCTTTATCCTGATCAGCGCGGTGCTGAGCGACGAGGTGGCGGCGCAGTGCATCAAGCACGGGGTGACCGACTACCTGCGCAAAGGCCACCTCGACCGGCTCGGACTCGCGGTGGCGAATGCGCTCGAGGAACGGCGGCTGCGGGCCGACCGCAAGCACATCGAGGAGCAGCTCCGGCAGGCGCAGAAGCTCGAGACCATCGGACAGCTCGCGGGCGGGATCGCCCACGACTTCAACAACGTGCTCTGCGTGATCAACGGCCGGACCTCGCTGCTGCTCGAAGACCCGACCGTGCCGCCGGCCGCCCGGGATTCCCTCAAGGAAATCTACACCGCCGGCGCCCGCGCGGCGGCGCTGACGCGCCAGCTCCTGTTCTTCAGCCGGCGCCAGGCGATCAACCTCGTTCCGGTCAACGTGAACAAGGTCATCGAGGAGCTCGCCAAGATGCTCGGCCGGCTGATTGGCGAACACATCCGGCTCGATCTCGAACTGGGCGCGGAGGTGCCGCCGATCGAAGCGGACGCGGGGATGATGGAGCAGATCCTCATCAATCTCGCGGTGAACGCGCGGGATGCGATGCCGCGCGGCGGCCGGTTGGTCATCGCGACGAATCCGATCGTCCTCAGCCGCGACGACGTACGGGACCGCCCGTCGGCCCGGGCAGGCGAGTTTGTGTGCCTCCAGGTGGCGGACAACGGCTGCGGCATCCCGCCGGAGATCATGCCCCGGATCTTCGAGCCGTTTTTCACCACGAAGGGGGAAGGCCGCGGCACGGGGCTGGGCCTCTCGACCGTCTTCGGAATCGTCGGCCAGCACCACGGCTGGATCGACGTCTCCAGCCGCGTCAACGCCGGCACGCGATTCTCCCTCTATCTGCCGGCCAACCGCCGGTGCGAACCGAGTGCGATCCTCTTCGAACCCGAGCAGAAGGTGCCGGGGGGAAACGAGACGATCCTCGTCGTCGAGGACGAGACGAGTGTGCGGGAATTCGCCGTCGCGGCCCTCCAACTGCACGGCTACCGGGTGCTGCAGGCCACCTCGGGACGAGACGCAATCGACGTGTGGCAGCGGCACGATCAGGCCGTGCACCTGCTCCTCACCGACATGGTGATGCCGGACGATGTGACCGGACCCGAGCTCGCGGCCGCGATGCTGGCCGGCAACCCGGCGCTGCGCGTCATCTTCACCAGCGGCTACACGCCGGAGATGATGGTCGAGGTGTTCGCCGCCAGCAAAGGCAAGCGATTCCTGCACAAACCGTATCAGCCGCGGACGCTGGCGCTCGCGGTCCGCGAGGCGCTCGACGCCCCACAGCCATGAAGCCGCTCCCGACACTCTCGTTCGCGCCAGGTGGAGCCCGATGTCC
>DASZYH010000250.1:0-3754 GCA_035545515.1 Opitutaceae bacterium
GACAAACGAGGTTGGTTTGAACCAGGTATAGAAACTATGCCGGTTCACCTTCGTTTCGATCCGCGTCAGGATCTGATCCCAGATGCTCGCGTCCATCGAAAATCTTTCAAGCAAATCGAGCAAGTGTCCTGACTGTTGCCCGGGAAAACCCAATGAATATCGGCTCTTTTAGCGACAGCTCGACCGGACGTCCCGCTTTTCCACAGTTTTTTCCACAGTTGTGGAAATCTTGGGGGAGGAACCGAAGACCCTGCCGGTTCCGGTCGGTCGCCGGCCGCCACGGCGGCGGACTGGGGACTGTAGCACGCCGAAAAACCGGGATCCAACAAACACCTGAAGGCCGCCGAAATGAGTGATTCGTCCGGCCACGTTCGTTGACACTTCGCGAATCGCCCGGATACTATTGTGGTTTCGTCCGGTCGCTGCCGGCCGTTTTCTAAACCACAGAGATTCGAGATGCCAAAGGGGAAGCGCACCTTTCAGCCGAATACCCGTCGCCGCGCGAAGACGCACGGCTTCCGGGTTCGGATGTCCACGAAGAACGGCCGGATCGTGCTGAAACGGCGTCGCGCCAAGGGGCGCAAGCGCCTGACGGTGGCCGACGAGGGTTAGCTCGTGCCCTCGGAGGGGCTGCCACCGGAGGCCCGAGTCCGGCGCCGCCCTGACTTCGAACGCGCGTACAACACCGGCGTTCGCATCCACGGCCGGTTCATGACCGTGTTCGTCGTACCGAACGGCGGGGTCCGAACGCGGCTGGGTGTGGCCGCGTCCCGCAAGATGGGAAATGCCGTTCGACGCAATCGCCTCAAGCGGCTCGCCCGTGAAATCTTCCGGCGCCACGCGGTGACCGCCGGATTCGACATCGTGATCGTGCCGCGCCGGGAAATGCTCGATGCTCCGTTCGCCAGCCTTGAAGCCGACTACCTTGCCGCCCTCGAGCGCCGCAGTCGCGAGCGCCCCAGAGGCGCCGGCGACCGGCCCGGCGGCCGTCGTGGTGCTCGGCCTCCTGCGCGCCTATAAGGTGTTGTTCTCGCCGCTGTTTGCCGGCAGTTGCCGGTTCCAGCCCTCCTGTGCGGACTACATGGCCGAGGCGGTCCGACGCCACGGCGCCGCGCGCGGCGTGTGGCTGGGCCTCCGGCGCCTGGCGCGCTGTCACCCCCTCGGCGGCCACGGCCTCGATCCGGTCCCGCATCGTTAGCCACGAATGGAACGCAGGGTTCTCGTCGCGTTGTTCCTGTCGGCGATCGTGCTGTACGTCTTCAACACGTACCTCGCGCCGCCGCCTCCGCCCGCCGCCAAACAGGCGGCCACCGCTGCGAAGAGCACCGCCGCTGCTCCGTCGTCGGCCGCTCAGAACACGACGGCGCCCGCTGCGCCGGCGGCCGCGTCCGCTTCAGCCGGGCCCGCGCCCCAGGCGATCACGACGGACTCGACGGAACGCGAGATCGTCATCGACACGACACGTGTCCAGGCCGTGTTGAGCAATCGCGGCGGCCGGTTGATCCACTGGCGGCTGAAGGATTACCTCGACAGCGCGGGCAAACCGGTCGACCTCGTGTCGACCGCCATCCCGGAGCGCGCCCAGCCGTTCTCGCTGCGGGTGGATGACGATCAGCTCACCACGCGGCTGAACTCTTCGCTCTATCGCACCAGCGGAGCCGCCGGCGCACGGGTCGACGCCACCTCGCGGCCGGCCACGATCACCTTCGACTATCAGGACTCGGCTGGCCTGCGCGTCCAGAAGGTGTTCACGTTCGAGCCGCACAAATACCAGGTGGCGTTCTCGACGACGGTGATGAACGGCGAGCATGCGCTGAACCCGACGATCGAAATGGGTCCCGGGCTCGGCGACATGGCGTTCACGCCGACAGGCGGGTTCTTCAACCGCAGCTACGACATCCCGCCCGAGGCGATCTACGAGCAGGACACGAAGGTCCAGCGCCTCACGCAGAGCAAGCTGGCCACGCAGCCCGACCACGCGGGTGCGTTCCGGTTCGCCGGCGTCGACGATCACTACTTCATCGCGATCGCCATCAACCCAGGCCAGGCGCGCGTGAGCTACCGGGCTGTGACGGCGCCCGGGATCGACAACGCGGCGTCGCGGCAGTTGCTCGAGTACGCGATTCAGTACGCGAAGCCCCCGCAGGGCCAGCGCTTCTTCCTCGGCCCGAAGCAGTTCGACGTGCTGCGCGACGTCGACGCGGAGCTGGTGCGCGCCATCAACTTCGGCATCTTCGCGTGGCTCGTGATCCCGCTGCTCAGCACGCTGAAGTGGCTGAACCTGTACATCGGGAACTGGGGCTGGTCGATCGTCGCCCTCACGCTGCTCATCAATCTGATCATCCTGCCGCTTCGACACAAGAGCGTCGTGTCGATGCGGAAGATGCAGACCATTCAGCCGCAGATCAAGGCCATCCAGGCGCGGTACGCCGACCTGAAGATGACCGATCCCGCGAAGCAGAAGATGAACACGGAGGTGATGAACCTCTATCGCGAGAACGGCGTGAATCCCGCCAGCGGCTGCGTGCCGATGCTGCTGACCTTCCCGGTGCTGTTCGCGCTCTACTCGCTCCTCTCGCAGGCGACCGAGCTGCGCGGCGCCGAGTGGATGCTCTGGATTCACGACCTGTCGAAGCAGGATCCCTACTACGTCACGCCGATCATCGTCGGCATTACGATGTGGTGGCAGCAGCGGCTGACGCCGACGACCGTCGATCCGGCGCAGCAGAAGATGATGATGATGATGCCCGTCATCTTCACTGCGATGTTCGTGACGCTGCCGAGCGGCGTGGCGATCTACTATCTCGTCGGCAACCTCTTCGCGGTCGGGCAGCAGTACTTCACGAACTGGATGATCGGGCCGGCGCCCGTGCCGCGGCCGCCGGCGGAGCGGCGGCTGAAGAACGCCGGGGCCGGCCGGACGGCTGCGGCGGACAAGAAATCGTGACCCGGGATCTGACGTCTATGTCACTAGCTACGGACATCGCGGCTTTCGTGCAGAACGTGGTGAACGCGATGGGCGTGACGCTCACCACCACGATCGAAGAATCGCCGGAGGGCACCCGCATCAACCTCGACGGCGAAGACGGCGGCCTCCTGATCCGCCGCGGCGGCGAGGGACTGCAGGCGCTGCAGCACCTGGTGGCCACCGCCTTCCGCAGGCAGCTCGGTGAGGACAACCGCGTCATCATCGACTGCAACGGGTTCCGGCGCGAAAAGGATGCGGAGCTGCGGCAGATGGCGAAGTTCATGGCCGACAAGGCGAAGTCGTCCGGGGCGCCGCAGGAGATGGGCCCGCTCAATCCGTACGAACGCCGCATCGTCCACCTCGCGATCGCCGAAGACCCGACGGTCACGTCGGAGAGCATCGGCGACGCGTTCATGAAGACGGTCATCATCAGCACGAAGAGCTGACGTACCCAGGGTGTGTTCTCCCCCGACGACACCATCGTCGCCGTTGCGACGCCGCCCGGGCGTGGCGGCATCGGTGTCGTGCGAATCGGGGGGCCCGGAGCCGCCCGCATCGCGGCCGCGCTGATCAATCGCGCCGCGCCGCTTCGACCGCGACACGCGACGTTCGCTCGCCTGGCAGACCGTAGAGGTCCGCCCCACGATACGGTACGTTTCTCAAACGACAGCGTACGTCCCGCCCACGACGCCGCACGGTCCACGTCTTTGCATCCGCCCGTCGGCGATGAGGTCGTCGTCACGTTCTTCCCGGCGCCGCATTCCTACACAGGCCAGGACGTCGTCG
>DASZYH010000251.1:0-9863 GCA_035545515.1 Opitutaceae bacterium
CGGGCGGGCCCGGTCCGTCGGCAACTCGAGGATCGGCGCACCGTCCGCAAACTGGCCGGTCCAGAATTCTTCGGCCGCGTGGAACGCCGCCGTCGTCCTCGCCGCCGCCTGGCCGGCCGCGTAACGGCTGAACCGGGGCGCCGGCTCCAGTTCGGGCCGCTCCGGGCTGCGCTCGGACGCGTACAGGTCGGCCAGGTCCTTCTGCAGGATGCCGAGCGACCAGCCGTCACAGACGATGTGATGCACGATCAGCACGATCACGTGCCGCTCGGAATCGAGGCGCAGGAGGTGCGCACGGAAAAGCGGGCCCGGGCTGAGGTCGAAAGGACGCTCCAGCTCGGCGGCGATGAACTGCCGCGTTTCGCGGTCCCGCTCGGCCGGATCGATGCGGCTCAGGTCGCGCGTTTCGAGCACGAAACGGACATGCGGCAGGATCCGCTGCTGTTCGCCGCCCGGCAGGACCGCAATCCGGAGCGCCTCGTGGCGCGCGACCAACCGCTGAAACGCCCGTTGCAGCGCCGCGATGTCAAGCGGACCCTCGATTCGGAGATTCGACGATTCGTTGTACGCCGCCGAGACCTCCTGTCCGAGCTGGCTCGCGAACCAGATTTCGCGTTGGGCCGGCGTGAGCGGAAGCGTCGACTCCGCCGACTCCTTTCCGTCCTCCCCTGCCCCGGCCGCCGGGCCTGCCACCGGCCGGTCCTTGGGAGCGGCGACCGTGGTCTCGGTGTCCGCCGTGGTCCGGGTCGGCGGCACCGCCGCACCCGCCTGCGCCTGTTCGAGGTGCGCCGCCAGGCGGCCAAAGGTCTGAAGCTGTTCGCGCAACTGTCGGAAGGTCACATCGACCCCGAATCGCTTGCTGACGGCGAGGCTCGCCTGGGTCAGGAAAAGCGAATCGAACCCCAGCTGGAAAAACGACACGGCCGGATCGGCTTTCGCGAGATCGAGCCCCGAAAGTTCGCCGAATAGCTGGCGCAGGCGCGCCACGAGCGAATCTGCCGGCGCCACGCCGGCCGCAGGATCGCGAGTCTCCGCGACATCCGACCCGCCGCCCGTGCGGATCGGGTCGCTTTTCGACACCTGCTTCGGTTGCGCGGCGACCACATGGCCGCCGGACTGAAGGGCGGTGAAGCTCATCCCCGGCTCGATCCAGCAGCGGATGCGCTGGAAGGGATAGGTTGGCAGCGCCACGAACCGGCGCTTCTCGCCGGCATGCAACGCCGGCCAGTTCGGCTCGGCACCGATCGCCCAGAGCTGCCCGAGGGCGTGCAGCCACTTGCCATCGGCGTCGCCCTCCGCTGCACCGGGCAGCGAGGCGATGATCGTGACGTCCGGGGCGGTGGCCGCGGGATGCTGGCGCGCGAGGCCAGCAAGGGTCTGTCCCGGCCCGACCTCGACCAGCGCGCGCCTGCCACCCGGTTCGAGCAGCCGGCTCAGACCGTCGGCAAACCGGACGGTGTGCCGCACGTGACTGGCCCAGTACTTCGGATCCGTCGCCTGCTGGGCCGTGATCCATGTTCCGGTCACGTTCGAGACAAACGGGATCTGGGGCGCCCGTCGCTCGTAACGGC
Organism: Opitutaceae bacterium; assembly: GCA_035545515.1. Taxonomy (GTDB): domain Bacteria; phylum Verrucomicrobiota; class Verrucomicrobiia; order Opitutales; family Opitutaceae; genus ER46. The sequence goes on from DASZYH010000251.1 coordinate 1,572, forward strand.
TGATGAATTCCGCCAGCGGAGCCAGCACGGGCTCCATCAGCGCGGAATGAAAGGCATGCGATGTCGCCAGCCGCCTGCTCGCGACATCGCTTTCGCCGAGTACTTTTTCCAACGCCGTGATCGCATCGAATGGTCCGGAAACGACGCAGAGCCCACGGGCATTGGTGGCGGCCAGCGAAAGGGAATCAGAAAGAAAACTGGTGAGACGATCCTCCGGCAGGCGGACCGCGAGCATCGCACCCGGGGCCTGCGCCTGCATCAGGCGTGCCCGCTCGGTCACGATCGCCAGCGCATCCTCGAAAGTGAAGACACCGGCAAGACAGGCGGCGACGTACTCGCCCAGGCTGTGGCCGATCATCGCGTTCGGCTTCACCCCCGCATCCATCCAAAGTCGCGCCAGCGCATACTCGACCAGAAACAGGGCCGGTTGTGTGATCCGGGTCTGCGTGAGCCGGTCCGCGGCCGACGCAGCTCCGGCCTCGCCCGCGGGGTAGAGCACCGTGCGGAGATCGAGTTCAAGCGGCGCCCGCAGCCACTCGGATCCGCGGTCGATGATCGCGCGAAATTCCCGTTCGTTCGCGTACAATTCGCGCGCCATCCCGACCACCTGGGCGCCCTGCCCGGTGAACAGGAAGGCGACCGTGGGCGTCGTGTCGGCGGTTCCGCTGGCGTCGCGGACCGCGGGCGTCGACGGCACGGCTTCACCAACCGCCGCCTCGGCGCGGGACAGCACAGCGATCGCCTCGTCCCGGCTGGCCACGACCAGGGCCCGCCGATGCGCGAACGGCTTCCGGCGCGTCTGGAGCGAGAAGGCAACGTCGGCGAATTCCTGGGACGGATGCTCCCGGAGATGCCGCGCCAGGTTTGCCGCCGCCGCGTCAAGGGCCGGCTGCGACTTGGCCGACAGCACCAGCAGGTGCCGCGGCCGACGCGACGGGGACGAGGGCGCGGTCAGCGGCGCCTCCTCAATCACGGCATGGGCGTTGGTTCCCCCGATGCCGAACGAGCTCACGCCCGCGCGGCGGGGACGTCCTCCGCGGGGCCAGGGCCGCAGCGCGGAGTTGATGAAAAAGGGAGTACGCTCCAGCTCCAGCTTCGGGTTCTCGGCGGAAAAATGCAGGCTGGGCGGGATCGCCTCATGCTGGAGCGCCAGGACGGTCTTGATCAGGCCGGCCACGCCGGCGGCCGCGTCGAGATGCCCGATGTTGCTCTTGATCGATCCGACCGCGCAGAACTTCGGCGTGCCCGGCTTGGCGCCAAACGCCTTCGCAAGTGCCGCGATCTCAATCGGATCGCCGAGCGGTGTCCCGGTGCCGTGGGCCTCGACGTACGCAATGCTGGCCGGCTCGACGCCCGCTTCCGCCTGCGCCATCGCGATGCACTCGGCCTGTCCGTCGATGCTCGGTGCCGTGTAGCCGATCTTCACCGCGCCGTCGTTGTTGATGCCCGTTCCCCTGATCACCGCGTAGATCCGGTCGCCTTCGGCCACGGCTTCGCTCAGGCGTTTCAGCACCACGATTCCCGCGCCGTCGCCGAGGACCGTTCCGGACGCCTGCGCGTCGAAGGCGCGGCAATGGCCGTCGTTCGACATGATCCCTCCCTCGAGATGATGCTGCCCCCGGTTCGCCGGGAAGGTGATCGAGACGCCACCGGCGAGCGCGGCATCGCACCGATAGGCGAGGAGGCTCTGCACCGCGAGATTGACGGCAACCAGCGACGTCGAGCAGGCGGTCTGCACGTTGATGCTCGGCCCGCGCAGGTTCAGCTTGTACGACAGGCGCGTCGGCACGAAATCCCCGTCGTTCATGATCATCGACGAGAACAGCCCGTAATCCTTCACGAGCTCCGGATTGGTGAGGAGATTCGTGAAGAGGTAGGTGTTCATGCTCGCGCCGGCGAACACCCCGATCAGTCCGGAGTACGTGTCCGGATTGCACCCGGCGTCTTCGAGCGCCTCCCAGGCGCATTCGAGGAAAACCCGGTGCTGCGGGTCCATGATCGCGGCCTCGCGCGGATTCATCCCGAAGAACGCGGCATCGAACCATTCCGGCTGTTCGAGGATGCCACGCGCGCGGACAAACCGCGGATCCCCTGCGACCGGCGGATGTTCGATCGGCAGCCACTGCACCTGGTCGTCCGCGAAAAACGAGATGGCTTCGCGGCCGTCACGCAGGTTGCGCCAGAACTCGTCGAGGTTGCGCGCGCGCGGGAATCGTCCGGCGAGCCCGACGATGGCGACTGCCTCCGGGGGCGTAGGGTTGGAGCTGCTCATGGGCGTTCGACGGTCGCGGTGGCCCGGCGCCGCGGCGTGATCACGGCCTGCCGGCGACGGTTGCGTTCCTCCATCTTGTCGCGCAGCGATGGTTCGGCCGCGTCCGACTCGCCAATGTATTTCGCGAGCGAACGGATGGTCGGGTATTGGAAAAGCTTGAGCACGGGGATGTCGATCTGGAGCGATTCACGGATGCGGTTCTGCATCTGCACGACCTGCAGCGAGTGGCCGCCGTAATCGAAGAAGTTGTCGTCCACGCCGATCTCCCCGACGCGCAGGATGTCCCGCCAGATCGCCGCCAGGGCCTGTTCCGCGCCTCCCGCCGGAGCGACGAATTCCCGCGCGGCCGCGCCCGCCGACCCCTGCGGCGCGGGCAGCGCCTTGCGATCGACCTTGCCGTTCGGCGTCAGCGGGAGCTGCTCGAGCACCACATAGGCCGACGGCACCATGTAGTCGGGCAGCTTCTGCTTGAGAAAATCGCGCCACGCGTTCGTGGCGGGTGCCGCATCGCCGTTCACGACCACATACGCCACGAGGCGCGGATCGTCGGCGGCGTCCTGGCGGAGGGCCACGACGGCCTGGCGGACGTCGGAATGCTGCATCAACGCCGCCTCGATCTCGCCCAGTTCGATGCGATGACCGCGGATCTTCACCTGGAAATCCACGCGCCCGAGAAAGTCGATGACGCCATCCGCGCGCCAGCGGGCCAGGTCCCCCGTCCGGTACATTCGCGCCGGCCGGTCCGCTTCTCCCGCCGTCGCCTGCGCCGCAAGCGCGACGGCAAACGGATCCGGGACGAAACGTTCGGCCGTCAGCTCCGGGCGCTGGAAGTAACCGCGCGCGACACCGTCCCCGGCAATCCAGAGCTCGCCCGGCACGCCCACCGGCACGGCCTGGCGGTTCGAATCGAGGATGTACATCTGCGTGTTCGCTATCGGTCGGCCGATCGCGACGGCGCCGGTGTTGCTTGTCTCGTCGATCACCCGGTGCGTGCTGGACCAGATCGTGGTCTCGGTCGGTCCGTACATGTTGATCACCTCGCCGCCGACTTTCTCGCGCAGCTCCCGCGCCAGCCCGGTCGGCAACGCCTCGCCGCCGACCATCAGCTTGCGCACGTGGCGCAGGGCCTCGGTCGACTCCGCGTTCTGCCCGAGCATCCGGGCGAAGGACGGCGTGCACTGGAGATGCGTGACGCCGTGGCGGCGGATCTGGCCGGCGAGTGAAAAGTCCTCCGCCGGCACCTCGCTCCGCGAGGCTTCGAGTCTGCTGCCGCCGGCTTTCGCCTGCCATTCGCCGCGCACGCCATCGAGCAGCGCGAGCGACTTGAGCGTCGCGTCGACGTCCACGCCGAAATCGATCAGGCAGGCGATGTCGTCCACCCCGATCGCGGCCAGCTTCTCGAGCGTTTTCCGACAGGTTTCCGGCGTGCCAAGGAGGCCGCACGCCGCGAAGTAGCGGTTGAACGAGTGCTCGACGACGGCCTGCATTTCCTCCTCCGAGAGCTGTTTCACGTCGGCTCCCGGGTACAGTCCCTGCGAAAGGTCGCGGAGCAGTTCGACGGATTCGCGCAGGTAACGGCACAGGGGGTCGTGCACCGTCGCGCGAACCTCGTCGAGGTTTTCGCCGACGAACGTGTGCAGGGCGATCGAGACGCAACCTTCGCCGGCGTGCCCCGCCGCGCGCCGCGCCTCGCGGTACACCTTGATCTTCCGGGCCAGGTCGTCCGGTTCCTGGCCGAGGAAATGCGTGAGCACGTTCGCCCCGATCTCGCCGGCGAGCCGGAAGGTCTCCGGGTTGCCGGCCGCCGTGACCCACAGCGGCAGATCGTGCTGGACGGGTCGCGGGTACACCTTCACCGCGAACGGCCGGCCGCGGCCACCCGCGTATTCGACCGCCTCGCCACTCCAGAGCCGGCGCAGCGTTTCGATCCCGCGCGTCATGACGCCCTTCCGGTCGGCAAAATACTCCGGCGCGAGCGTGAAATCGCGGTCGTGCCAGCCTGAGGCAATCGAAACCCCGACGCGTCCGCGCGAGAGGTTGTCGACCACCGCCCACTCCTCCGCCACCCGGAGCGGATGATGCAGCGGCAGCACCACGCTTCCGGCGCGGATTTGGATGCGCTCGGTCACCGTCGCGATCGCCGCGGCCATGACGGCGGGATTCGGATAGAGCCCGCCGAAGGCGTGAAAGTGGCGCTCGGGCGTCCACACTGCCTGGAAGCCGTGCCGATCCGCGAACTTCGCGCCCTCGATCGTCAGGCGGTAGCGGTCGCCGTCGGTCGCTTCCGTCTCGTTGCCGAAATAGAACAGGCTGAAGTCCAGGGGCCGCCGTTCGGGCCGGCGACGCTCCGGAGTGGAACCGGGCATCCGCGCCGCATCGGACAGGAGCACGACTTTGAATCCGCGGGTGAGCGTCCAGAAGAGTTCGAGCACCGAGATGTCGAACGAGATGCTCGTCAGCGCGAGCCACACGCCCGGTTCGCTTCCGAGCACGCGATCCATTCCCGCGAAGAAGTTCACGACATTCCGGTGGGTCACCATCACACCCTTCGGATTTCCCGTGGAACCGGAGGTATAGAGCACGTACGCGAGGTTCTCCGGCCCGGTTGAGCGTTGGCCGTTCCCGGCCGTGGCTGCCGCCGCGGAGGTCTCCTCGCCCTTCCCCACCCCATCGACGCAGACCACCGCCGCCTCATGCCGCGGCAGCCGCGACAGCATCCCGAGCTCCGTCACCACGACGGGCGCCCGCGAGTCCTGCAGCATGAAACCGAGGCGCTCCTTCGGATACGTCGGGTCGAGCGGCACGTACGCCGCCCCCGCCTTCAGGATCCCGAGCAACCCGACCAGCATGTCCAGCGAGCGCTCGAGACAAATCGCGATCGGCACGTCCGGTCCGGCACCATGCTTCCGCAGTTCCGCCGCCAGCCGTTCCGCGCGGGCGTCCAGTTCGCCATACGTGAGCTCGCGGTCCTCGAACACGAGGGCCGGATCCGCCGCGCGGCGTTTCACCTGGGCGGCAAACTGATCCACGATCGTGTCCGTCCGCGCGTACTCGAGCTGGGTCGCGTTCCACTCCCCGAACACCTGCCGGCGCTCGGCCGTGGTGAGCAGCGGGAGCTGCGAGATCCTTTGTCCGGGCCGCTCGGCGATGCCCGCGAGGACCGTCACGTAGTGTCCCATCATTCGCTCGATCGTGGCGGCCTCGAAGATGTCGCGATTGTATTCGGCGGTGACGTCCAGACCGCCGGCGTGCTCGATCGTCCAGATCGTCAGATCCGATTTGGCCGTTTCGGTGTAGACCGGCTCGACGCTCAACTCGATTCCGGCGAGCTTCAGGGGCGCGGTGGGGACGTTCTGCAGCATGAAGAAGACCTGGCAGATCGGATCGAAGCTGAGGTTCCGCTGCGGTTGCAGCTCCTCCACGAGTTTTTCGTAGGGCAGTTCGCGGTATTCGTACGCGGTCAGGGTCACATCCCGGATCCGACCGAGGAGCTCGGTCACGGTCGGGTCCCCGGAGAGGTTTGTTCGCAGCGCGAGGGTGTTGATGAAGCAGCCGATCAACGCCTCCGTTTCGGCGGCATCGCGACCGGCCAGCGGCGAACCAATGACCACATCAGTCTGCCCGGTGTAGCGGTGGACGAGGATCTTGAACCCCGCGAGCAGCGTCATGAACAGGGTCACGTGGTGCTGCTGACTCACCTCGCGCAGGCGCGCGATCAATGCCGCAGGCACGTTCAACCGGACATTTCCGCCGCGATGGGACTGCACCGGAGGCCGGGGCCGGTCTGCCGGCAGCTCCAGGACGGCCGGCGCGCCAGCCATGCTCTTGCGCCAGAAATCCACCAGCCGCTTCAGGGCATCGCCCTGGAGGTACTCGTGCTGCCATTGCGCAAAATCAGCGTACTGCACCGGCAGTTCGGGCAGCGCCGGGCGGCGGTCCTGCGTGAATGCCTCGTACGCGGATCCAAGCTCGCGATAGAGAATGCCCATCGACCATCCGTCGGAGGCGATGTGGTGCATCACGAGCATCAGCGCATGCTCGTTCGTGGCCAGCCGATACAGCCGGACCCGCAGCATCAGGTCGGTCGACAGGTTGAACGGTTTTCGCGCCTCCTCGGAGGTCGACCGCCGGAGCTCCGCTTCGCGTTCCCCCACCGCGGTTGACGACAGATCGGTCGTCGGGACGTCGAGGGTCCAGGCCGGCCGGACGAACTGCATCGGCTCCGAACCGACCGCGGTGAAATTCGTCCGCAGCACCTCGTGGCGCTCGATGATCGCGTGCAGCGCCTTTTCCAGCGCGCGCGCGTCGAGCGGACCGCGCAGCCGGACAAGGTACGGAATGTTGTACAGCGGCGAACCCGGCTCCATCTGGTCGAGAAACCAGAGCCGGCGCTGGCTCGAGGAGGCGGGAATCAGGTCGGCTTCGGGCACAGCGGTTGCACGTGCGGCGGCGCCGTCGCCCGAGGCTTCGGGCAGGAAAATCGAACGCGTATCCATGTCAGTTCAGCGGGGTTGGACCAGTTCCAGGTCGGGGGCGGGCGTGCGTCGCTTGGCGCGCAGGACCGGCGGCTTCAGTCCGTCGCCGGCGCCGCGAATTTCGAGTTCGCGGGCCAGTTGCTCGACCGTCGGATGGTCGAACAGCGAGCGGACGGAAAGCGTCGTCCCGAGCGCGGCGTTCACCCTGGTCATCACTTGCGCGGCCAGGAGCGAATGCCCTCCCAACTTGAAAAAATCGTCGTCCCGGCCGATCGCCTCGCGGCCGAGCAGTTCGGCCCAGATCCGGGCCACGGTCCGTTCGGTATCCCCTGCGGGCGGGATGATCGCGCGGTCCGGCGACGTCGCAGGGATCGGGGGCAGCGCCCGGCGATCGATCTTCCCGTTCGGCGTCAGCGGCCAGGCGTCAAGCGGGACGATCGCCGCGGGAACCATGTAGCCGGGGAGCGATTCCCGCAGGAACGAACCCAGCTCCGCGGGCGTCGCGGTCGCACCCGGTGCATGCATCACGTACGCGGCCAGCCGGAGTTCGCCCCGCGCATCGGCCGTGGCGGTGGCGACCGCTTCCCGCACGGCGGAGTGGCGCTGGAGTGCGCTCTCGACTTCGCCGAGTTCAATCCGGTGCCCGCGGATTTTGACCTGATCGTCGCGCCGGCCGATGAACTCCAGTTGCCCGTCCGGCCGCCAGCGCACGAGATCGCCCGTCCGATACAGCGCCAGCCGCACCGCGGTGTCGCCAGTGCTCGCTGCAACGGCGCCGGGGGCAAACGGATTCGGGACGAATCGCTCCGCGGTGAGCTCCGGGCGGCCGAGATAGCCGCGCGCCAGGCCGTCGCCGCCAAGGTAAAGTTCGCCCACCACCCCGACGGGCACCGGTCGCAGCGCGCGATCGAGCACGTAGGCCTGGGTGTTTGCGATCGGCCGCCCGATCGGCAGCGACGGGCCGGAGAGCGCCGAAACCTCGGCCGCAGTCGCGACCACGGTCGCCTCCGTGGGCCCGTAATGATTGATGAACGCGAACGGAAGACCCGCCGGGACCGGTCGCCGCAGGCGGTCGCCCCCGGTCAGAAGCGCGCGCAGCCGGAGGCCCTCGGGCCTCGGTTCGCCCAATGCCGCCTCGGCCACGGGAGTTGGCAGGAAGGCCAGCGTGATCCCCTGGCGCGACATCCATTGCCAGAGGGCGGCGGGCAGCGCCCGGGTGTCGTCGTCGACCACGTGAACGCTCGCGCCGGCGGTCAGATAGGGCCAGACCTCCCAGATCGACGCGTCAAAGGCCGGACTCGCCAGTTGCGTCGCGCGGTCCTCCGGGGTGACCTGGTAGACGCGCTGGTGCCAGCGGGCCAGATTCACGAGCGAGCGATGCTCGATCTGAACCCCTTTCGGCTGCCCGGTGGATCCCGACGTGTAGATCACATAGGCGATGCTCCGCGACGTCGCGCCCGATTCGGGATTGCCGCCATCGGTGGCCTCCGTAGCCGGCTCGCCCGGAGCGAGCACCAGGTGCGCGACCCCGGCCGGCAATCCGGG
>DASZYH010000252.1:0-2892 GCA_035545515.1 Opitutaceae bacterium
GGGGTCGGCATCAACGTGCCGATCCGCACCGTGGTGTTCACCCAGCTCTGGAAGTACGACGGCACCAAGGCCGCGATCCTGAGCGTGCGCGATTTTCGGCAGATCGCGGGACGGGCGGGGCGGAAGGGATACGATGACAAAGGCTACGTGATCGCGCAGGCGCCGGAGCACGTGATCGAGAACAAGCGGCTCGAGGAAAAGGCGGCGACCGATCCGAAGAAGAAACGTGCGCCGAAACAACGGGCCCCCGAGGGCGCCGTCGTCTGGGACGAGAAGACCTTCGAGCGGCTGCGGACCGCGCCGCCCGAGGAGCTGTCGTCCCGCTTCGAGGTCACGCACGGCATGCTCCTGCTGGTGCTCAGTCGCGAGGGCGACGGCTGCCGGGCGATGCAGCGGCTGATCCGGGACTCGCACGAGACGCCGCATCGAAAGCGCGCGCTGTTTCGCCGCGCCTGGCAGCTCTTCCGGGCGCTCCTCGAACGCCGGATCGTCGAGTGGATTCCGCCGGAGCCGTCCGGCCGCAAGCTGCGCGTGAATGTCGAACTCCAGGACGACTTCTCCCTGCACCAGGCGCTTTCCCTCTACCTGATCGACACGCTGCCACAGCTCAACCGCGAGTCTCCCGATTATCCGCTCGACGTGCTGACCCTGTGCGAGGCGATCGTGGAGGATCCCGATGTGATCCTGCGGCGTCAGCTCGACAAGCTGAAGACGGACAAGCTCGAGGAGATGCGCGCCGCCGGAATTCCGTACGAGGAGCGGATGCAGAAACTCGAGGAGATGGAGCATCCCAAGCCGCTCCGGGAGTTCCTCTACGACACCTTCAATGCCTTTGCGGCGGCGCACCCCTGGGTCGACCAGGAAAACGTCCGGCCGAAGTCGATCGCGCGGGAGATGTTCGAGCGGTACCTCTCGTTCTCGGAGTACATCCGAGAATATGGGCTCCAGCGCTCCGAGGGTCTCCTGTTGCGGCACCTGTCGCAGGTCTGGAAGGTGCTGGCGCAAACCGTGCCCGCGACGGCGAAGACCGAGGAGGTCGCGGAGATGGAGGAGTATTTCCGCGAGCTGATCCGCGGCATCGACTCGAGCCTGCTGGAGGAATGGGAGCGCCTGCGCAACCCCGAGTACGTTGCCGCCGAGTCGACCGACAAGCCCGCGCGGCCGTCGACGTTCGACATCACGCGCGACGCGGTGGCGTTCCGGCGGTTGATTCGGACGACGATCTTCGGATTCCTCCAGGATGTCGCGGCGCGGGAGTGGGAGAGTGCCGCCGGCCGGCTGCTCGGTGCCGGGGCCGCGGGGTCAGACGAGGCGAACACTCCGGAGGGGCGCCGGATCGAGACGGCGTTCAAGCGCTACTTCGAAGCGAGAGAGCGATTCCGGCTCGATCCCGAGGGACGCTCCGCGGTCAACACGCATTGGGACGAGGATGCCGAGGCGGGTGTGTGGCGGATTGCCCAGGTGCTGATCGATTCCGAAGGTGGCAATGATTGGGAAGCCCGGTTTGTCGTTTCGTTGCCCGAGTCGCGCGCGGAGAACCGGGCGGCAGTCCGTTTCGACGACGTCGCCCCCGTCGGCGCATAGCCGCCCCACGAGGTATTCTCGTAGGCCGTCCGCTTGCGGACGCGGATTGTGTCGGTTGCCGCGGTGGGTGGCCGTCATCGGCACCGTGCGCGAGCAAGCTCGCTGCCTACGGGGTTCGTGGACGATCCACGGCGGTTTCACTCGTAGGCCGTCCGCTTGCGGACGCCTCTTGTGCGCCGATCCAAACAGCGTGAGCAAGCTCGCTGCCTACAGGATCCGTTTCTGGAATCAAGGCGCGGAAGGGACTCCGCGCCCTACCACTCTGAATCCGCGTCGATTCGCGTTTGTGGCTGATGTCGCTCCGCTCGGTACGCGGTTTCTCCCCGCATTCTTCCGGCAAAGCTCGCAGGCCGTACCACCCTTGCGGTCAGGGACTTTCTGTATTCTGTTCGCAATCCTCCCATTCACATGCACCGCTTCCTCGCCCTTCTCGTGATCGGTTCATTATTGCTTACCGGCTGTGGCACCACCCCCACTGACGCCGAAAGCACCCGTGAAGTCGTCCTTCAGTACGTCGGCACCGACGTCGGGACGGCCGGCCCGTTCGGCAAGGGCGGCAAAAAGGAGCTGACGGTGCTGACGCAGGCCGATCGCCAGAAGGCCGATGCGTTGATCGATGGCGGAGCGTCGGCCTTCACCGTGTACGGCACCGACCCGAACTCACCCGACCAGACCAGCCACGTCACGCGCGTCGTGCTGGTGCAGCACAACAAGATCGTCGGTGATTTCAAAGCCCCGCCGCCACCGCCGGCGGCGCCCGCTCCGGCGCAACCGGCTTCGACGTCGACCGATTCGTCGGGGCTGTAGCCCGGTCCGGGCGCCCTGTAGGCCGCGAGCTTGCTCGCGCCGGGATTGGCAGCATAGCGCCCGTCAGGTGGAACCCGATGTCCTCATCGGGTTTCGGCAAGACGAGCCTTCCGATTACAAAATTCGCCTTGAGCGAACGCTTCACGTCGCCGCGCGTCGCGCCGATAAAGCGCGTGTGAAGGCGATTCTGACCGTGATCGTATACCTCGCCCTGCTCGTTGCGCTGGCGGTGGTCTCGCTTTTCACGCCCGCGCCGGATTCCGCTGCCGCCGAAAACGAGGATTTCTGAATCGACGGTTTTTCTCGCGAAGCGCGATGCAGGGCGGGGTTGCCGAACCCCGCCGTTAATTTCGGTCCGTCACGTGTCGGCGCGGTGCCCCCACCGCGCGGAATTAAGCATTCGATTGTCTCACGCCGAGACGCGGAGGACGCGGCGCGATCCTCACCTCGTAGCCGAAGTCGTAAGACTTTGGCCGATTCGTCCCAGCCGAACGACCAAAC
>DASZYH010000253.1:0-5107 GCA_035545515.1 Opitutaceae bacterium
GAGCCCGAGCTGGCGCTGGTCGTCAATTCGCGCGGCCAGATCGTCGGCTGCACCGTCGGCAACGACATGAGCTCGCGGGATATCGAGGGCGAGAACCTGCTCTATCTCCCGCAGGCGAAGGTCTACGAGGCCTCCTGCGCCTCGACCGGCGCGCACAACCGGACGTCGGCCAGCCGGTGGCGCGGCGGATTCGTCGCGGCGGCCGCGCGCACCCGGGCCGCCGGGTCGGTGTCCTCGAGCACAAGCTCGAGCCGGCGGATGCCGGCGGCGGACAGATCAAGGACGGACCCGTCGTCGCGCACGCCGCCGACGCGGACGTCGTTATCATCGAGCTGGAATCGACACAGTTTCATGAGGGGGTGGGACGCCGCGGGCCGGCGGAGTTCGACGATCATTGTCCCGCTTGGCGCGGTCGCAGCAATCCCGCGCATGGTCATGGCGCGGTGGGCCGATCGCGACGTCTTTCCGGAAAAATTGCGGCGAACATTAGACCGTGACGCCGGCGCTTGACGCCGTTTTGGCGCGGCCGGCAAGCTGGCGCGCATGCCCGACCCCAACCCCGGCGTCGTCGCCCGCACCCCCGCGGCGGCCGTCCCAACCCATGCGCGTCGCGGGGTGATCGTCTTCGCGGTGACGCTGGCGGTGATCCAATACATCGACCGCGTGTGCATCTCGCAGGCGGCGCCCTCCATCAGCGGGGATCTGCATCTGACGGACTCCGAGATGGGTTTCGTGTTTTCCGCGTTCACGCTCGCGTATGCGCTGTTCGAGCTGCCGACGGGCTGGCTGGGCGACAGGATCGGCGCCCGCAAGGTGCTGCTTCGCGTCGTGCTCTGGTGGTCCTTCTTCACCGCCGCGACGGGATGGGCGTGGAACTTTGCCGCGATGGCCGTGACCCGGTTCTTGTTCGGGGCGGGCGAGGCAGGGTGCTTTCCCAATCTGACGAAGGCCTTCAGCGCCTGGCTGCCGACGCGCGATCGGACGCGGGCGCAGGCGCTGATGTGGATGGGCGCACGCTGGGGCGGCGCGTGCGCACCGTTGCTGGTCGTCGCCGTGATGACGTTCGTGAGCTGGCGGGTTGCGTTCGTGGCGTTTGCCCTGCTTGGCGTCGTCTGGGCGGGGTTGTTCTATATGTGGTTTCGCGACAACCCGCGCGACCATCCCGGGGTCAACGCGGCGGAGCTCGAGCTGTTGCGGGAAAACGAGGCGAACGTCTCCACGCACGGTCGCATGCCCTGGCGGCGACTCGTGTCACATCCCGCGATCTGGCTGCTCGGCGCGCAGTACTTCTGCCTGAGCTATGGCTGGTATTTCTACGTCACGTGGCTGCCCACCTACCTGAAGGACGTGCGCGGGATGGAGATCAAATCCAATGCGGTGATGGCGTGGCTGGCCCGCCTTCTTGAAGGCGCGTTCAGCCCGGACACGACACTGAAGATCCTCGCGGCGGCGCTCGCAGGGATTCCGCTGTTGTTCGGTGGCTTCGGCTCCCTCGCGGCGGGCGTGATTTCGAGCCGGCTGATTGCCCGGACCGGGCGCGTTGTGCTGATTCGTCGCGCGATCGGCTTCGTGGGTTTCACCGGCGCCGCCACGCTCCTCCTCGTATCGTTTTACCTCCGCGACCCGCTGGCGGCGATGCTCTCGATGGGGATGGCCAGTTTCTTCAACGACACGACGCTGCCGGGAAGCTGGGCGACCTGCATGGACGTGGGCGGTCGCTACTCCGGAACGGTGTCCGGCAGCATGAACATGCTCGGAAATTTCGGCGGGATGGCCGGACCGATCGTCGTCGGGCTCGTCCTCGACCTGACCCACCACGACTGGCAACTGACGTTCGTCATCTCGAGCCTCGTGTACTTCCTCGGCGCGATCTGCTGGCTCTTCATCGATCCGACCACGGCCCTGGAACGGGCGGAGTTGCCGTCGAACGGTCACTGAACGCACCAAGGCAGTTGGCCAACCACGAATGGACACTAATGAACACGAAGGTAATTCTGGGCGGGAACGGCGCTGATCTTCGTCTGGAGCGGTGGCTCGATTCCCGGCTCCGGCCGTTTCGCTGGTCCCATCGCATTCGTGTCAATTCGTGTCCATTCGTGGTTTCTCAAATGCATCTGTCCGGCCCGCTCTGATCTCTAGACTAACGTCATGACCAAACCGCACTGTGCTGTAACTGCCGCGGGTGATGATGCGCTGGAAGCGCCGGCGCCCGACGTCTTCAACGTCAAGACGCGCGCGCCCGGCGTGGCTGGCAGCCTGCCCTGGACGGAAGAGCTGCTGCTCAACAGTCCCAGCGGTGACCTGTTCGGCATGACCCAGAACGTGGGGATGGGCTGGAATCCTGCCGACTCGGGCGGCCGGCAGTTTCTCCTTCTCAGCACGCAGGGAGGGCTCCGGGCGCCTGACGGCCGGCCGATCGCGCTCGGATATCATACCGGTCATTGGGAAATTGGCCTGCTGGTGCAGGCCGCCGCGGAGGAGTTTCGCCGGCTGCAGTCCGTGCCGTTTGCCGGCTTTTGCTCCGATCCGTGCGACGGCCGGACGCAGGGAACGACGGGGATGTTCGACAGCCTGCCGTACCGCAACGACGCCGCGATCGTCTTCCGGCGGCTCGCGCGATCGCTGCCGCTGCGCGCCGGCGTGCTCGGGATCGCCACCTGTGACAAGGGTCTGCCCGCGATGCTCATGGCGGTTGCAGGTCTCCGCGACCTTCCGGGGGTGATCGTGCCCGGCGGCGTGACGCTTCCGCCGGCGAATGGCGAGGATGCCGGGGCGGTGCAGACCCTCGGAACCCGCTTTGCGAACGGCCTCATCTCCCTGGCCGAGGCCGCCGAACTCGGCTGCCGCGCCTGCGCCACTCCCGGCGGCGGCTGCCAGTTTCTCGGCACTGCGGCGACTTCCCAAGTGGTGGCCGAGGCGCTCGGACTTGCGTTGCCGCATTCCGCCCTCGCGCCATCGGGCCAGCCGGTTTGGACCGATCTCGCGCGGCGCTCGGCGCGGGCCCTCCACCTGCTGGCCGAGCGCAAAATTTCCGTCCGCCAACTCGTCGGGCCTGCGAGCATCCGCAATGCGATGGTCCTGCACGCGGCGTTCGGCGGTTCGACGAATCTGCTCCTGCACATCCCTGCGGTTGCCCATGCCGCGGGGGGGCCGTTGCCGACGGTCGACGACTGGATCGAGGTGAACCGGACCGTACCGCGGCTGGTGAGCGTTTTGCCCAATGGCCCGGTGCATCATCCGACCGTCCGCGTATTTCTCGCCGGCGGCGTCCCTGAAGTGATGATGCATCTGCGGCAGCTCGGACTTCTGGACACGGGCGTCCTCACCGCGACCGGCCGGACCCTGGGTGAGAATCTCGATGCGTGGGTGAAATCCCCGCGCCGCACCCGGTTTCGGGCGCTGCTCCAGGAACTCGACGGGGTTGACCCGGATGACGTGATTCTCCCGCCCGCGCGCGCCCGGGAGCGAGGGCTGACGAGCACGCTGATTTTCCCGCGTGGCAATCTCGCGCCTGAAGGCGCGGTCGTGAAGGCGACGGCAATTGATCCGTCGGTCGTCGGCGCCGACGGCGTTTACCGCATCGAAGGACCGGCGCGCGTGTTCGTGAGCGAACGCGCCGCGATGGATGCGCTGAAGCACGGGCGAATTCGCGCGGGCGACATCATGGTCCTCGCCGGCATCGGTCCGCTCGGCACCGGGATGGAGGAAACGTACCAGGTCACTGGGGCGCTGAAGCATCTGCCGTACGGCAAGCACGTGGCGCTGCTCACCGACGCACGGTTCTCCGGCGTCTCCACCGGTGCGTGCATCGGCCACATCGGTCCGGAGGCCCTCGCCGGAGGGCCGATCGGCAAACTCGTCGACGGCGACCGAATCCGGATCGAACTCGATCGCGTGCGGATGCAGGGCACGGTCGATCTGGTCGGGGAGAACGGGAGGACATTTTCACCCGACGAGGGGCGGGCCGTCCTGGTGCGCCGCGCGCCGCGCCCGGATCTCGCGCCGAATCCGTCGCTCCCCGAGGACACCCGACTCTGGGCGGCCCTCCAACTGGCCAGCGGCGGGACGTGGCGCGGGTGTGTCTACGACGCGGAGCGGATCATCGAGGCACTCCGCGGAAATGGCGCCGAGGGCCAACCGCAAATCGACGCGAATCGACGCGAATAGAACCTCTTTGGTTCATTGGCCGCTGCGACCCGGTGACACGGAGCCCGGAACACTTGCAGCCGGCAGCGTGGCTTGCCTGACGGTGACAGGAATCGTGGGCGCCGAGTTGGTGATTTTCGTGTCCGTATTCGCGTCAATTCGCGTTCATTCGCGGTTCTGCCGCCTTATGGTTTCGGCCCAGCGCATGCGAAACGAAAATCTGAGTTTTGATTTGCGGTTTCGCGGTTCCGCTTTGGGCTAGTCGGTCTCCGTGGCTACGAACGGTTATCAAGTCATCGCGCGCAAGTGGCGGCCGCAGACGTTTGACGACGTCGTCGGCCAGGATCACGTGGTCCGCACCCTCAAGAATGCGATCACGCGCGGCCGGATCGCCCATGCGTACCTGTTCGTCGGCCCGCGTGGCACGGGCAAGACCTCCACGGCGCGGATCTTCGCGAAGGCGTTGAACTGCACCGGTGGGCCGAAGGCCGACTTCGATCCCAACGATCCCGCCTGCAAGGCGATCGCCGAAGGATCGCACCTCGACGTGATCGAGATCGACGGCGCGTCGAACAACGGCGTCGACCAGGTGCGTGACCTGCGCGAGACGGTCCGGTACGCGCCGGCCCAGGGCAAGTTCAAGATCTACATCATCGACGAGGTGCACATGCTTTCGGCGGCGGCGTTCAACGCGCTGCTGAAAACGCTCGAGGAGCCGCCGGCACACGTGAAATTCGTGTTCGCGACGACCGATCCGCAGAAGGTGCTGCCGACGATCGTGTCGCGCTGCCAGCGGTTCGACCTGAAGCCGATTCCGCCCAACCTCATCATCGAGCGGCTGAAGAAGATCGCCGCCGACGAGAAGATCACGGTGAGCGAAGCGGCGCTGGCCTGCATCGCGCGGCTGGCCGACGGCGGGATGCGCGACGCCCAGTCGATCCTCGACCAGATGATTTCCTTC
>DASZYH010000254.1:0-7822 GCA_035545515.1 Opitutaceae bacterium
CCCATCGCCACGCTCACGTCGGCGGCCGCGAGACTCGGGGCATCGTTCACTCCGTCCCCGACCATCGCGACCTTGCCGCCCAAGTCGCGCAATGCGACCACGGCGGCAACTTTGTCCTCGGGCGACAGTCCCGCTCGCACCTCGTCCACCCCCAGTTCCTTCGCCACGGCTTCGGCCGCATGGCGGCGGTCGCCTGTCAACATGACGGTCCGGATTCCCTCGCGCCGCAGGCGCGATAGCACACCCGCCGACTCGGCCCGGATCTGATCCTTCAGGAGGATGCGGCCGACCAAGTCGTGGCTGATGACCCAGACCTCGCTGTGCTCGGCGGAAGCGGCGGGGAGATTCCGCGCCCATTCGGCGAGCGGTCCCTTTTCCAACAGCTCCCGCCGGCCCAAGAGCAGCGAGGTCCCGGCGATCTTTCCGCGCAGGCCCTGTCCGGTGAGAGACTGAAAGTCGTCGACGTTCAGCTCGGCGACCCCTTCGGCCCGCGCGTGTCGCACGATCGCCCGGGCGATCGGGTGATGGGACTTGGCCTCGAGTGCGAACGCCAATTCCAGCACTTCGCGTTCCCGCCCCTCCGGATAGCTCTCATAGGCCACCACGGTAAGTTCGCCGGTGGTCAACGTGCCGGTTTTGTCCAAGGCCACCGTGCCCACATCGGCGAGTTTCTCGATCGCCGCCCCGCCCCGGAACAGCACCCCGTGGCGCGCGCCCCAGGCGATCGCCGCGAGAATCGCGGACGGAATCGAGAGCACGAGCGCGCATGGGCTGGCCACGACCATGAGCGTCATCGCCCGGTAGAATGCCGACCGCGTCTCCGGGGTGTTGGCAAACGCGGGCAGATGGAACGCCAGCCACCACACGAGGAACATCAGCGTCGCCCCCCCAATGACCAGATACGTGTAGCCCGTGCCGAACTTGTCCGTGAACCGCTCGCTGGGCGCCTTCAGTTTCTGCGCGGTCTGGATCAACCGGATGATTTTTTGCAGGGTGCTTTCCGACGGAAGCCGGGCGACATCAAACTCGACCACTCCCCAGAGGTTCAGGGTTCCGCTGAAAACCTGGTCACCGATCTTCTTCTCGACCGGTGTCGCCTCTCCCGTGAGCGCGGACTCGTCGCTCGCGCTGCTGCCTTTTACGACCAGACCGTCGGCCGCAAACGCCTGCCCCGGTTTGACGCGGACCCGCTGGCCAACGGAAAGCAACTCGACGGAGATCTCCTGTTCACGGCCGTCAGGGAGAACGATCATGGCGCGCTTCGGCGACGTCTTCAGGAGCGCGCTAACTTCTCGCTGCGTCCGATCGAGCGCATATTCCTCCATCGCACCCGATGCGGAGAACAGGAAAAGGAGCAGCACCGCCTCGCTCCAATGATCGATGGCCATCGCTCCGATTGCCACCGCGAGCATCAGGAAATGGATGTCGATTTCACGGCGCTTGAGGTTTCCCCAGGTATCGATGGCCGCGTCCCACCCTCCCGCGACGATTCCGACCAGGAACAGGGCGCGGGACAGCCAGTGAGCGTCCGGCGCCAGCAAGGAGACGAGGAGTCCAGCCACGCCTGCGATCCCGCAAACTCCCGCCAGAATCGAGAGTGTCCGCCATTCCTGCTCCTCGGGCAGCGGTTCAGCCTTGATCTCCGGCCACTGCATCTCGCGCCAGAGCCAGAGCTTTTCCGCCGTTTCACACGTGTCCCGCCCCACCACCATCGTGTCCCCCTCCCGCCGAATGGAGAATCCGGGTGGCGTCGATTGCCGGGCCCGGCTCGCCAGTTCCGCCTCGATGGCCGCGATCGTCTCCGTCAGCTTGTCCTCCAAGCCGCCCAATTCCACCCGCCCGACGGTGGCGACGGCGAGCTTGTGCGCGGCGGGGTCGATCCGGACAGCGCTCACGGTCGGCTGAGTGCGAAGGAAATCCACCAACGCGTCGACCCAATCACCATTGGCCTTGGAGCCAGAATCCATGGCCGCGAACTCAGCGTACGTGAGGCGCGGCGGCAAACGCATTTGCTGCGCGCGGATTGTCCCCACCGCTCCGATTCGGCCCCGGCGTCATCACCCATGAGGATCGCGCTCCAAGCCGGATGGCGAAAACCTTTGAAAACGCCGGCGAATCGCGCACCTGTTTTGATCCTCCGCATGATCGGATTACGGGACGACACCAGCTCCGCACCACCGCCACGCAGCCACGCGCCCGCGCTGGCGGCAGACATCTTTGCGGAAGATGGAATTCTGCAACGCGCGCTCGATCTGGAGCACCGCCCGCAGCAGGAGCAGATGGCGCGCGCCGTCGCCGCTGCGATGCGGGACGACGTCCCGCTGCTGTTCGAAGCCGGAACCGGAGTGGGAAAATCCCTCGCCTACCTCGTGCCGGGAATCGTGCACGCGATCGACCAGTCACGTCAGTTGATCGTCTCGACGCACACCATTTCGCTTCAGGAGCAGTTGGAATCCAGCGATCTGCCCAAATGTCGGCGGCTGTTCCAGGCTGCCCCGCCGCTGGCGCGCTACGCCGGATTCAAATCCGCCGTGCTGGTCGGCAAATCGAATTACCTGTGCACGACCCGGCTCGCCAACGCGCTGGCCGATCGCACGACGCTGTTCGCAGACGCAGAGTATGAAGAACTGCAGCGGATCGCGCGGTGGGCGGAGACATCGGAGACCGGATTGCGCCACGAGTTGAAGCCACCTCCGACGCCGGACGTGTGGGATGCCGTCAACGCGGACTCGTCCTCCTGCTCCCGGAAGCACTGCGATTGCGAAAAGTGCTTCTACCAGCGTGCCCGGGCGCGGCTGCGTACGGCCAACGTCATCATCGTCAATCATGCCTTGCTCTTCGCGTTGATCAACGCGGGTGGCGCCCAGGCCAATGGCGCCAACACCGACGCGCGGGGCGTCCTTTTCGCCGACGATTTCCTGGTCCTCGACGAAGGCCACACCGTCCCCGACGTGGCCACCGAGAACTTCGGACTGTCGCTCTCGAGCTACGGCGTCGACCGGGCGCTGAAATACCTCTACAACCCCCGCACCAAACGGGGGGTCCTCCGGAAATTCGGCACTCCCGACGCGCAGCAGCTCGTCGTGGACGCGTTTGACGCCGCGAAGGGGTTCTTCGACTTCCTCGGCTCCCGTCTGCTGGCCCAACGCCCGATTGTCCGGATCCGCGACGAAGGTGTGGCCGAACCGACCCTGGACCCGCCGCTCACCGCCCTGCATCGGATGCTCGCCCGACTGGCGGACCGCCTGGAGGATGGTCGGGATCGCGACGAGCTCCTCGAACAGACGCTCCGGATCAAATCCCTGCAGGCCGCCCTCAATGAGTGGCTCACGCTCGGGAACAAGGGGCACGTGTATTGGCTCGAGCGCACGGGCCGCCAACAGACGGTCGTGATGCTGCGGAGCGCGCCGATCGATATTTCGCCGGAGCTGCGTCGGCATTTGTTCGGATGCCGCACCAGCGTCATCTGCACGAGCGCAACGCTCGCGATCGGCGGGCAAATTGAACCCTTCGCGGCCCGGATCGGAGCTGACAACGCCGAAGCCGTCGTGGTGAAATCCCCTTTTGATTTCGACCGACACATGCGGGTCTATGTCGCGTCCGACGTCCCACTGCCGTCGCCCCAGGAGGCAAAACTCGCGCTCGATGTCCTGACCGACTACATCCGGTACTGCACCGGGCGCGTTCGCGGCGGTTCCCTGGTCCTGTTCACGAGCTACAGCGACATGCGCGCGATCGCGGCGCAACTTGAGCCTGAGTATACGGCCGCCGGACGGCCGTTTCTGCTTCAGGGCCGCGAACTCTCCCGCACGGAACTCACCCGGCAGATGCGCGCCCGGGGCAATGCGATCCTCTTCGGCACGGAAAGCTTCTGGACCGGGGTCGATGTGCCGGGCGATGCGTTGGCGCAGGTCATCATCACCCGGCTGCCCTTCGACCCGCCGACGCACCCGATCACAGAAGCGCGCTGCGACGACATTCGCGACCGGGGAGGCAATCCGTTCAACCAACTGACGCTGCCCGATGCCTTGATGAAATTCCGGCAGGGCGTCGGGAGATTGATTCGAACCGCCACCGATCGGGGTGTCGTCACAATTCTGGACTCCCGGGTGCTGGCGAAAACGTACGGCAAACTGTTCGTGGAATCGCTGCCGCAGCCGGATTTCACGGTGCTCACGCGGCCAACGCGGGCCGAGAAATTTCGTCCTTTCGCCTGATGGTGCCGCCCGGTAGCGTCCCCGCCACTGCCATGCCTTCGCTTCGCGCTGCCGCGCTCACAGACATTGGACGCGTCCGTCGGGAGAATGAGGATCGTCTGATTTGCGATCCCAAACTCCTGCTCTTTGGCGTCGCGGACGGCGTCGGTGGGCTTCCCGGCGGTGCCGAGGCGGCCGAACTTGCCATCAACGAAGTCACGGCGGCCTTTCGCGCCCTGTCGCCCGGCACGGATCCGGACCTGCCCGAAATCGCGGAGCGCGCGAACGTCGCGGTGGGACGCCTGGGGTTGAAGCTGAGTCCGGCAATGGGCATCGGCACGACGCTGACCGTTGGATGCATCCGCGGATCCACCTTGCGCATTGCCCATGTCGGAGACTCACGCTGCTACGCGATCCATGCGGGAGAGTTGACCTGCCTGACCGAGGACCACTCCGTCGAGAATGAAGCAAAATCGCGCCGGGCACGGGGCGAGATCGTCTACTATCACGAGGCCAATCGACATGCGTTGACCCGTTGCATCGGCCAGCCCAGCCGCGTCGAAGTGGACGTGATCACGCGCCCGCTGGCGAGTGGCGACCGGTATCTTTTTTGCACCGACGGTGTCACCCGGTTGATCGCCGACGCCGAAATCGGCGCCTTGATGGAAAAGCACGACGATCCAACGGCCGGGCTGCGCGAAATCATCGCCACCGCCGTCACGCGAGGCGGCCCCGACAACGCCACCGGGGTCATGGTCTACATCGATCGCCCCTAGTCCTCCGCGGAACGAGATGCCCATGTCTGCCCGCGTGAGCCAGTTTCAAACGCTCGTCGAACGCCAACCGGACAACGAACTGTTTCGCTTCAGCCTGGCGCAGGCATTGCTGGCCGAAAACCGTGGCAACGAGGCGGTGTCGCATCTCGAGTTTTGTGTCCGCAAGAAAGCCGATTGGATGATCCCGCGAATCATCCTGGGAAAATTGCTCGTCGGATCGGGGCGTGCGGCCGAGGCCCGGCCTCTTCTCGAGGACGCGCTGCGTCTCGCCATCGATCAGCATCACGAGGACCCGGAGCGCGAACTCCGCACCTTGCTCAGCGACCTTTCGTGACCGTCGCGGACCGGTGACCGGGCGCGCTGGATCTCCGACGGGTATTTCTCGTGCCTGGCGTTGCCGTGGCTGGCCGACGCCACGCGCGCATTTACCCCGGCGGCGTACGCGGGTTGCCCGGGGCCTTTGGCGTCGGCTGGTCCGAGCTTGGTTGATCAGGGGAAACGCCGTGATTGGCCGATACGATTCCCCTGCTCCCTCCCCCGCGACGGGTCAGCAACACGAACAACAGCGGAACCAGCAGGACGAGGACGATGAGCCCGATCAGATAACCCATCGGCCAATATAGCGCAGCGTGCGCCGGCCGCCACCGGCAGGGCCTCTGATTTCGTGCCCGCAATTCTCCCGCGTGTCACCATCGGAACATTCCGGTGCCCTGCACGTCTTTGGGCGCTTGTCGCCAGACAGGGTGTCGTGGGCGTTACCGTTCGGGTCGCGGAAAGAAATTCGTCATGAAAGTCTTCAAAATCGTGGTGGGGATCGTGGCGGCGCTGATCGCGCTCGTCATCGTGCTCGCTGGCATTGCGCTGATTCCGGCCGTCCAGTCCTGGGCATTGCGAAAGGCGGTCGCAGGCCAGCCGGGCCTGAAAATCGAGTTCGCCCGCGTCGCCGCGGGTCCGAGCAGTGCGAGGATCGAGGGCCTCCGCGTGGCCAAGGATGGAATGGTCGTTAGCGCGCGTAATGCGGATGCCCGCTACTCCGCTTGGGACTTCCTGTTCCATCACCGCATCAGCGTTGATGATCTCACCGTAACCGATCTGGTTCTGGATCTACGCCACCCGACCCAAACCGGCGCGACGGCCCCGTCCCCGACCCACTCAGGACCGCAACCGGCAGTGTCTGGTCCAAAACAACCTGGCTCAACCTTCAACGGCATCCTGAGCCAGATCACACTTCCCTATTCCGTCCAAATCGCTCGGTTCTCCGTACCCGGACGAGTCCTGCTGCCAGGTGAACAGACCCTGACCTTCGAACTCAGGGGAAACGACATCAGCACGGGCCGGCGCGGCACGATCGACTGGAGAGCCGATCTCACGAACCCGGAAAGGAATGCCGCATTTTCGAGCCTGCACAGCAGTGGCACGGTCAATCTTCACATCACCACCGAACAGCGGATCGACGAGGCGGAATTTCACGCGCTCGCATCCGCGGTCGGGCCCAAATTGCCGACCGAGCAGTTGAAGCTCGAAGCGAAAGCCGAGCAGCCGGCCGAAGGCGGCAATGAAGGTTATTCGGCCGTGGTTTCGATCGTCCGGGATTCCGCGAGCGCTCCCCTCATCACGCTCGCCGCCCAGTTTGCCCCGGCCACCCATGCGATATCGGGCGCGTGGGAGGTTTCCATTCACAACGAACAGCTCGCCGATCTGCTCACCGGGTTCGGTCTCCCCAATCTCGCGGCAACGGGCGCCGGGAAATTCGGAGCGAACCCGGGCACCAACGCGATCACGGCGAGCGGGGAAATCCAGGCGGATGTGTCGCATCTCGAAAAGATCTCCCCGAATCTCGCGCCGGTCGGCACACTCCATCTGCAGAGCCGATTCAACGGAGGGATGGCCGACAACACGGTGCAACTCGCCCAGATTGAGCTGACCGCCACCGCATCGGACGGGCGGCAGCTCGCCGACCTGAGAACCCTCCAGCCGATCGGATTCTCCCTCGGCAGCAAGCGGGTGACCCTCCCGAACCCGAACGCGGAACTCGCGAGAGTCTCGGTCCAGTCGCTTCCGGTGGCGTGGGCACAGCCGTTCGTCAAACCCCTGCAGATCGTCAGCGGCGATCTGTCGCTCGCCCTCGCTGTCGCCAGCAATGCGGACGGCAGTCAGGTTCGACTGACTTCGGTCGATCCCGTCTTCGTCCGGAATTTGACCGTACGGAACGGAAGCGAGCCGATGTTTGACCAGCTGACCGTCAGGGTGAAGCCGCAGGTCAATTACTCCGCCGGAAAAATCCACGCCCAGTTGACCGACTTGAATGCGTCGATGCCGACCGGAGACGACGTAACCGGAACGATGACAGCCGACATCACACCCGCGAACGGGCAACCGACGATCGCGTTCACGGCGGACACCCGTGCGAAAGTCGTGGCGGCGCTGAAACCTTACCTGCCGCCCGAGGCCGCCCCGATGATCGTCAGCGCGAGTTCGAGCGGAACGATGCGGGGCGACCAGCTCCGATTCGATCGCTCGGATGTCACGGTCACCCGGGAAAGCGGCGCCTCCGTGCTGAAATTCGCCCTCCTGCAACCGCTGACCGTCGACACGAAGAACAACACATTCCAGGGCTCCAACTCCCACACCGCCACGGCGCGCGTGCAGTTTGGAGAGGTGCCACTCTCCTGGGCCGCGCGCGTGGTGAAAAACGGCGCCTTGGCCGGCAACCTGGCCGGAGGGACTGTCGACCTCACATTGCGGACGGCGACCGACATCGCGGCCACTACGACCCAGCCGATTCGTTTCCAAAATGTGAGCGCGACCCTGGCCGGGCAGCCACAACTCGATTCGATCGACGCCAGCGTG
>DASZYH010000255.1:0-75245 GCA_035545515.1 Opitutaceae bacterium
GCGCCTTTGCCCGGGGTGCTCGTCGCCCAGATCCGGCCGCCATGGTCCTCGGCGATCTTCTTGCAGATCGTGAGGC
Source organism: Opitutaceae bacterium (assembly GCA_035545515.1). Classification (GTDB taxonomy): domain Bacteria; phylum Verrucomicrobiota; class Verrucomicrobiia; order Opitutales; family Opitutaceae; genus ER46. Next base: position 77 of record DASZYH010000255.1, read on the forward strand.
CCAGACCCGTTCCGTGCGGTTTGCCATGGGTGGCGAAGGGACGGAAGAGCGTCGGCGCAACCGCCGGTGCAATGCCCGGACCGGTGTCCTCGATATCCACCTGCAGTTCGTCCGGATTCACGGTGAACCGCAGGAAGATCCGCCCGCCGTCCGGCATCGCCTCCACCGCGTTGTTGAGCAGATTGTAGAAGAGCCGCGACAGCCGCGGCGGGTCGAGGCGGACCTCGATCTCGGGCGGCGGCATCTGCAGCATGAGTTTGACGCCGCGGTCCGCGATTTCCTGGCGGATCTCCTCGGCCAGCGGCTTCATGTAGCGGGCGAAGTTGACGCCGCGGAGCGTGGGTCGGTGGCCGGTCGGCTTGGTGAATTCGATCAGCTCCTGGAGCATGTTCGTCATGCGCTCCACCTGCCGCACGATCTTCGTCTGCGCCTTCACGCGCATCGGCGGCGCGGTGTCGTCGCTGCAGGCGAGCTCCGCGGCGAGACCGATGATCGTGAGCGGATTCTTGAAGTCGTGGACGATGGTCGCCGCGAACCGGCCGATCACGGCCAGGCGCTCGGCCTGGATGATCTCATTGACGTACTTCCGGTTCAGCGCCCGCATCCGGCTGCTGAACTCGCGGATCAGGTTCAGGGCGAGCCGCGGACGTCGGTCGAGCAGGTCGAGCAGGGTTTCGCGGCTCAGAAACGTCGCGCGCGTTTCCGTCTCGGCCTTGGCGGTCGCCGAGCGCGGCGCGTCGTCGAGCACGGCCATTTCGCCAAAGAAGTCTCCCGCCGTGATCGTTGCGAGCGTCAGCGGTTCGTTGCCGCCGAACGTCGCGATGATCTGCACGCGGCCCGATTCGACGATGTAGAAACCGTCCCCGGGATCGCCGGCGGAGAAGATCACCGCGCCGGCCTCGAACGTCCGCGTCTGTCCGGCCTGGTGCAGCGCCTGGAGTTCGGCGTGGAGAAGTCCGGAGAAAGTTTCGCCGTTCGAAGGCATGCCGGGCGCAGCGTACGGTCCGCTCCCTCGCAGTAAAGCGCGATGCGTGACACCAGCGCCGGCATTTCGCCCGGTCAGCGTTTCACGGGCTGGGGCCGGCCCTCCGCGTCGAGCGCCACATAGGTGAACTTCGCCTCGGTGACGCGCAGCGGCGGCGTATCCGAGCCGCGCTGCACCCAGACCTCGATGTCGATCTTCATCGACGTCCGCCCAATCGAGAGGAGGCGGGCGTAGCAGGTGACCACGTCGCCGACGTTCACCGGCCGGAGGAAAGCCATGCTGTCGACGGCGACGGTCGTGACCCGGGAATGCGCCGTGGCGCGCGCGAGGACGGCGGCGCCGAGGTCCATCTGCGACATCAGCCAGCCGCCAAAAATGTCACCGTTCGAGTTTGTGTCGGCGGGCATGGCGATCGTGCGAATCACCACCTCGCCTGCCGGCTCGGCGCCCGGGGTGACCGGATCAGTTTGGTCGTGGTTCATGGCGCAAGGCGTTCAACCACAGGGGAGCAGCCCGTGGGAGCCGGCGCAAGTCGTGATGCTCCGGCGGTCGGTGATCAGTTGAGACGCGAGCAGAACCGGTCGAAGCGCGGCCGGAGCCAGTGATTGATGTCGGCCGAGACGAACACGCCTTCGACTTTGCCGATGATCTGGGGGCGCGGAATGAATCCGAAATAGCGGGAGTCCCGGCTGTCGTCCCGGTTGTCGCCCATCATGAAGTAATCGCCGGCCGGCACCGTGACCGGACCGAAATTGCGGAGCGCCGGGCGGTTCGGCAGCACCTCGACACCGTGACGAACGTTCCCGAGCTGCTCGGAGGCGAAGACCGCGACCGCACGCTCATGAGCGTCGAGTTCGCGGGTCGCCGAGGCCGGCAAACGGGAGTAGGCCTGCCGGATGCCGTTCACGAAAAGCACGTCATGGCGAAGTTCGAGCGTGTCGCCCGGCAGTCCGACCACGCGTTTCACCAGGCGGGTGCCATCGTCCGGTGCAAAGCACACGACGACGTCGCCGCGGGCGGGCGTGGACCAATGGGCGACCCGCGTGAACGTGAACGGCACGCGCAGGTCGTAGGCGAGCTTGTTGATGAACAGTACGTCGCCTTCGAGCACCGTCGGGTGCATCGAGCCGGACGGGACGTAGTTGATGTCGGCGACGGCCGACTTCGCGGAGGTGACCAGGAGGACGGGCAGGGCAAGCGGGCGAATCCATTCCTTCCAGAGATGGCGGACGAGGCGGCGTGGGTTCATGGCGGGCGAGCAAGGCGGAAGATCGCGGCGGGGCGATCCGTTGAGGATGGAAGGTTGCGTTGACGGTGCGAGCGGCGCCGAAGTGCCGCCCGCGGCGCTTTGCCAACGGGTGCAGCCGGTTGCGGAGCCGGCGGCGCGCGGAATCCGACTTGCCGGCGCCCGATATGCAGCCGGGTTGAGGTGGGGCGCCGGAGGCCCCCGCCCGGCCGAGGTCGGTGGCCAACTCAATGAGGACATCGAGTTCCACCAGCCACGGCGAATTCGGCTGGTGCTGGCGGCGCGAAGCTTGGGTCGAGCCGTGACGTCCCATCGGGCTGGATTGAAATTTGCAGGCTCGAGAACGCGATCTGGGGACAGCACGTCCCACCCGCGAGTGAGTTTTCGTTTGTTTTTATGACAATGGCTCGGACATAGTGGACCGCATGCTTTCTCCAACACCGCATGCCGGCTTCCGCCGCCTGTTCGACGAGGTTGGAACGGTTGACCGTGTCGGCATCGAGGAGCGCGTCGCCAAGTACACGACGCGTTCGATCAAGAAAGCCTCCAAGGTGTGGGGCCTGAAAACTGCCGTCTCGATGGTCGACCTGACGACACTCGAGGGCAAGGACACCCCCGGAAAGGTCGCCTCGCTCTGCCGCAAGGCCATCCGGCCGCACGAAGATCCCGACGTGCCGAGCGTCGCGGCGGTTTGCGTGTACCCGTCGATGGTGCGCCATGCGAAACCGCACCTGGCGGACACGGCGATCCGGGTGGCGTCGGTGGCGACCGCGTTTCCGAGCGGACAGGCGCCGCTGAAGACCCGGCTGGCGGAGGTGCGCGAGGCGGTGAGCGACGGCGCCGACGAGATCGACATGGTGATCAACCGCGGCGCCTTCCTGGCGGGCGACTTTGGGCGGGTGCAGGACGAGATTGTCGCGGTGCGCGACGCGTGCCGCCAGGCGCGGCTCAAGGTCATCCTCGAGGTGAGCGAACTGGAGACGTACGATGCCATCCGGGCGGCGTCCTTCATCGCGATGCGGGTGCTGCGCCCGGGTGACTTCATCAAGACGAGCACCGGCAAGACGGGACTCAACGCCACGCTCGGCAACAACCAGGTGATGCTGGAGGCGATCCGCGACTTTTACCTCGATACCGGAACGGCGATCGGAATGAAGCCGGCCGGCGGCATCCGGACGGCGAAACAGGCGCTGCAATTCCTGATCGCCGTGAAGGAGACGCTGGGCGACGCCTGGCTGACCAATGAACGGTATCGCTTCGGCGCGAGCGGGCTCTTGAACGACCTGCTGCGCCAGATCGAAAAGGAAAAGACCGGGCGGTATCAGGCGCCGTATTATTTCAGCGACGCGGCCGAGAGCTACTGACGCGGGCCAACATGAACGCTGTGTCGGATCGTTGCCGTGGAGAAACCAGAATCGTGCACAGAAAGCACCATTCTCCTCCGTCGCGAGGCGCGGAAGGAACTCCGCGCCCCACCGTGATCAAACCGAAGCTGGGTGGTAGGGCGGCCAGTCCCTTGGCCGCCGCGAGTCAGTAATTTGTTCGGACGCCAAACCGCTCGTAGTGGAATCGTAGTCTCTTCAAAGCCATGTCCAATTTAGCCGAAAAGAAAGCGGCGCGACCGGCGACACGCCGGGGCCGTCCCGCACCGGAACTGATCTTTGGCGACCTGTGGGATTTCGATCCCGCGCCGGAGACGGCCGACCCGAAGCTCCTGCCGCGCTACGACCTGTTCATCGACGGCGAGTTCGTCGCGCCGAAGAGCGGCAAGTACTTCGATTCGATCAGCCCGGGGAACGAGCAGAAAATCACGGAGCTGGCGCTCGGCGGGGCCGCCGATGTCGACGCGGCATATGCGGCGGCGCAGCGGGCGTTCAACACCGTCTGGGGCCGGATGCCGGGACGTGAACGCGGCAAATACATCTACCGGATCGCGCGGCTGCTGCAGGACCGCGCGCGGGAATTCGCCGTCGCCGAAACGCTGGACAACGGAAAGCCGATCCGGGAAACGCGCGATTTCGACGTGCCGATGGCGGCGGCGCACTTCTTCTACCACGCGGGGTGGGCGGACAAGCTGGAGTACCTCGCGCCCGGTCGGAAGGTGGCGCCGCTCGGCGTCGTCGGGCAGGTGATTCCCTGGAATTTCCCGCTGCTGATGCTGTCGTGGAAGATCGCGCCCGCGCTGGCCGCGGGCAACTGCGTGGTGATCAAGCCGGCGACGAACACGCCGGTGACGGCCGTGAAGCTGGCGGAGATTTTCCGCGACGCCGGACTGCCGCCGGGCGTGGTGAATGTGATCACGGGCCCGGGATCGACCGGCGGGCTGATCATGGCGCACCCGACGGCGGCGAAGATCGCGTTCACCGGTTCGACCGAGGTCGGCAAGGTGATCATGCGCTCGATCGCCGGCACGGAAAAGCGGATGACGATGGAGCTCGGGGGCAAGGCGGCGAACATCGTCTTCGACGACGCGCCGATCGACCAGGCGGTGGAGGGCATCGTCAACGGGATCTTCTTCAACCAGGGCCAGGTCTGCTGCGCCGGATCGCGCCTGCTGGTGCACGAGCCGGTCGCCGACGTGGTGCTGGCCAAGCTGAAGAACCGGCTGCGCGTGCTGCGGGTCGGCGACCCGATGGACAAGAACACGGACGTCGGGGCGATCGTCTCGCGCGCGCAGCTCGACACGATCCAGGGCTACATCGACATCGGGGTGCGCGAGGGCGCGGAAATGTGGCAGCCCCCGTTCCGCCGTCCGACGAAGGGATTCTACGTGCCGCCGACGCTGTTCAGCGGGGTGACGATGAGCCACCGGATTGCCCGCGAGGAGATTTTCGGCCCGGTGCTGAGCATCCTCACCTTCCGGACGATCGACGAGGCGATCGAGAAGGCGAACAATACCGAGTACGGCCTGAGTGCGGGGGTCTGGACGGACAAGGGTTCGCGGATCCTCAAGATGTCGACGGAGCTGAAGGCCGGCGTCGTCTGGGCGAACACGTTCAACAAGTTCGACCCGACGTCACCATTTGGTGGTTACAAGGAGTCCGGCTTCGGCCGCGAAGGCGGGCGCCAGGGCCTCCTCGACTACGCCCGACTGGTGTGACCAAGGAGATGAACCACGAATGGACACGAATCGACACCAAGGGCAGGAACTGCTCCACGGTCGATTGGTGTACGAAATCGTCGGCTGCGCGATCGAAGTCTTGCGTGAGATCGGACATGGACTCCACGAACATCCTTATGAAAACGCACTCGTCGTTGAGCTCGGATTCCGACACCTGCGTTGCGATCAACAGCAGCGGTTCCCGGTCGTGTACAAGGGTGTCCAGGTCTCGGAATTCGTCCCTGACCTCATCGTCGATGATGCGGTTTTGGTGGACACAAAAGTCATCGACCGGATCACGGACGTAGAACGCGGTCAGATGTTAAACTATCTGCGAGTCACAAAACGCCGTGTCGGACTCATTATCAATTTCAGCAAACCCAAACTCGAATGGGAGCGGATGGTGCTCTGATCATTCGTGTGAATTCGTGTCCATTCGTGGTTAACGACCATGGCTAAAAAACCCTACCTCACGGCCCCGCAGAAGACGGACAAGATGCCGCCGGGCATCAAATACATCATCGGCAATGAAGCGGCAGAGCGGTTCTGCTTCTACGGGCTCCGCGGCATCCTGGTGGTCTACATGACCCAGTATCTGCGGAATAGCGCGCACCAGCTCGCGCCGATGAATGACGACGATGCGAACTTCTGGTTCCACCTCTTCGTCGCGTCGAATTACTTCTTCCCGATGCTTGGCGCGATCGTCGCCGACACCTTCTGGGGCAAGTACCGCACCGTATTATGGATCTCTCTGGTCTATTGCGCGGGATGCCTGCTCCTCGCGGGCGACGCGACCCGGCTCGGATTGTTTGGCGGCCTGGGACTGATCGCGCTCGGCTCCGGTGGCATCAAGCCGTGTGTCGCGTCGAACGTGGGCGACCAGTTCGGCGAGTCGAACAAGCACCTCGTTTCGCGCGCGTTCGGCTGGTTCTACTTCTCGATCAACTTCGGTTCGACCTTCTCGACCATTCTCACGCCGATCCTGCTCGAGAAATACGGTCCGCGGATCGCGTTCGGCGTTCCGGCCGTGCTCATGTTCATCGCCACGGCGATCTTCTTCTCCGGCCGCTACAAGTTTATCCACATTCCGCCGAAGGGAAAAACGTTCCTCAAGGAAACGTTCAACCGGGAGACATTCGCCGCGTTCGGCCGGCTGGCGATTCTCTTCATCTTCGTCGCGGTGTTCTGGTCGCTCTGGGATCAGAGCGGCGGCGAGTGGGTGCTCCAGGCTGAGAAGATGGACCGGCACTTCAACCTATTCGGGTGGAAGTTCGAGATGCTCTCGTCGCAGGTGCAGACGATCAATCCGATCCTGATCATGGTGCTGATCCCCGTGTTTCAGTACTGGCTTTATCCGGCGATGAACCGGATCTGGCCGCTGAATCCGCTGCGCAAGATCGGCGGCGGCATCTTCGTGATCGGCGTCTCGTTCCTGATTTCGGCCTGGATCGAGCATCAGATTACCGCCGGGGTGCGGGTCCACGTGTTGTGGCAGTTCCCGGCCTACGTGCTGCTCTCGGCCGCGGAGGTCATGACCTCGATCACGGCCCTGGAGTTTTCGTACACCCAGGCGCCGCGGCATCTGAAGTCGATCATCAACGCCCTCTACCTGTGGTCGATCACGGGCGGTAACCTGTTCACCGCTTTCGTTCACTTCTTCATCGAGAACAAGGATGGATCGTCGAAGCTGCCGGGCGCGTACTTCTACCTCTTCTTCGCCGTGCTCGCGATGGTGGCTTCCGGCGTGTTTGCAATGATTGCGACCCGCTATCGCGAAGTCACCCATCTCCAGGACGAGGCGCCGGCCGAGCAGGTGCCGGCATAAATTTTAACGGGACCAGACCATGACCAGACTTCCCATCACCAAGACACCCAAGCCGTATGTGGGCGGGGCCTTCATTCGGTCCGAGAGCGGGCGCACGTTCGCGGTGCGCGACGCCGCCGGGAACTTCTTCGCCAATATTCCGCAGTGCACGCGCAAGGACCTGCGCAATGCGGTCGAGGCGGCCGCGAAGGCCGGCCCGGGGTGGGCGAAACGCACCGCGTACAACCGTGGCCAGATCCTATACCGGCTCGGCGAGATGCTCGAGGCGCGGCGCCAGGAGATGATCGACACGCTGCTGACGTTCGGCGGCGCGAAGGCCTCGGCCGCGCGCGAGGTCGACACGTCGATCGACCGGCTGATTCATTACGCCGGGTGGGCGGACAAGTACGAGCAGGTGCTGGGCAACGTGAATCCCGTGGCTGCGCCCTACTTCAATTTCACCGTCACCGAGCCGATGGGCGTGGTGGGCGTGATCTGCCCCGACCAGCCGCCGCTGCTCCCGCTCGTTTCGCTCGTCGCCCCGCTGATCGTCAGCGGCAACACCGTCGTCGTGCTCGCGTCCGAGGCGGTCCCGTACCCGGCCATCCTGCTCGGCGAAATGCTCGCGACGAGCGATCTGCCGGGTGGCGTGGTGAACATCCTCACCGGGTTCCGCAAGGAAATCGTGCCGACGTTCGCGACGCACACCCACCTGCGCGCGATCAGCGCGGTGGCATCCGCGGACGAGCGCAAGGCCATCCGGCTCGGCGCCGCGGAGAGCGTGAAGCGCGTGCACTTCACCGACGGCGACACGGACTGGTTTGCTGACGCGGCGCAGAGCGTTTACGCGATCCGCGATTTCGTGGAATTCAAGACCACGTGGCATCCGATCGGGGCGTGATCGAATTGCGGAATGCGGATTTGGTGGAGACCGATGTCCCCATCGGGCTGATTGGGCTGGTCGAACCGATCTGACGCGCTGAGGAGATCGAATTCCGACTGCGCGATCGGAGGGACTGGTGGAGATCCACCGCCACCCAGGCCGAGCGATGATCTCGAAGGGAGAACTCGCTCGGAGATCGAGTTCCACCGGGAGGCGGAAACGGCGGTGCGAGGTCCGGGGCGCACGCCCCATGCACCGGTGGCGGCGGATGTGGTCCATGGGGGTCAATCCATGCATTCGCCACCGGGTAAACTTGTGCAGCGCGTCCGCTCGTGGCCGCGCCGCGTCGTCATCACCGTCGGTGTAATTGTCCTGGTGCTCGCGGGGATCCGGATCGCCCTGCCGTACGTGATCCGCAACCAGATCAACACCCGGTTGAAGAACATCCCGGGATATCGAGGCCGGGTGGGGGACATCCGACTCTCCCTGTGGCGCGGCGCCTACACCCTGCGGGGCATCAGCATCTTCAAACTCAACGGCAACCAGGAGGATCCGTTCTTCATCGCCCGGTTCATCGATTTCTCGCTGTCCTGGCCCGACCTCTTCCACGGCAAGTTCGTCAGCCGGATTTATGTCGACCATGGGGAACTGACGTTCGTGAAGGGACCGACCCCGCAGACGACGCAGAAAGCGACGGACCAGCGGTGGCAAAGCGTCGTCGAGGACATCTTCCCGATCGACATCCAGCATCTCGAAATCTCCCACGGGCTGATCCGGTATATCGACGACACCCACACGCCCAGGGTGGACCTGTTCGTCAAGAACATGGAGGCGGTCGCGACCGGGCTGCGCAACCGGCCGGGCGACACCAAGCAGGAATTTCCCGCGCGGATCCAGGTCGAGGGCGACAGCCTGGGCGGCGGCCATCTCGACCTGCTTGTCCAGGCGGAGCCGCTGGCCGCCAAACCCCATTTCCATCTCGCGCTGAAGTTGACGCACGTGAACCTCGTCGCCCTGGACGACTCGCTCAAGTCGGTCGCGAACGTCGAGGTGAACCATGGGACGTTCGAGATGGTGGCGGAGATGGCGGGACGGGAGGGCGCTTTCCAGGGATACGTGAAGCCCTTCTTCAACAATCTCGATCTCAAGCCGCGGCAGGACAAGAAGAGCGTCGCCACCCGGCTGTGGGAGAAGGTGGTCGCCGGGCTCGCGTGGCTGGTGAAAAACCGGCCGCGCGACCAGGTTGCCACCCGGATCCCGTTCCAGGGGGAGTTCGGCGATTCGCAGGTCGGCCTCTGGCCCACGATCCGGAACCTGTTTCGCCACGGATTCGTCCGCGCCTTCAATCCGGTCATCGAGCAGAGCGTGAACCCGGACAAGGTGCCACCGCCGAGCCAGATCGCGCCGAAGAAATCGAGCCCTGCGGTGCGGAAAAAGGCGGAAAAGAACCTCGAGCAGGAGAACGACGCGAAGGCCAGCGCGACCGAGTCGACGGGAAAAAAGTAGCGCGGAAAATCGGAAAATCGAGAAATCGGAAAATCGGAAGATCGCGAAACGACGGAACCGCGAGACGGCAGCGATAAGGAACGGCAGAGACTCAGAAAGGCGGCGGTCCGAATCGGACACCCGGGTGTCTCGGCGACGTTGAGTCGATTGACAGTAGGGCGGGGGCGCCTGATCACGCCGATCTCGGCCTGATCGCAATCCATCGAGGCGGGAGGCGGGGTCAGACGACCCCGCCCTACATCGGACCACTGCGATCGCAGTGCCGCCGGATTCGGTTCAACGGCAGTATTCCGACCGGCCGCGGAGCGCCCGGTCCGCTCATCCCGAATAGGCGAGGCAGGGAGGTTGGAAACGCCTAACGTCCGCGGCGTTCGTTGCATGGTTTCCTTTTCTCGAACCTATCTCTAGCCTCTGCCACCGATGTCGCCCTATTCCTCCTCCGCCGTTCTACCTGACCCGGCGGCGCGTCGCGAACGCGCGAAGGAGCGGCTGTACGTGTTTTGCCAGTCGGGCGGATGGCTGCTCCTGCTCGCGCTGCAGTTCTTCTTTTCGTACGCGATGGCCCCCGGCAAGAAGCACACGGCGGAGGAGCTGTGGAGCAGCCGTTCATTGGTCACGCTGGTAATCGCGGTGGCCTGGCTCACGACCCACTACACCCGGCTGCTGATCCATCGCCGGGGCTGGAAGGAACTGGGCTGGCGCGCGCTGACGCCGCGCATCCTTGCGACGGCTTCGGTCCAGTCCGCCCTGTGGACGTTCGTCGCGTTCGCATACCCGTACGCCGTGTTGCAGATGCCGGTGCCCCCGAACACGCCGCTCGTCCCGTGGATCGCGATCACCTGGATCAACGGTGTCCTCGTGTTCACCGGCTGGCTCTGCGTGTACTTTTTCTACCACCTGTTCGATCGCTACAACCGGCTGCAGATCGAGCAGCTCCGCCTGGCGGCGGAGGTGAAGGAGGCGGAACTCCGCGCGCTGAAATCACAGGTGAACCCGCACTTCATCTTCAATGCGCTGAACTCGGTCCGCGCGCTGATCGACGAGGATCCGGCCCGCGCGCGGCTGGCGGTGACGCAGCTGGCGAATCTGCTGCGCTACTCCCTCCAGTCCGCGCAGGCGGAAACCGTGCCGTTCGAGGACGAGCTGCGGGTCGTGAACGACTATCTCGCGCTCGAGCAGGTGCGGCACGAGGAGCGGCTCCGTCTGCGACTCGACATCGCGCCCGAGACGCTCGGGCTTGCGGTGCCGCCGCTGGTGCTCCAGACGCTGGTGGAGAACGCGGTGAAGTACGGCATCTCCCCGCGCCCGGAGGGCGGCGAAATCCAGATCACCGCGCGGTGCGAGGATGGGCAGCTCCGGCTCCGGGTCACCAATCCGGGTGAACTCGACACGACCCCGTCCGGCGCGCCGCGGCGGTCGACCGGGGTCGGATTGAGCAACGCTGCCGCGCGGCTGCGGCACTTCTTCGGGCATCGGGCGTCGCTGCGGATCCATGCCGAAGCCGCTTCGATGGTGGTGGCGGAGGTTTCCGTGCCGGTGCAGGCAGCGCGGCCATGAAGGCGATCCTGGTCGACGACGAGCGCCTCGCCCGGGCGGAACTGCGCCGGCTCCTCGCCGCGCATCCCGACATCGAGGTGGCGGGGGAGGCCGCGAACGCCCGGCAGGCGAGGGAACTGGTCGCCGCCCTGCGGCCCGAGGTCGTTTTCCTCGATGTACAGATGCCGGGGGAAACCGGGATCGCGTTCCTCGAATCGCTGGACCCGCCCGCGCCCCAGGTGATCTTCACGACCGCGTACGACGAGTTCGCGGTCAAGGCGTTCGAACTGAACGCGCTCGACTATCTCTTGAAGCCGGTGGATCCGGCGCGGCTCGCCGCGGCGATCGCCAAGTTGCGGGAACCCCCGCGCGCGGTGGCGGAGACGGCACCCGCTGCCGCGGCCCGCGAACGACTGGCCCCCGAGGACAAGGTGTTCGTGCGCGAGGGCGAACGGTGCTGGTTTGTGGAGGTGCGCACGATCCGGCTGCTGGAAAGCGAAGGCAACTACACGCGGGTCCATTTCGACCAGGCGCAGCCGCAGCTTTTCCGCTCGCTCAACGCGATGGAGGACCGGCTGGATCCCAAATGTTTCTTTCGGGCGAACCGGCGGCAGATCATCAACCTGTCCTGGATCGAAAAGATCGAGCCCTGGTTCAGCGGCGGCCTGCTCGTGCATCTCAAGGGCGGCGCGAAAGTCGAGCTCAGCCGCCGGCAGGCGCAGCAGTTCCGCGAACGAATGAGCCTTTGACGACACCGCCGACCGGCGCGGACCTGACCAACCGCCGGCCGAAGACCCCTCCAGCACCCTCACCCCTTTTCCGGCCGTATGATTGACGCACGAAATCTCACGAAGACGTTTCATGACCGAAAACGCGGCGAGATCAGGGCCGTCGACGGCGTCTCGTTCCATGTGAGCCCGGGGCAGATTTACGGTCTGCTCGGGGCCAACGGCGCCGGCAAGACGACCACGCTCCGTCTCCTGGCGACGCTGCTCCGGCCCAGCCGTGGGACCGCCGTGGTGGCGGGCTGCGATGTCCTCACGCAACCCGAGCGGGTTCGGGCCAATGTCGGATTCCTGGCGGCCTCGACCGCGCTGTATGCGCGGCTGACCGCCCGCGAGTTCATCGGCTACTTCGGGCGGCTCAACGGCCTCGCCGAGCCGGAGATCGCCGCGCGGATCGCGCACCTCGCGACCGAGCTCGACATGCACGAGTTCCTCGACCGGCGGTGCGACAAGCTTTCGACCGGGATGAAGCAGAAGACCTCGATCGCGCGGACGCTCATCCATGATCCGGCGGTGATGATCTTCGACGAGCCAACCGTCGGACTCGATGTGATGGCCGCGCGCGCCATCGTCCAGTTCGTCCGCCAGTGCCGCGCGCGCGGGAAAACCGTGATCTATTCGACCCACGTGATGAGCGAGGTGGAAAAGCTGTGCGACACCGTCGGCATCATTCACGAAGGCCGGCTGCTCGCCGAAGGCGCCATCGAGGCGCTCCAGGCGCAGTTTGGGGAGCGGGACATGGAGGAGATCTTCGTGCGGGCCGTGACCGGAAGCCGGGAAACCGCCGTTTGAACCATGCATGCGACGAACATTGCGACGGTGTTCCTGAAGGAGGTCCGGGACATGCTCCGGGACCGGCGCACGCTGATCTCGATGATCGTGGTGCCGACGCTGCTGATGCCGGGCCTGACCTTCCTGGCCGGCATGGTGGCGTACAAGGTGGTCAACAAGGCCCGCGCCACCGCGCCGACGGTGATGATTGTCGGCGGCGCGGACTCGCCGCGGGTCACCCGGGCGCTGGCGGCGGATCCGAAGGTTCAGATTGTCCGGACGACGGCGGACTGGCGGCAGCGGATCGCCGACAAGGCCGTTCGGGCGGCGGTGGAGATTCCGGCGCACTTCGATGACGCCCTCGCGGAGGGCGCGCCCGCCGAGGTGACGATCTTTCACTACGAGGGGGAGATGCGCTCGGGATTTGCGGTGAATGAACTCCGGCGGTTCTTCTCCGAGTACCGCGATCAGGCCGTGGTGGAACGGCTGGCGGCGCGCGGCCTGCCCTCGACGCTGGTGAAACCGTTCGAAATCACGGCCCGCAACGTGGCCCCGCCGGAGAAAGTCGGGGGCAACGCGATCGGCTGGATCATCCCGTATTTCTTCCTCCTCCTCGCGTTCACGGGGGCGATGTACCCCGCCCTCGACCTCACGGCCGGGGAGAAGGAGCGCGGGACGATGGAAACGATCCTCTGCAGCCCCGTGCCGCGCGTGGACCTCGTGCTCGGAAAGTTCCTGATGGTGCTGGCCGCCTCCCTCGCCACCGTGCTCTGTTCGCTCGCATCGACCGCGGCGACGCTGGCCATCGCGGGCACGCTGCTGGCCGACGCGGGCGCGGGAGCCGCGGCGCGCGCCGGTGCCGCCGGCATGTCGCAGCTTCCGTCGATCGACCCGATCGGCATGCTCGCCGTCGTGGCGATGGTGATACCGCTGGCGGTGCTCTTTGCGGCGGTGCAGTTTACGGTCGCCCTGTTCGCTAAGAGCTTCAAGGAGGCGCAAAGTTACGTCTCGCCGCTGATCGTGGTGATCATTGTTCCGGCGGTGATCGGGATCCTGCCGGGGATTGAGTTGAACGCGCGTCTCGCGCTGATCCCGATCCTGAATGTCTCGCTCGTGAGCAAGGAACTGGTCTCGGGAGTGTGGCACTGGCACCTGATCACGCTCATCTTTGTTTCGACCTGCGCCTATGCCGCCGTGGCGCTTGCCGTGGCCGTGCGGATGTTCGAACGCGAGGACGTGATTTTTCGGACGTAAAATTTCGCCGAAAGCCGGCCCGGGAGCCGTAAACGCGCGGTAAAAGTCCCGTGAACCCATAGCGGCGGGGAACGGGTGACGATATGATGGACACACACGAGTCCCCGTACCGCCGCCATGAATTCCGATGTAACATTTCCAACGCCGACCCCGGAGCTGAAGCTGCCGCGGTCGTCCACCGACAAGTGGGCTGCAACCCTGGCGGAAGAGCGGCGACGGCTGCTCGAAGATCAGGAGGCTCTCCGGGAGCGGGAGTCGAACCTCCGGGAGTACGAGGGACGGTTGCGAACCTGGCAGGCGCAGCTCGATGCCGGCCGGCACGGCGCGATTCCCGCGGCCCAGGGGCTGCGCGCATCGCTCCCGGGACTTTCGTACACCCCCGCCGCGGCGGTGGGAGACGAGAACGCGCTGCAGGCAGCCTGGGAAAAACTCCATCGCGCCCGCGAAATTCTCGAAGCGGAGCAGAATCATCTGCGCGACGACCGGCTGGCGATGCGCGAAATGGAAACGTCGGTCAAACGCCGCGAGGAGGCCGTGGCCGCGCGCGAGGCGCAGCTCGCCCAGCGCGAGGCGCTGATCGCCACCGCGACGGCCCAGCGGTCACCGGCCGCTTCGCGCGAAACGGCGGAGTCGGACGTGGAAGTCTCCGCCGTGGGCCGGCTGACGCGCGCGCCGTTCGATCTCGCGCGCTCGGTCTTCGGCGGGAGGAAATAGTCCCGCGGGAGGCGCGGGGCGCGCCCGCGTGATTGTTCACGAAACTCTCCGGGCCCGCGTAAATCTTGCGGGGGCCGCAGAATGCGCTTGCCCTGGCCGCGCCTAGTCCCCATTTCCGTCGCCCAATGAATCACTCCGTGCAGCTTTGCCGCTACGCCTCCGTCGCCATGACGGCGGACAAACGCGCACGCTGGCACGGGTCGGCTTGGCGACGATGGTCTGCGCGAACCTAGCGCGCTGCGGCTGAAAGATGCCGATTCCCTCGCCAAGCCCGACTCAAACCGAGTCGGGCTTTTCGTTTTCCCCGAATTCAACCCTCCGCTGTCATGCCCGTCCTCACCGCTCCTCCTCCGACCTCGATCCGCTCATTGCCACCCCGGCCCCGGCCAGTCGTTTCGTTCCGCCCGCCGCCGGCGATGGAGCTTCCCACGGTGTCGTTCTTCGGCCGCACCCTCGCCGAATACGCGCAGTTCTTCGCCCTCGACATCGACGCGCTGCGCGGCCGCGACGTGCTCGACGTCGCCGCGGGCCCGTCGTCGTTCACGGCCGAGGCCTGCGCGCGCCGGATCGACGCGGTCGCCGTCGATCCGTTCTACAGCAGCCCGATGGACGACCTCTCCAGCCGGATTGATGCGGACTACACCCGGATGTTCGCCCAGATCCGGACCAAGCCGCGACTCTTCCGGTTGCGGACGTTTCCGTCGCTCGAGGCCGCGGAAGCGGACCGGCGGCTGGCGGCGCAGCGGTTTCTCGCGGACTACGACGCGCACTTCGCGCACGGCCGCTACGTTGGCGGGGCGCTGCCACGGCTGCCGTTTTTCGACCGCACCTTCGACCTCGTGCTCTGCGCGCACCTGCTCTTCATCTACGCCGCGCGGTTCGATTTCGACTGGCACCTCGCCGCGTGCCGCGAACTCGTCCGCGTGAGCGACGGCGAGGTGCGGATCCATCCGCTGTGCGGGCCCGACGGCAAGCCGTACGCGAAGCTGCCGGCGCTGCGCCGCGAACTGCGGGCCGGCGGAATCGAAACCGAGGTGGTTGGCGTCGACTATGAATTCTTCGTCGGCGCCAACACGATGCTCGTGCTGCGGAGGGCCGCGACATGAGCAGTGAGTCGAACCTCGCACGGACGCCCGCGCCGCCGTACTACGCGGTGATCTTCACCTCGAAGCGGACCGAGGGCGACCGCGGGTACGGGGCGATGGCGCAACGAATGGTCGATCTCGGGTCCCGTTACGACGGGTTCCTCGGGATCGAGAGCGCCCGCGGCGCCGACGGCCTCGGCATCACCGTCAGCTACTGGCGCGACGAGGCGGCGATCCTGGCCTGGAAACGCGACACGGAACACGAAAAGGCCCAGCACGCGGGCCAGTTTTCCTGGTACGAACAGTACGAGGTGCGCGTCGCCCGCGTCGAACGCGCCTATGGCTTCACCCGGTCAGGCTCGACCGCGCCGACCGAGGCTTAATCCGCCCCCTGCGGACGCCGATCGCGTCCGTTCGACGACGGCCGCAACCGTGATTGCGTGCGGTGCAGCGGCCCGATTGAGTGCCGGGCATGAGTGGACCAGCGCTCTTTCCCCAGCATGTCATCGCCAGGAAGCGTGATGGTGGCGCCCTGACCCGCGACGAGATCGCGGCGTTCGTCCGGGGCGCGACCGACGGATCCTGGGCGGACTACCAACTCGCCGCCATGCTGATGGCGGTCGTGTGCCGCGGAATGTCGCCGGAGGAAACCGCGCATTACACCGAAGCCATGATGCATTCGGGGGTGGTGGCGGACCTCAGCGGCATTCGCGGTCCCAAGGCGGACAAGCATTCGACCGGCGGAGTGGGGGACAAGGTGTCGCTGCATCTGGCGCCGATGGTGGCGGCCTGCGGCGTCGCCGTGCCGATGATCAGCGGACGCGGACTGGGTCACACGGGCGGCACTCTCGACAAGCTCGAGGCGATTCCCGGGTTTTCGGTGAACCTGCCGCTGCCGGCGTACCGGGCGCAGATCGGGCGGATCGGGCTCGCGCTCATCGGCCAGACCGCCGACCTCGCGCCCGCGGACAAGAAACTGTACGCGCTGCGCGACGTGACCGCGACGGTGGAAAGCATCCCGCTCATCTGCGGCAGCATCCTCTCGAAGAAACTGGCGGAGGGAATCGACGTGCTCGTGCTCGATGTGAAGTTCGGCCGCGGGGCGTTCATGAAGGACCGGGCCCGCGCCCGCGAACTGGCGCAGGCGCTCGTGTCCGTCGCGACCGCCATGGGAAAGCCGACCCGCGCCGTTCTCACCGCAATGGACCAACCGCTGGGCCGCGCGGTGGGAAATGCGCTGGAGGTCGTCGAATCGATCGAGTGCCTGCGGGGCCGCGGACCGACCGACACGATGGAGGTGACCTACGCGCTGGGCGAACAAATGCTGGTGCTCGCGGGGGCGGCGGCCTCGACCGCCGAGGCCCGTCGCAAACTCGAGGACGCGGTCACCACCGGAGCGGCGCTGTCGAAGTTCCGGGAACTGATCGCCGCCCAGGGCGGCGACGCCGCCGTGGTCGATGAACCCTCGCGGCTCCCCCGGGCGGCGTTCCGGGAGCCGATCCGCGCCTCCCGTTCCGGCGTCGTGACCGAGGTCGACGCCATGACCGTCGCCCTGGCTGCGCTGCGGCTCGGCGCGGGCCGGGCGAAGGCGGAGGACGGCATCGACCCGGCCGTCGGGATCACCGAGCTGGCGAAAATCGGGGAACGGGTGGAAAGCGGCGGAGTTCTGGCCGTCGTGCACGCGAACGACCGGCGCGTGCTGGCCGAGGCGAGCGGAATGCTCCTGCCCGCGATCAAGCTCGGCGATGTGGCGCCCGCGGCGCTGCCGCTGATCGACGAGGTGATTGGCGCGTGATGCGCGGCCGGACCGCCGCGGTTTAAGGTGAGTCGAAGTCGCCGGTAGGGCGCGGAGTCCCTTCCGCGCCATGGCTGGCTGGGGTCGGCGTCCCAGCCTTTCCAGCCGAGGTATCGCGCCGGCGATCGGGTACACCTTTGTTTCAACCGTTCTCCGAAAGCGCCTCGACCTGCTTCGCGGCGCGCTCCCAGTCTTCGGTGGCCTGCTGGAGCTGGTCCACCGTCGCGCTCAGCTCCCGGTTGAGCTGCTGGGCCTTGCCCGGGTGACCGTAGGTCTCGGGAGCCTCCAGCGCCGCGGTCAGCTCGGCCTGCTGTTTTTCGAGTTCGGCAATCTTGCGTTCGAGTTCTCCCACGCGGGCCCGGGCGGCCCGCAGGGGCGCCGACCGCGCCGCGCGAGCCTCCGCCTCGGCCCGCTTCTGCTCCTTGGTCTTCGGCCCCGAGCGGGTGGCCGGAGCATTGTTTCCCGCCGCGGGCGCCGGCGCCTGCTTTGGCCGCGCATCGCTGAACCCGGCCGCAACCGTCGCCGCCCGGGCGTCGGTCGCCCGTGATTTGTCGAGGTAGTAGTCGTAGTCGCCGGCGTAGGCGGTGAGGCGACCGGCGTTGATGTGCAGCACGTGGCGGGCGACCTGGCGGATGAAATACACGTCGTGGCTGATGAACACGAGCGTGCCCTCGTACTGCTGCAACGCGGTGATCAGCGCGTCGATCGACGGGATGTCGAGATGCGTTGTCGGCTCGTCCATCAGGAGCAGATTCGGCGGATTCACCAGCAGCCGGGCGAGCGCGAGGCGCGATTTTTCGCCGCCGGACAGGACCGAGACCTTCTTGAACACGTCGTCCTTGCGAAAAAGGAACGCTCCGAGGATGGTCCGGGCCTGCTGCTCGGTCAGGTCGTTCGCGGCGGTGCGCAGTTCCATCACGTTGTCGAGCACGGTGGCGTCGGTGCGCAGCGTGTCCGTCCGGTTCTGGGCGAAATAACCGGCGGTCACGTTGGATCCGAGCTCGCGCAGCCCGCCCTGGATTTCCACCACGCCGGCGAGCACCTTGAGCAGGGTCGATTTTCCGGCCCCGTTCGGGCCGACCAGCACGATGCGCTGCCCCCGTTCCGCCTCGAAGTTGAGGTCCTGGTACACGACGTGACTCCCGTACGCCTGCGCCACGTGCTCGAGTTTCACGACCTTCAATCCGGAGCGCGGCGGCTGCGGGAACCGGAACGCGATCTTCTTCAGGTCCTCCTCGGGCGCCTCGACCGCCTCTTCGCGCAGGCGTTCGATCTGCTTTTCCTTCGACTTGGCGCGGGAGGCGAGGGTGGCCTTGGCGCCGAACCGGTCGACGAACTTCTGGAGGTGCGCGATCTCGCGCTGCTGGTTCTTGAACTGCGCGAGTTGCTGGGCGTGGCGTTCGTCCTTCTCCCGGAGGTAGTCGTCGTAGTTGCCCGTGTACCGGTTGAGCGTGCCGCCGCGGAGCTCGAGAATGCCCGTGCAAAGCGCGTTGAGGAACGCGCGATCGTGGGAGATCACCACCAGGCCGCCCGGATACCGGGTCAGGTAATCCTGGAACCAGAGCAGGGCGTGCAGATCGAGATGGTTCGTGGGCTCGTCGAGGAGAAGCAGGGCCGGCTCGGCGACCAGCAGGCGGGCGAGGTGGGCGCGCATGACCCAGCCGCCGGAAAACGTGCGCGCCGGCGCCTCGAAATCGCGTTCCCGGAAACCGAGCCCGGCCAGGATCTTTTTCGCCTGCGGCTCCCGCTCGTCGTAGAAATGGTCGTGGGCCGCGTCGACGTTGTGCGCGGCCGTGTGGCCGAGCGCGAGTTGCAGGATCGTCTCGTCGCCGGCGGGGGCCGTCTCCTGCGGCAGGAATCCGAAATCGGCGCCGCGCTCCCAGGTCAGCGACCCCTCGTCGGGAGACTCCTCGTTCAGGATGAGCCGGAACAGCGTGGATTTGCCCGCGCCATTCGGCCCGACCAGCCCGTAGCGATCGTTTCGGGAGACGAAAAGTGACACGTCGCTGAACAGCGTGCGCGTGCCATAGGACTTCGAAACATCGGCGATCGTGAGCATGGGAACTGCGCAAAACACCGATCCCGCCACGGGGCGTCAACTGCCGTGTCGCGCGAATCGCCGCGCGGTTTGCGGTTTGCGTCGCCCACGCCCGACTGAAAGCCTCGTCCGCCGGGGCCGGCACCGTTCGCCGCTGCGCCTCCCGCCCATGCACTTCCGTTGCCTGCCAGCCCTCCTTGTCCTCCTTTCCGCCTGCGCCATGTCCGCCGAGCCCGCTCCCTCCCTCCCAGCACCCGTCAAACTGGGATCCCGCGTGTTTCCATGGGACACTCTGGTCGCGAAACCGACTCCGCTCGGCGTGTATCGGGCGGTGGTGGACGCGCCGACCGCGACGTTCGAGCGGTTCGAATGCCATGTCACGACCCTCAACCCGGGCGAGAAGTCGCATCCGCCGCATCATCATCCGCAGGAGGAGTTCATCGTGCTGCGGGAAGGCACGCTCGACGTGTTCATCAACGGCCGGGTGCAGCGGGCGGGGGCGGGCTCCCTGTTGTTCTTCGCCGCGAACGACGTCCACAACGTGACCAACGTCGGTGATACGCCTGCAACCTACGTCGTCTTCAACGTCGTCACCGCGGCGACCCACCGGGTGCCGGCGCAACCCGCGGCGGAAACGGCCGCTCCCGGACGGCTGCATTCGTCGGTGTTCGACTGGCGGCAGATCCCGGTGGAGGCCACGAAATCCGGCGAGCGCCGCGCGATCGTCGATGCACCGACGGTGACGTTCACAAATTTTGAGGCGCACGCGACGACTCTGCGCGCCGGCCAGATCGCGCACGGGGCGCATCATCATCCGGACGAGGAGATCATCCTGGTGAAGGAGGGGACGATCGAGGCCACCTTCGGCGGGAAGACCGAGCGCGGAGGGCCGGGCTCGATCTTTTTCTACGGATCGAACGACGTGCACGGAATGCGAAACGCCGGCGACGGGACCGCGACGTACTACGTCATTCGCATCGTCACGCCCGTTTCGGCCGTGCCGGACCACGCCTGAAGGAACCCGGTAGGGCGCCAGTCCCTTCCGCGCCAGGGGCTGGCTGAACGCGTCGTCAAGCCTCACCACCATCGGCCGCGCACCGACAATCGGATGTCTCGCGGTTTGAAGCGCTAGAGGGCCGACCGGAGGCCGGCGAAACTGAACCAGAACGTGGCGCCCTGTTCCGGCCGTCCCTCGGCGTGGGCGCGTCCGCCGTGCCGCTGCAGGATCCGGGCGATCATCGCCAGGCCGACCCCGTTGCCCTCGAATTCGGCCGGGGTGTGCAGCCGCTGAAAAACGCCGAAGAGCTTGTCGTAATAACGCATGTCAAACCCCACGCCGTTGTCCTGCACGAAGATCACGCGCTCCCCCTTCCGCATCTCGGTCCCGAGCGTGATGACGGCGGGACGGCGGGGGCGCGAGTACTTCAGCGCGTTGGAAAGCAGGTTGATGAACACCTGGCGCATCAGCGCGCGGTCGCAGTTCGCCGCCGGCAGTGCGGACCGGCGCCACACGATCTCCCGGCCGGTCATTTCGGGCGCGAGGTCGGTCAGTGCCTCCTCGACGAGTTCGTTCAGGTCCGTGCGCGCGAGATCGAGCGGCATCCGCCCCAGTCGCGAGAATCGGAGCAGGTCGTCCACCAGCCGGAGCATCTTCTCGTTGCCGGCCAGGATGCGCTGCACGTAGTTGCCGGCGTCCGGCGGCAGCTGCGGGGCGAACTCCTCGGCGATGATGCTGGCGTATCCGGCCATGTTCCGCAGCGGAGCCCGGAGGTCGTGGGAGATCGAGTAGATGAACGCCTCGAGGTCGTGGTTCGATTCCTCGAGTTCGACGGTGCGCTGCGCGACCCGCTGTTCCAGGATCTGATTCAACCGCGTGATCTCGTCTTCGGCGGCCTTGCGGGCCGTGATGTCGACGGCGGCCGAGAGGCAGAGCGGAGGATCGCCCACCTCGCCCCGGATCATGCGGCTGACCATGTGCACATGACGGCGTTCGGATGTCGCCGACGCGGGCAGCGCCAGCTCGACGGTCTGTTTGTCGGTGTCGTGAAACGCCCGTTCCATGTGCGTGCGGAAGGCGATCTTCGACGAATCCTCGAGATACGAGGCGAACGGGGTCGCGAGAATCCGCTGACGATCCGACTGGAGCATTTCGGCGGCCGCCAGATTCAGGGTCTGGATCTGTCCGCGCGGGCCGAAGGTGAAGTAGGCGACCGGCGCGAAATCGAAGAGTTCGAAATACCGGGCGCGCGACTGCTCGAGCTCGGACTTCGTCCGGAGCAGTTCCTGGTTCTGCATCTGGAGCTCGATCTGATGGGTGTGGAGATCGTCCGCCAGCTTCCGTTCTGCGGGGGTCGACCGGGCGGCGGGCGTTTTCGGACGGGCCGCAGGGACGCGTGGGCGAGGGTTGGCCATCGTGAGTGTTCCTAGGATCGGGCCAGCAGCGTCTCGGCGGCCTTCATCGGCGTGATATTGAAGTGCGCAATGACGAGACCGCCCTCGGGACGGTGCAGCGGAACCACGTGGAGCCGGTACCAGCGCAGGCCGGTTGGCGCGGCCACCTGGTAGTCGTAGGAGAAGTTCTCGGCTTCGCTGCGCAGGACCCGGCGGATGCCGGCGAGGGCCTCGCGGGCGGCGGGCACGCCGTCCCGTTCCGCCGTGTCGCAGCTGTCGAGGTAATTGGAGCCGACGGGAAGTTCGGAGGGTG
Organism: Opitutaceae bacterium; assembly: GCA_035545515.1. Taxonomy (GTDB): domain Bacteria; phylum Verrucomicrobiota; class Verrucomicrobiia; order Opitutales; family Opitutaceae; genus ER46. The sequence goes on from DASZYH010000255.1 coordinate 22,283, forward strand.
CGGGCGCCGGTCCGGTCAGCTTGCTCGTGCGCCAGGCCTCGTTGACGTAGAGAACCTGCCCATCGCGGTCGACGACCGCGAGGCACGCATCGATCGCGTCGAGGACGCTTTGCGTGACGGCAGCCTGGGCGAGGATCCGTTTCTCCGATTCGTGGCGTTCCGTCAGGTCGATGAGGGTGAGCACAACGCCCTGAATCTGGCCGGATTCATTGCGAAAAGGCACGCAGCGCACCAGCAGCCAGCGGCCGGAGCCGACGCGCTCGATTTCCCGCTCCTCCGGCTTGGCCGACCGGATCACGCGCTGCGCGACGGTGGGAAGGTCCGGCATGTGCAGGATGCGCGCGATCGTCTCGATCGGGACACCCAGGTCCGCCTCGGTCAAATCCAGCGCGAGCAGCGCCGACCGGGAGGCGCGCCGGATGCGGAGCTGATTGTCCACCAGGAGCACGGCCACGGCGGCGGTGGCGAGGAGGTTGTTGATGTCGTTGGTGAGATGCGTGAGCTCCTCGATCCGGCTCTGGTTCTCGGCGTTGACCGTGTGCAGCTCCTCATTCACGGACTGGAGTTCCTCGTTCGTGCTCTGGAGTTCCTCGTTGGCCGCGAGCAGCTCCTCGTTGGCGGCCTGGATTTCCTCGTTGGACGTTTCGAGGTCCTGGACCGTGGCCTGCAGGCTCTCCCTCGTCAGGGAAAGGTCGCGCTCGAGCTCGCCGATCCGGACCGACGATTTGATGTCCTGGCTGGACGAGCGCAGGCGGGCGACGACGTGGGCCGAGGTGTCCGGCCGGGGCTCGATGTGGACCAGCCGGAATCCGGTGGGCTTGCCCTGCTTGTCGGGCAGCGGCCGCACGTGCAGCCGCACGACCTGGGACTTGCGGCCGGACTTGAACCTCACGTGGTCGTACGTGAACGTGTCGTTCTTCTGCTGCGCGCGGATCAGCGCGGAGCGGAGTGCATTCGCGAAGTTGTGGCCGGTCAGCTTGAAAACGTTCCGGGTGAAACCGCCCGGGGGGTGTTTCAGGTAGTCCCCGGCGGTCCCGATGACGTGCAGCACCTCGTCGCGATTATCGATGACCAGGCAGGCGGGGGTGAACTCCTCGACGATGTGCCGGTGGATTTCCTCGACCGACGGAGTTTCCCCCGCGGTGAGGCGGGCGGCGGTCCGCTGGAGCGTCGTCGCCGTCTCCCGGGGGAGGCGCACGACCCGCGAGGCGCCGGCGGTGATCGGCGGCGGCGGCGGGCTGATCCGCCGATTGCGGTAAAGATTGGCGCGGGTTGCCACCGGCTGAAACCGGTCGGTCGCGTCGCCGATGCTTTCACTGCCGCCGAGAAACAGGATGCCTCCCTCGCGCAGGGCGAAGCTGAAGAGCGTGAGCACCCGCTGCTGCATCTGGGGCTGCAGATAGATGAGAAGGTTGCGGCACGAGATGAAGTTGAGCCGGGTGAACGGGGGATCGCTCAGCAGATTGTGGTTGGCGAACACCACCATCTCGCGCAGCCGGGCCTTCACGCGAAAGCCGGAGGATTCGGGGACAAAGAACTGCTGCAACCGCGCCGGGGAGAGCCCGGCGACCTCGCTGGGCGAATAATATCCGCGGGTCGCGGTGGCGAGCGCATCCTTCGCGATGTCGGTGGCGAAAATCTTGACCGGCCGGTGGATCTTCAGCTTCTCCATCTGTTCCGCGATCAGCATGGCCAGCGAATAGGCCTCCTCGCCGGTCGAACAGCCGGCGACCCAGGCCCGAAACGTCTCCGAAGGCGACACGGTCCGGAGCAGGGCGGGGACGACCTCCTTGCCCAGCATCTCCCAGGCGGGACGATCGCGAAAATACGACGTCACGCCGATCAGCAGTTCGTTGAAGAGCAGCGAGGTCTCGCGGGGAGACTGCGCCAGATGGCGGGCGTAGTCCGCCATGCTGGGAATCTGCGTGACACTCATGCGCCGCTCGATCCGGCGGTCGATCGTGGCGGGTTTGTAGTGGGAGAAATCGACGCCGCAGTGCGTGCGCAGGAGGGCGAAGATCTCGTCCAGCAGGACCTGCGTCCGGTGCGGGCGGCGTCCGTTCAGCGCCCGCGCCTTCGCCAGCGCCGGATGCTTGAGGTAGGCGACGAGCTGCGCCGCCATCTTTTCCGGGGCCAGGACGTAGTCGGCCAGGCCGGTGGAAATCGCGCTGCGGGGCATCCCGTCGAATTGCGCGCTCTCCTCCGTCTGCACCATGACCATGCCGCCGGCATCCTTGACCGCACGCACGCCGGCGGTCCCGTCGCTGCCGGTCCCGGAGAGCACGATGGCGACGGCGCGCTGCTGCTGGTCCTGCGCGAGGGAAAGGAAAAACTGGTCGATCGGGAGGTGCAGTCCCTCCCGTGGATCGGTCGGGTCCAGGTGGAGGCAGCCGCCGTTGATCGTCAGGGTCATCTTCGGCGGGATGAGGTAGACGTTGCCGGGCACCACGGCGGCCCCGTGCTCGGCGCGCTGGACGCGCATCGCCGTGTGTTTCGCGAGCAACTCCACCATGAAGCTCTTGAAATCGGGCGACAGATGCTGGACGACGACGAAAGCGGCCCCGACGCGCTCGTGGAGCGCCCCGAAAAATTCCTGGAGGGCCTGCAGTCCGCCCGCGGACGCCCCGATGCCAACGACAAACGGAGCGCGCTCGGCGTGCTTGGTGCGCGTTCGACGTGGCGGACTGGAATGTGATTGGGGCGCGGAGGCTTTGGCTTTGCCGCGCGTGGGCCCCGCCGATCGCGACTTCATGTCGGAAAACCGGATAGGTTGCACACCGGCCGTAGGCGTCAAGCGCCCGACCGGGGCGGACTTCCCGAGCGTGCTATCGGGAAATATCCCGTTGGGTCAGGACGCGGTAGCCGCGTTTGCTCAGCGCCTGGGCGGCGACATCGTCGTCTTCGACGTTGATCGCCAGGGCCGAGCGGCCCTCCGGGCGCCGGATCAGGCTGTACACGTAATGGATGTTGATCTCGGCCTCGAACAGGGCGGCCAGGACGCCGTTCAGCTGCGCCTCGTCCATGATCTCCACGGCGAGGATGTCGCATTCGACGTACGGAAAGTCATTGTTGACCATCAGCTCCCGGGCCTTGTCCGGATCGTCGACGATGAAGCGCACGATCGCGCTGTCCGTCGTATCGAGCACCGTGATGCCGATCACGTGGACGTTGTTGGCCTTGAGGAGCGTGGTGAGGTCGAAAAGTCGTCCCAGTCGGTTTTCCGCGAACACGGAAAACTGCTTCACGGGGTCGTTCGGCGTCATGCTGATTTCCGCAGCCATCGCGGGGAGACTTGCTTCGAAAAACCAGCGGGTCAATTGCTTGCTGGCGCCGATGCCCGACCCTCACTCTCCCGTCGTGGAGCCAGCACGTCAGAACGACCCGCACGCCACCACGCAGCGCCGCGCTGAAGCGAGCGCGCGACTCGTGCTGGGCGGCATCGGCCTGAACATTGCTCTGGCGGCGGTGAAAATCGCGGGCGGGGTGTTTGGGCACACGTACGCGCTGATCGCCGACGGGGCGGAATCGACGCTCGATGTCCTCTCGTCGCTGCTCGTCTGGACAGGGTTCCGGGTCGCGGGCCGGCCGCCGGATGCGAATCATCCCTACGGTCATGGCAAGGCCGAACCGCTGGCGGCGCTGGCGGTCGCGGTGTTCGTGTTTGCGATGGCGGCATGGATCGCGGTCGAGTCGATCCACGAAATCGTCACGCCCCACCTGGGGCCGCGCTGGTGGACACTGCTCGTGCTGGCCGGAGTGATGGTCACGAAATTCCATTTTTCGCGCCGGATGGGCGCGGCGGGGCGGGCGGAGGACAGCACCGCCCTGGGCGTCGAGGCGCAGCACCACTGGTCCGATGCGCTGACGTCGGCCGCGGCGTTCATCGGCATCTCGATCTCGCTTCTGGCGGGGGGAGGATGGGAAACCGCGGACGATTGGGCCGCGCTCGCGGCCTGCGGCGTGATCGTCTACAACGGCGTGGGCATGATGGGCAAGGCGCTGCACGACGTGATGGACACGGCGGTGTCCGAGCGCTTCGAGAACGAGGTCCGCGACATCGCGCGGGCGGTTCCGGGGGTGCGGGCGTTGCACCGCCTGCGGGTGCGCAAGAGCGGTCTCACCTATCTCGTCGACATCCAGATCCGGGTCGACGGTGACCTGACGGTGCGGGCCGGGCACGACATCGCCCACGCGGTGAAGGATGCCTTGATCGCGTCGACGACGCATCGGATCAGCGATGTGACCGTGCATGTCGAGCCGCTGAAGTGAGCCGGCCGGGCCAGCCGGAAACTTGCCGCGCTTATTTCCGCGTGGAAGGCTGCTTCTTCCCGTACGCGCGGGGGCTTTGCGGTTTACTCGTGCGCCGCTCCCGGTAGCTTCCGGCGCCGCCGATGAAAAAGCGCAATCCCGCCAAGCCCCTGAGCGACAACGCGCATCTGCTGCGCTGGGTCGAGAAGATGGTCGAGCTCTGCCGTCCCGCCGCCGTGCACTGGGTGGACGGTTCCGAGGAGGAGAAGGAGGAGCTGTGCCAGCAGATGGTCCAATCGGGCACGTTCACGCGTTTGAACGAGAAGCTCTGGCCCGGGTGCTACTACGCGCGCAGCGATCCGAGCGACGTCGCGCGGGTCGAGGAGCGGACGTTCATCTGCTCGCTGTCGAAGAACGCCGCCGGGCCGACGAACAACTGGGTCGACCCGTTCGAGATGCGCAAGAAGCTGCGGGGGCTGTTCCACGGCTGCATGGCGGGGCGGACGATGTACGTGCTGCCCTTCTCGATGGGACCGATTTCCTCGCCGATGGCGCAGATCGGCGTGCAGCTCACCGATTCGCCCTACGTCGTGGTGAACATGCGGATCATGGCGCGGATCGGCCTGCCGGTCTACGCGATCATCGACCGGAACGAGAAGCGCGTCGTGCCGTGCATGCATTCCGTGGGCCTGCCGCTCGCGCCCGGGCAGAAGGACGTGCCGTGGCCCTGCAACCCCGAGAAGTACATCGTGCATTTTCCGGAAACGCGCGAAATCTGGAGCTACGGTTCCGGCTACGGCGGGAACGCCCTGCTGGGGAAAAAGTGTTTCGCGCTCCGGATCGCCTCGAACATGGCGCGGGACGAGGGCTGGATGGCGGAACACATGCTGATTCTTGGCGTGGAGGACCCGCACGGGGAAAAGACCTACGTCGCGGCGGCGTTTCCGAGCGCGTGCGGCAAGACGAATTTCGCGATGCTGATCCCGCCGCCGCATTTCAAGAAGAAGGGCTGGAAGATCTGGACGGTCGGCGACGACATCGCCTGGCTGAAACCGGACGCCAGCGGCCGGCTGCGGGCGATCAACCCCGAGACGGGTTTCTTCGGCGTGGCTCCCGGGACGTCGAACAAGACGAATCCAAACGCGATGGCGGCGCTGGCGAAGAACACGATCTTCACGAACGTCGCGCTCACGCCCGAAGGCGGCGTGTGGTGGGAGGGAATGGGTGAACCGCCGCCGGAGTGCCTCGACTGGCAGGGCAACAAGTGGACCCCGGAAATCGCCGAGGCGAGCGGCGCCAAGGCGGCCCATCCGAATTCCCGGTTCACCGCGCCGGCGGTGCAGTGCCCGACGATCGACCCCGCGTGGGAAGATCCGGACGGCGTGCCGATCAGCGCGATTATTTTTGGCGGACGGCGCGGCACGACGATGCCCCTCGTGTACCAGGCGTTCAACTGGAGCGGCGGCGTCTACATGGGCGCGACCATGGGCTCCGAGATGACGGCCGCGGCGGTCGGCACGGTCGGCAAGGTCCGTCGGGACCCGATGGCGATGCTGCCCTTCTGCGGCTACCACATGGGCGATTACTTCCGGCACTGGATCACCATGCAGCGACGGCTCACCGAGACGCCGCGCGTCTTTCACGTGAACTGGTTCCGCCGGGACTCGGACGGGAAGTTCATGTGGCCGGGCTTCGGCGAGAACATGCGCGTCCTGAAATGGATCGTCGACCGGGCGCGCGGACGCGGCCCGGCGAAGGAGACGCCGATCGGGTGGATGCCGCACTACGAGGACATCGACTGGACGGATCTGGATTTCCCGCGGGAGCGATTCGATCAGCTCCAATCCTTCGACCGGAAGTCCTGGCGCGCGGAAGTGATGAGCCACGAGGAGCTGTTCCTCGATCTGCACGATCATCTGCCGAAGGAAATGATCTACGAGCGCGAGCTGCTGATCTGCCGGATGTAGCGTCTCCGGACGCCGCGACCGGCCTCAGTAGTGGCCGCCCTTTACATCCATGGGATTGTGTCGATTCTGCGGGCGATGTCCGTTGCTCTCGCGCTGACTCGTGACCGGATTCTGGATCACGCCCGGGCGCTGCCCGCCGCCCCCCGGGTGATGGCGGAATTGTGCGAGCTGCTGCAGGACATCAACACCGACCTCGACCAGATTGCGATCGTGATCCGGGCCGATCCCGCCCTCGCGGCGCGTGTGATCCGGATCAGCAACAGCATCGTCTACGGCGGCGAGTGGCAGGTGTCGTCGATTGACGATGCCGTCAATCGCGTCGGGTTCGAGGAGGTCCTCCGACTCGTGGGCACGGCGAGTGTCGCCGGGTTCGTCGATCGCGAGCTGGCGATCTATGGGCTCGACGCGGAGACCCTGCGGTCGTCGCTGCTCCTGCACGCGCTGGCCAGCGAGGCGCTCGCCCGGCACACCGCGGTCGACACCCGGACGGCCTACACCGCGGGCCTGCTGCGTGCGCTCGGGATGATGGTGATGGACCGGGTCGCGCGCGGACAGCTCGTGGCCGACCTCGCGTACGATTCCCAGGCCTTTTCCACGTATCTCGACTGGGAAAAGGCGCGGTTCGGAATCGGTTCTCCGGATGTGACGCGGATGGTCCTCGATGAATGGCGGTTTCCGCATGAGATCGTGACGGCGATCGAGGAGCACCTGCTGGACACGGCCGGCTGGGAAAATCCCTTCGCCGCGCTCCTCAATGTGGCGGGCGCCATCGTCGCGGGCGCGGACCTGGCGCTGCCGGGCGACCGCAAGCACTGGGTGCTGACCCCGGACAAGCTGTCGGCGGCGGGATTGACGGACGCCCAGTTCCAGGCATCGGCCGCCGACGCGCTCGTGCAATTCGAGCGCCAGCGCGCGGCGCTCTGACCGCCGGCCCGGTTCGGCGTCGGGATTCGGCAAGAACTTCGCAGGTACCGGGCTGTCTCACGGGCACATGATTTCGCGCCGCGCCGTCCTTGTTGTGGTAGCATGCCTGCTGGCGATCGTCCGCGCGCACGCCGTGGTGCCATCGCAACTCCTGGAGGCGTCGGTGCAAAACTGGCTGGGCGAGCGCAACCACTGGGCCTTCACGCAGCACGCGGTCGAGTACATGGGAAGCGAGCACCACGAGCGGATCGAGCGCTATGATCCCTCGCGCCCCGGCGACCAGCGCTGGGAACTCCTCGCGATTGACGGGAAATCGCCGACGCCGGCCCAGCGGCGGCAGTGGGCGGAGAAAAAGTTCAAGCACCACCACCCGGCCGGCCGGTTCGACACCCCGCTCAGCGAATTCTTCGATTTCTCCGATGCGCGGATCGTCGCGCAAACTTCGACGCTGGTGCAATTCGACGTCCCGTTGCGGACGGACAAGAACTGGCTCTTCCCCGTCGACAAGGTCGACGTGCGGGTGACGATCGACAAGCGGACCCACGCGCTCGAGCACCTGACGGCGCACGTGCGCGAGCCATTCCGGGTGCTGCTCGGACTTGCCCACGTCCTCGGCGGCGACGTGGATCTCAATTTTCTGCACTTCGATGACGTCGGCGCCTCACCCGCGACCGCGGAACCCAAGGGAACCGCCCGGGTGAGTGTCACGAAGCTCGGCGAGCGGGTGGATTTCACCTGGAGCGACTTCAAGCGGGTCACCCCCCACCGCAGGCAGGGTGGGTGAATCTCGCCCTGGCGCGCGACGGCGCGGCGGAAGGTTTTGGATCCGGTGACGCAATCAATGTTTGCATGATCGCAAGATTTTTACCTTAGGTTGCGCCAGCTCGTGACGACTGAACGAGTTAAATAAACCCACGTGCCCAGTCATGCCGGTGACGCGCGATCAAATTATCACGCTCGGGAACAAGCTCGCCCCGGCGGCTGCGACCTTTGGTCGCTTGCGAACTCTCCTGCTTGATCCCAACACCTCGTTGGACGAGATCCTGCATCTCATTCGGCTGGATCCGGCGCTGACGTTTCACGTGGTTCGGATGAGCAACAGCGTGCTGTTCGGGCTCCGGGAGAGGACAGACTCGCTCGATATCGCGGTCGCGCGGGTTGGGCTCAGCGAAATTTTCCGGCTGGTCGGTCTCGCCGCGGTCCAGCAGGTGTGCCAGGGCGATCTGCGCCGCTATCGGCTGAATGCGAATCGAATCTGGGAAAACGCCGTCGCGACGGCCGCGGCGGCCGAGGTTCTCGCCGGCAGGGCCAACCGTGATCCCGGGCTCGCCTACACCGCCGGCCTGATGCGGACGATCGGCCGGATGATCCTCGATGCGGTGCCGGGAGAGGAATGCTATCCGGGCGAGGCCGAGTGGCCGTCGCTGGTCGGATGGGAAGAAATGGTTTTCGGCATGACCTCGACGGCGGCCACGACGATCCTGCTCGATCACTGGCGTTTTCCGGCGGACGTCGTCGAATCCGTGCAGGGCCATTTTGATCCGATGGCGAGCGATCGTTCGAACATCGGCGCCTGCATCCTCAACCTGGCCTGCGGGGTCGCGGCCCGGTTCGGCCTCGACCTGCCGGGCGAGAGCGGCAACTGGATCTGCACGCCGGCCAAATTGACTCTCGCCGGCGTGAGCGAAACGGATCTCGAGGATTGCGCCACGCGCGCCCGCGCCCACTACGTCCTGCTCTGCGCGAGCGTGGTGTAGCCGGCGCCGGTCAGCGGATTTCCGGCTCGTCCGGGACGAAGCCGCGGCGCATCACATTTTCGGCGACGACCCGGGGGAAAAGGAAGTTCTCCAGGTATCCCTTTCCGCCGGCTTTGGTCCCGCCGCCGCTCAGCTTGAAGCCGCCAAACGGGTGGCGCTCCACGATCGCGCCGGTGATGCCGCGGTTGAGGTAGAGATTGCCCACCAGCAGTTCGCGTCGCGCCCGCTCAAGAGCGGCCGGGCTGCGGGAAAACAGCCCGCCGGTCAGGGCATACTCCACTCCATTGGCGATCCGGAAGGCCTCATCGAGATTCCGGGCGCGCATGACGGCGACCACGGGTCCGAAGATCTCCTCCCGGGCGATGACGGCGTCCGGCTTCACGTCGACGAAAACCGTCGGCGGAACATAATGCCCGCCGGTCGCGGCGAGCTCGGCGGGAATCTGCGCCTGGAAGGCGAGGCGAGCCTCGCGTTTCCCCTGTTCAACGAGTCCGAGAATCTTGCGCCGCGCGTCCTCGTCGATCACGGGACCAACCACCGTTCCGGGGTTGCCGGGGTCGCCGACGGGAATGCTCGCGCAGGCGGAGACGAACCGGTCCACGAACGAGTCGTAGATGTCGTCCAGGACGATGAGGCGCGACAGCGCGGAGCATTTCTGACCGCTGAAACCGAACGCGCTGTAGAGGGCGGCGGGGATGGCTTCGTCGAGATCGGCGTCGTTGTCGATGATCAGGGCGTTCTTGCCGCCCATCTCGCACACCACCTTCTTGAGGTTGGCCTGGCCGGCCGGAGTCCGCGCGGCGGTCTCCCAGATCCGGCATCCGACGCCCCGGGAGCCGGTGAAGGCGATGAAATCGATGTCCCGGTGCGCGACGAGATGGGCGCCGACGTCCTCACCCAATCCGGGCAGAAAGTTCACCACCCCGGCGGGAACGCCCGCCGCCACGAGGATCTCCATCAGCGCAGCGGCGATGATCGTCGTCTGCTCCGCGGGTTTCATGATGACCGCGTTGCCGGCGACGAGCGGGGCGACGGTCAGTCCGGTCAGAATCGCGAGGGGAAAATTCCACGGCGCGATCGCGACCCCGACGCCGCGGGCCGTAGAGATCTCCGTACAATCCTCGCCCGGGACCTTCTGGGTCACCCGCGGCCGGTCCAGTCGGCGCATCTCCGCGGCATAAAACCGACAGAAGTCGATCGCCTCGCTGATGTCGGCGTCGGCTTCGATCCACGGTTTTCCCGCCTCGAGAGTTTCGAGTGCGTTCAGTTCAAAGCGACGCTCCGCCATGATGTCCGCCGCACGCTCGAGGAGGCTGGCGCGGTCGGACGCGGGCGTCGCACGCCAGGCGGGGAACGCCGCGCGGGCGGCGGCGACCGCCGCATCGGCGTCGGCGACGGTGGCGCGCGCCCAGTGGCCGATGATCTGGGAAGGGCGGGACGGATTGCGCGAGGCGATGAACTCGCGGTCGGCCACTTTTCGCCCGCCGATCACGAGGGGAAACCGGCGGCCGAGCTCAGCGGTCGCGCGCGCAAGCGCCGACTGCTGCCGGGCCCGGTTGGGCGCGAGGGAAAAGTCCGTGTTGGGCGCATTTTCAAACGCGTCGGTCGCGGGCGCAGCCGGGGTCGCTGCATTCTGTTCGAGCGGATTCGCGAGCAACTGCTCCCGGGTCGCCTCGCCGGTTTCACGGCGGCGCAGGAAGCCTTCGTTGCTGGTGTTTTCGAGCAGCCGCCGGACGAGATACGCCATGCCGGGCAGGAGTTCGCCGATCGCGCAGTACTCGCGCACCCGGTGCTTCGACGCCAACAGGGCGCGTTTCAGCTCGTCCGCCATTCCGTAGAGGGCCTGAAATTCGTAGGCCCGCGGATCAACGCCGAGCCGCTCCGCCTGCGCCATGGCGTGCGCCGCGGAACGGACGTTGTGCGTGGCGAAAGCCGGCGCGATCACGTCGGCGTTTTCCAGGAGCAGCAGCGACAGTTTCTCGAAATTGGCGTCGGTTTCGGCCTTTTGGGTCCAGACGGGCACGGGCCACCCGCGCTGGCGGGCCAGGATGGTTTCGTAGTCCCAGTAGGCCCCCTTCACGAGGCGCACGCCGATCGGGTGACGCCGGGCGCGGGCCCAATCGATGAGGTCGCGGACATCGCGTTCGCAATCGCGCAGGTACGCCTGCACGGCGATCCCGGTGGCGGCAACCGTGGAACTCGGGGCGAATTCCGGCTCCTCGAGAATCGATCGAAAGAGGGCGAGCGTGAGGTCCTTCAGCTTGTAGCTCTCCATGTCGAAGTTGATGAAGGCGCCGACGGCGCGCGCGCGGCGGAGGATCGGCCGCAGCCGCTCCTTCAACGCGGCGATCGAATGGTCCGGATCCGCGGGATGCACCTCGGGCGTGAGCGCCGAGATCTTGACCGACAGGTTGAGGCGCGGGACCGCGCCCCCGGGCCCGAGATCGCTGAATCCGGGTGCCGGGTCCTCCGCCAGGGCGGCGGCGACCGTATCCAGCACCTCGATATTCCGACGCAGGAAAACGTCGGCCTCCGCTTCGCTGACGACCGTTTCGCCGAGGAGGTCGATCGTCGTGGCGAGGCCGAGGCGGGTGTTCTTGCGCAGCTGCGACACCAGATCCTTGGGCGTCGCGCCGGCCACGAACTGGCCCGCCAGACCGACGACGTTCGCCTTCACCGGCCCGGCCACGAGACCGGGGGCAAGGGAGGAAACGGCGAGTCCCGCCTTCATCGCCGGATTCAGCTCCACGCTCTTGTCGCCGAGGTATTCCTGGAGATGTCGGACGATCTCCGCGTTGGATCTGAGGGCGGGCAGCACGTCGACGAAACGGAAAAGCTGCGCCTTGAACGCGGGATCCTTCATGGACCAGTCCATGAGACGGGCGTAAGCGCCTTTCCGGGAGAGGATTCCGGGCAGGGGGGACGCATCCATCGCGGCGAAGAGTGACTCGCCAATCTCGCGGATGCGCCGCTCCAGCGCCGGGCTAGCGGCAGGAGAGGAAGACATGGGGTACTTGTTTTCGGCGAGTCTCGTTGAGGCGTCTGGGCGGCGCAAGGCAGCGGGCGCTTCGGTCACCGGTTGAACGGGCGCTAATTGGCGTGCCAACCGTCGCTTGCGTCGGCTGTTTCGTTGTGAATTAATGGTCAAATCGGCTTCCGGTTCGTGCGCACTAAACCAGAGGCCACGCGTACCGATGACTAATTCCCGCTTCTTGTCTCCGCTTGCGTTCGCAAGCGCTCGGGGCTGATCGCGGGAGTGATCCAGCGATGTCCACGCTCCGTGAGAGAATTCTCGAGATTGCCAGGACCCTGCCTCCGGCCCCGCGCGTGTTCGCCGAGTTGGCGCACCTGCTGCGGGACGCGAACAGCGGGCTCGACGAGATCTCGGCGCTGATCAAGCGCGACTCGACGCTCGTCGGGCACATCATCCGCGTCAGCAACAGCGCCGTGTATGGCGGGGAACAACCGACGGGGTCGGTTGAGGAGGCGGTGGTTCGGATCGGCTTTCAGGAAGTGTTCCGCGTCGTCGGCCAGGTTGCGAGCGCCCGGCTGGCGGAGCGCCCGATGCTTTCGTACGGCGTCGATACGGAGCAGCTGCGGCAGCACATGCTCTACACGGCGTTCGTGTGCGAGCACCTTGCTCCGGAGTGCGGGATCGATCCGCGCAGCGCCTACACCGCCGGACTCATGCGGCCGCTGGGGTTGCTCGTCCTCGACCGGCTGGCCGAGCAATACGGCAACATTCCGCCGTATCACCCCGTGCACGATCCCGACTATCTGGCCTGGGAGGGCAGGGGATTCGGACTGTCGAGCTGCGAAGTGGCCGGCATGGTGTTGCGGGAATGGAGCTTCCCGGCCGACATCGTGGAGGCGATCCAGTCGCAGTACCTTCTGCGGTCGGAGGATCTCAACAACCGCTTCGCCTGCCTCGTCAACCTCGCGAGCGGCCTGGTGGCCGACGACGGACACGGTTTGCTGGGTGAGATGAGCCACTGGGGAGGCGCGATGTGGAAAATGGAGGCGCTTGGGCTCAGTGAGTCGCGCTTTCATGCGGCGGCATCCCGCGCCCGCGAGGCGTTCGCGGCGTTCCAGCGGCGCCTGCGTGGTGAGCTGGACACCGAACCTGCGGCACCGAAGGCACCTGCGCCGGCCGTCAGCGAATTCCCCCCGGAGCAGCCACATGGGGCGATGACGGTGGATTCCAGCAACTTTCCACTGCGCGTGCGTGTTGTGGGGGCGAACGATGCACCACCCGTGCAAATCTCCACCGCCGCGACCATCGCGAACCCAGTGACCCCCGCGACCGTGCCGGCGGCCAGTCCTCCGGCTGACGATTTCACCACTTTCATGCGCAACTACCAGGACATGGTCTTCTCGACCGCCGCGCGTATCACCGGCAACGACGCGCAGGCCGAGGACATTGCCCAGGAAGTGTTCATCAAGGCGTTCGAGAACTTCGATCGCCTGCGCGAAAGCCCCACGGCCGGCGGTTGGTTGAAAACCGTCGCGACCAATCTATCGCTGAACCACGTCTCGCGCTACCGGAACCGGTGGCGGTTCTTTTCCGAGTTTCGGCGCGCCAATGACACGGATGATCGCGACGAGGCGCCGGTCGAGTTCGCCGCCCCGGAGACCTTCTTCGCCGACGTCGACGCGTCCGAGCGCCGGGCGATGGTCGATTCGGCGCTGGCGCAGCTGCCGGAACACCAACGCGTGCCCCTCGTTCTCTATCATTTCGAAGACATGCCCTACGACGAAATCGCGAAATCACTGCGGGTCTCGCTGGCGAAAGTTAAGACCGACATTCTGCGCGGTCGCGCGGCGCTGGCGAAAATTTTGATGCGCAGCGGGGTCGCCCAGGAAACCCTCAACCCGGCATCGTCATGACTCCACGCGACGAACAAAATCTCGAGCAATTGATCAACACGGCGGTTCGCCATCTTCCGACGCGGCCCGCCCCGCGGTCGCTGGAACTGCGGGTCCAGGCGGAGATCGCCCGGCGCGCCGCGCTCCCCTGGTGGCGCAAGAGCTACACGCACTGGCCGGTCGCCGCCCGCGCCGCCTTCGTCGTGTTGTGTGTCGCCGCCGGGACCCTCGGCCTCGTCATCACCAACCGGGTTGATGCCGGGATCCTCCCGGTCCACGTCCAGACGGCCTTTGCCCCGGCGATCAGCTGGCTGCACGGCTGCGCGATGCTGCTGCAACTGGTCGCGACGTATGCCCAGGAGTTGATCGGGAAAATTCCGCCGCTCTGGTTGTACGGCGGCGCTGCGATTGTCGCCTCGCTCTATCTCGCCTTGTTCAGTCTCGGTGCCGCGGCGTACCGGACCCTCTATGCCCACCGTTGATTTTCCAGCCATGAAATCCCATTCCCGGCAGTTTCTGTCCTGCATCGCACTGGCGCTGGCCCTGGTTACGGCCGGCACGCTGCGTGCCCAGGACACGGCCAAGCCCGACGACAAGAGCGCCGCATTGGCGCCTTCCGCGGCTGCCGCTACCGCCACCCCCTCGACCACGGCGCCAGCGATTACGCCGGCGCCAGAGGCCCCGAGCGCGCCGGTGGCGCCGACCGCCGATTCCGCATCGGCGGAGACCGCCACCCCGAAGGACGCGGCAGCCGAACCGACCAAGGAGGTCGGCTCTGCGGCAGCGACCACTTCGAGCAGCACGGATTCCTCGGCGGCCGCCACTGAACCGGCTTCGGCACCCGAGGCGGGAAAAGCCCAAGACTTGCGGCGCCTTGACCAGAGCGCCCCGTCGTCTTCCGAAGCGCAAAAGAAGCCGGCGACGGAGAAAAGCCACAGCCGGGTTCGCGGCCACCAGTACCAGGGCAACGGCAATGCCCGCGTGACAATCGGCGGGGACTCCCAGCTCGCCCAGGGAGAGTCGGCTGACGCCGTCGTCTCCGTGCTCGGATCATCGACGTCCGCCGGCGAGGTCGGGGATGCCGTGGTTTCGATCCTCGGTGACACTCGGGTCACGGGTCCGGTTCGCGACAGTGCCGTGGCGGTCCTGGGCGACACGTATGTGAACAGCCGGATCGGCGGTGCGGCGGTCGCGGTGATGGGCGATGTGGTGCTCGGACCGGACGCCGACGTTCGCGACGTTGTGTCCGTCGGCGGCACCGTTACGCGCGATCCGCATTCGATCGTTCGGGGCCAAACCCAAAGCATCGCGATCGGAGGCCTGAACCTCGCGCGGCTCGGTCACCTGCAGGGGTTGCGGGCTTGGTTCACGCACTGCCTGCTGCTGGGTCGACCGCTTGGATTCGGCGAAAACCTCGGATGGGCCTGGGGCGTGGCGGCGGGCTTCCTTGCCCTGTACGTCGTCATCGCGCTGTTGTTCGGCTCGGGGGTCGACCGGTGCGTGCAGACCCTGACAACGCGGCCGGGATTTTCCGTGCTGGCCGCGCTGTTGACCGTGCTGCTGGTGCCGATCGCGACCATTCTCCTGTGCGTGACGGTGGTTGGGATCGCCGTCGTCCCGTTTGTCGCGATCGGGATGATCGTGGCCACGTTGTTCGGCAAGGCGGTTTTGTTCGCCGCAATTGGGCGTCCCTTCACGCGGTGGCTCGATAACGGTGGCTGGGCCCGCACGGCGGTTTCCGTCCTGATCGGCGGATTGATCGTGATGCTGCTCTACACGATTCCGTTCTTCGGCTTCATCCTCATGAAGGTGCTCGGCTGGCTCGGCGCAGGCGTGGTGGTCTACACCTTGATCCTGGTGTCGCGACGGCCCAAGCCCGCGGTTGCCACCGCGGTGCCCACCGGTCGGACGACTGTGCCGCCGCCCCCCGCGGACGTCCCTGGCATGGCGCCGGGAATCGTGCCTCCAATGGCTGGGATGGCGGCCGGAGCCGCCGTGGCAACGGAAGCTGCGGTCGCGGCCGTGCCGTCAGTCGTCGCGCCGGCAGCGCTTCCCCGCGCCGGCTTTTGGATCCGACTTGCCGCGGTCCTGCTCGACGTCGTGCTCTGCGCGATCCTCATCAAGATCCTGAACGGCATCCTGCCGCATCGCGCGTGGATCGGCATGCCTGGCGGATTCATGGTCGTGCTCGCCGTGTACAGCGCATTGATGTGGAAACTCCGCGGCACCACGATCGGAGGCATCGTGTGTGGCCTCCGGTTGATCCGGCTGGACGGTCGCGAGATCGACTGGCCGACCGTTGTGGTTCGCGTGCTGGGAGGATTTCTCTCGTTCTTCGTGATCGGGCTGGGATTCCTTTGGGCGGCATTCGACGACGAGAAGCAATCCTGGCACGACAAGATCGCCGGTACGACGATCGTATACGCCCGGGGAGGCGTCACGCTCGTCTGAGCATGTGATTTGAATTTACCTGGCGCGGGTTGGGCTTCCGCTCACCCGCGCTTTTCGTTCTCCTGGTACCGGTTGATACGAGAACGGCCCATCAGCGGAAAAGCGGTTTCCGCCGCCCGATCCTTATCGAGGGCAACGCCAGTGCGCCCGGAGGCGAATCGGCTCGCCCGGCGTCCGTTTTGCCATTCGGCTATTCGCGTCCATGTCCAGCACCGACAACGATCCTCTGCGCCAGCACCTCGGCGCGCCGGCCGCAGGCCGGGGCGCTCGCGTCGTACTCGCGATCGTGCTCGTCACCGTGCTCGTCGGTGTGATTGGCGCACAACGGTGGTTTGGCCGCGAGGCTGACGCCTCTGCGGCGACGCGAGCCGCGGCCCAAAGCGTTCCGGCGGCCCCGCCCAAGGTGACCTTGTGCGAGCTCCCGGCGATGGCTGAGGTCGCGGTGGCCGGAGGCGCTTTCGTCCGCCCGTCGGGAGACTCGCTCAGCATCGACGTTCCTCCCGCGGGGACCGACGTCGAGATACGCGCGCCGTTGTTTCACAATTGGCGGGGGCATATCGACGGAGCCAGCCACCCCGCGGTCCTGGCCGTGTCGCTGGAACCGGTCCAGCCGCATACCGTCACGTTCACGGGCCTGCCATCCGGGGCGCTCGTGGCGATCGGGGACATGCAAAAAATCGCGGATGCCCGGGGCCGCGTTGAATTTGAGCTGCTTCCGGGCGCGGTTTCGGTCCGGGCAAGTGCCCGCGATTTTCGACCCTATGCCCAGGCTTTGGAGATCCGCGACGACGCGGTGGAAATTCCAATCCGGCTGCAACGAATCGCGGGAAACGGACCGCGGAGCGCGGGCATGTGATGGCCTCCCTCCGGACGGCAATGGCTGAAAATTAGGTTTTCGCCGGACGAAAACCATGCGTATTGGCTTCTACCTATGGCACAGCCCACACCTGTCGTTGGAATCATCATGGGCAGCACGTCGGACTGGGAGACGATGCAGCATTGTGCGACGACCCTCGGCCAGCTGGGGATCGCGTTCGAGAAACGGGTCGTCAGCGCCCATCGCACGCCGGAGTTGATGGTCGAATATGCCAAGACGGCGGCTACCCGTGGTTTGAAGGTGATCATCGCCGGCGCCGGCGGTGCCGCGCACCTCCCGGGAATGACGGCGTCGCTGACGTCGCTGCCCGTGCTCGGTGTGCCGGTGGAGTCGCACGCGCTGAAGGGAATGGACTCGCTCCTGTCGATCGTGCAGATGCCGGGAGGGGTTCCGGTCGCCACGTTCGCGATCGGCAAGGCGGGTGCGGTCAACGCCGCCCTGTTTGCGGCGGCGGTGCTCGCGCAGGGAGACGCTGCGGTCAGGGCCTCGCTCGAGGCGTTCCGGACGCGGCAGACCGCGACCGTGTTGGAGGCAAAGCTGCCCTGAGGGCGGCGGATGTCGCACCGCGGGCTTGTTTTCCGCGGATGATCGGCATCATTCGCCCGTTTCCCGCCCATGCTGCTTCCCGGAAAAACCATTGGTGTGCTCGGTGGGGGCCAACTCGGCCGCATGTTGGCGCATGCGGCGGAACGCCTCGGCTATCGCGTGCACGTGTACGAACCCGCGGCCGATTCGCCGGCCGGCGAGGTCGCGGCCTGCGAAATCAACGCGCCGTACGACGACGTCGCCCGCCTGCGCGAGTTTGTCGGGAGGTGCGACGTGGTCACCTACGAGTTCGAGAACATCCCCGTCGGGCCCCTGCGGGCAATCGAGTCGGAGGTGACGCTGCATCCGCACTGGAGCGTGCTGGAGATCTGCCAGAATCGGACGCGGGAAAAAAACTGGCTGAAGCAGAATGGGTTTCCGCACGTGCCGTTCAGGGAGGTCGAGGCGGGCGGCGACCTCGGCGCGGCGATCCGCGGCATCGGACTCCCCTGCGTCGTGAAGACGGCGGCGTTCGGCTACGACGGGAAGGGACAGCTCAAGGTGACGGATGAGGCCGGACTCGAGGAGGCGGTTGCCGCCTTTGCGCAGCAGCGTGCCGTCGTGGAGAAGTTCATCGCGTTCCGGTGCGAGGTTTCCACGGTCGTGGCGCGAAACGCGGCGGGGGAGATGCGGACGTTTCCCGTCGCGGAAAACATCCACACCCGGCACATCCTCGACTTCTCCATCGTGCCGGCGCGCGTCCCGGAGGCGGTGCGGGCCCGCGCCGAGGCGCTGGGCCAGGCCATCGCGGCCAGGCTCGACGTCGTCGGCTTGCTGGCGATCGAGATGTTCGTGACGGAACAGGATGAGATCCTCGTGAACGAACTGGCGCCGCGGCCGCACAATTCCGGCCATGCGACGATGGACGCGTGCGTGACCTCGCAGTTCGAGCAGCACGTGCGGGCGATCTGCGGGTTGCCGCTCGGCGACACCGCGATGACGTCGCCGGCCGTGATGGTGAACATCCTCGGCGATGCGTGGACGTGGCGCGGCGACGCAGTGCAGGGCGAGCCTGACTGGGCGGCGCTTCTGGACGCACCGCGGGTGAAGCTGCATTTGTACGGAAAGCGGGAGCCGCGGATCGGCCGGAAGATGGGGCACTTCAACGTGTGTGCCGACACGGTCGATGGCGCCCTCGTCCTGGCGCGGGCGCTAAAGACGAAGCTGCACCGCAACGCGTGACCTTCCGGGGGGCGTTCCTGGCGCTTGGGCGGTGGCTATGGCGCCGGTCTGTCCGGTGTGCCGTTGTCCATGACGTAGCGCCATGACCCGTCCGGCTGCCGCTTCCAAATCGTGAGAAACCAGCCGGTGCGGACCGACTCCCGGCCATCGGGCCCGGGAATGTGCCACTCGTACCGCCCGTAGTTGTAGCCCAGCGTGCCGTCGTCCGAAACGTCGGTGAATGCGGCTGACCATTTCACGGTGACACCGGGACGGTCCGGACCGATCCGCTGGCGAACCGCTTCGAGACCGCGAACCTTTCGCGGATCAGGGCCAAGAAACGCGACATCGGGGGCGGCGAAGTGCTCGAACGCCGCGAGCACGCCTTTCTCGCGGGTCATGGCGCAGAACCGCTCCTCCATTTGGGCGAGTTCGGCCTTGAGCCGGGTCTTGTCGGGGTGGTCGGCGGCACGGGCGACGGGTGCCCACGCGGAGGCGAGGAGGAGGAAACAGACGAGGGGTTTCATGTTGGGGCAGGAGAGAGGATCATGCCGGCGGCTGGCCGAGCCGCGCCAGGTCCTCCGGGGTGTCCAGATCGAACGCGAGTTCGGGCAGGTCCACGAGCGCCGGCGGCGCGGCGGGATCACTCAGCAAGGCGCGGGCACCCTGTTCGCCGGTCAGGCCGGCGAGCGCAGCAAAGTGTTTCGCATCAAAAAGCGCCGGTGCACCGGGGTGGCCGGCGTAGCGGGCGGCGACGATCGATGCGCCGGTCGACCGCTGGACGGCGAGCAGCTTCTCGATGGCAGCGGTGGAGAACTCCGGCTGGTCGCACAGCAGGAGCAACGCGCTGTTCATCAGCCGTGAGAACTGGTGCAGCGTGGCGACGCCGGTCCGAATCGACGAAGCCATTCCCTCCGCCCACGCGGGATTTTCCGCGATGATCACGGGGAACGTCTGCAGGGCCGGCCGAATCAGGTCCGCGTTGGCGCCGAGCACGACCACTACCGGCCAAACCGGTGCCGCGAGGGCGGCTTCCACCGTGCGCACGAGCAAAGGTTGTCCATGGATCGGAAGCAGCTGCTTCGGCCGGCCCATTCGGGTTGATGCTCCGGCCGCCAGAATGATTGCGCCGACGAGGCTTCCGGACTGGGACGGTCGCGGAGCAGCGGGGCTGGGGGTTCGGCTGTCGTTCATGGGTAGGCGCCTCGGTCCTGTTCTCCGAAATCCGGGATCGAGGGTCGACACTTTTGCCCAATGCAGAGCCGCTTGGCGAATCAGGCGATCCCGTCGCTTCCGGATCGATGGATCGGTTCCAGCCGCTCGCGGAGCGGGCGGCTGCTTCGACCCGCGAGCGAGGCTTGGATCTCGGCCACGATCGCAAGTGCGACCTGTTCCGGGCCGTCGGCCCCGATGTCCAGACCCACCGGCGCGTGCAGCCGCGCGCGCTGTTCGGGCGTGATGTCGATCCCGGCGGCCGTGAGATCCGCGAGAATTTTCTCTGCGCGTTTTCTGGGGCCAAGGAGACCGAGATACGCCAGCGGCTGCGGCAGGAGTTCGCGGAGCAGAGGTACGTCGTGCACGTAGTGATGCGTCATGACGACCGCGAGGGAGTCGCAGTCGAAGACATGTGCCGCGGCGAGTTCCTCGACGGGACCGGTGATGACGGCATCCGCCGTGGGGAAGCGCTCGTGGGTGCCATGGGCCGGACGCGGGTCATTCACGGTGACGACCCAACCGAGCTCCTTCGCCAACCGGACCAGCGGCTGCGCGTCGTCTCCTGCGCCGAAAATGTGCAGCATCGTGGGCGGCGCGACGGTTTGCACAAAGGTGCCCGCACCGTTGGCCGTGGCGGGGTCCGCAATGCTCGTTCCAAGCTGCGCGGGATCGGAATTCTCATGAGTCACGGCGAGTCGCGTTGGGCGCCGGGCCGCGAAGTTATCCGCCAGCTGCTGTGCCCACGCCGGCCGCGGTGACAACCGCTCGAGGAAGACGCGGACGACTCCGTGGCACCCGAGTCCGACGCCCCAGACGAGGTCGTTTTCCGACGTTGTGTCATAAATTACCGTATCCGGAATTCCGTTGCCAGCGACCCGGCGCGCGCGTGCCAGGACGTCTTCTTCCAGGCATCCGCCACTGATCGAACCGATCCGCGAACCATCCGGAAGGACGAGCAACCGGGCGCCCGGACGGCGATAGGACGAGCCCTCGACCGCGACAAGAGTTGCCAGCACGGAGGGTCCGGATGCGGATTCGAGGAGGTTGTAAACGATCGCCTGCAGCTCTTTCATGACAATATCGGTCTATTTACACAATAATAACTGAAACTGTTGTCGGGCTGTGAGGTTTGAGATCTGGCCTTCCACAGGGTCGAGGACAAGGCGATCCAGGGCGGACCGGAGTTGCGCGGCGGAGATGCTCTGGAAGTGCGGGATTCATCGATGTGGCGCGAGGCCTGCTAAACGCTGCGCTCCTCGGGTCCCGACGGCAAGCAGCACACCTGATCGGTTGCGCATGGGGTGATTGCGCGTCGCGCATCGGAAATGTTCCGAGGGCTGACCGGAGTCTTTGATATCCATGAAGTCCCTAACCTCGTGTCATCAAATTAGGATTGCCGCCGCTGGGGGCATGCCCTTGGGTGCGGCTCAAGCAAACAACGGCGCAAGCCGCGTTGGCTTATCCCACATCAACCTACTAAGAACGCAATGAACAAACTCCCGGAACGGAAGTTCAGGGCTGTGCTTTCGCTTTTTGCGACCGCCAGCCTGTTCGCGGTAAATGGGTTCGCCCAAACCACCGCTTCATCAGATAATACTCCGCCTGCGAATAGTCAGACTCCGCAGGTGTTGGAAAAATATGTTGTGACCGGCTCCAATATTCCGACGGCCGCGGACGCTCTCGCGATCCCGGTCACGGTACTTGGCCACCAACAAATCGAGAATACCGGTGTCAAAACCAACATTCTCGACCTCCTGCGCAAGGCGATGCCGCAATTCAGCGGTAATTCCAATCTGGGTACGGAGAACGCGAACATCGCGTCGAACACGACGTATGGCGGGTCGCAGATCGCCATCCACAACCTCAGCACGCTCGTTCTGATCAACGGCCGGCGGGTCGCGTTCGATCCGGCGGAAGGGGTCGGCGGTTACGAGTTTGTCGATCTGAACATGATTCCAATCGCCGCGGTGCAGGACATCCAGGTCCTGACGGATGGCGCCTCGGCCATCTACGGCTCCGATGCGGTGGGTGGCGTCGTGAACATCATCCTCAAAAAGGATTACAACGGCTGGGAAGTCGGCGGTCACTATGGCCAAAGCACGAACCAGGGACATTACCGGGAACGGTCCGGGTACATTTCGGGCGGCGTGAGCACCGGACGGACGTCGGTTTCGATTTCCGCCGAGTACACTCAGGATGACCCCATCCTTCAATACGAGCGGCCGTTCAGCAACCCGATCTATGGCACGACGTATTATCCCGGGGTGATCGATGTGTTCAATCTCTCGGACTACAGTGACCAGCGCTACATGCTGAATCCGAAGCTGAACGCTCCTCCGGGAGGCAACCAGTACACGATTGATCAACTGGTCGCGAACGGCACTTACACCCCGATCACCGCGTCGCAAGCACTGCATGGGTTTAATCTCGCGAATTACACCACGTTGCGGACGAACCTTCGGCGCCGCAGTGCCGTGATCAACGTTACGCATGACATCTTTGGCGAGAACCTGAGCGCCTTCGGCGATGGGATGTTCACCAACACGTTCACCCAGTCGCAACTGAATGCGCAGCCGTTGTATCCGAATCTCTCGGACGCCTATCTGGATCCGTTCTGGCTGGGCGGTTATCCCCCGCCTCCCGGAAACATGTACCTGCCGGCGGACACCCCGACGAGTCCGTTCTCCCAGGCCTGGATGGATCAGGGCTCGCCGGCCGACTACTCCAAGGGGTATGTCGTCACCGCGCACAACCGGTTCTTCACCTATCCCCGCATCTTCCAGAACGACTCCACGCTCTTCCGCGGCGTTGGCGGGCTGCGGGGCAAGTTCGGCGACGGTTACACGTGGGAAGTGGCCGCGAACCTGAACCGCTACGAGCTCAACTACACCAACCCCAACCTCGTCAACACGGTCGCGTTCGACGACGCCCTCGCCTCCGGGAGGCTGAATCCGTTCGCCTACACGCAGCCGGCCGGTGTGTTGCCCGGTAACATTCTCGGCACTGCGTTCTTCAACGCGGTTAGCACGCTGAACTCGTTTGACGCGAAGGTCACCGGCACCCCGTTTACTCTGCCGGGCGGGCAGCTTGGATTCGCGATCGGGGCGAGTTACACGCGCGAGGCACTCGCAGCGCAGCCGGACGTGAACAGCATTCCGGACGAGAACGGCAACATCGGTTGGGCCGGTGCAACCTCGCTGCAGCCGTTCAATTCCCACCGGAAGATCACGGCCTTTTATGGTGAGGTTACCGCGCCCATCGTCAGCCCGACGATGGGAGTTCCTGCGGTACATTCCTTGAATATCGACCTGGCTGGTCGCTACGAGGAGTACACCCAAATTGGCTCGTCAGAGGTGCCGAAGGTCAGCCTCCGGTATCAGCCAATCGACGATCAACTCACGTTCCGGGGGACGGCCGGCAAGTCATTTTCCGTGCCGACGCTCTATAACCTCTACGGCCCGATTTCGACCGGGTTCACCAATTCGATTTCGTTCAATAACTACGGTGGCGGCACGACCGATCAGATCCAGTTCGAATCGGTTTCCGGCTCGAATCCGCATCTCAAGCCCTCGACGGCGACCACGTGGACGGCCGGCGTTGTCTACACCCCGAAGTTCGCTCCGGGGTTGAGCATTTCGATCGATTACCGCCAGACCGTGCAGAAAAATCTGGCCGGGTTCTATGACCAGACGGTCATTGCCCAGAGCGTCGAACTTCTTGGCCCGCAGTCCCCGTACGCCGGCACGGTTCACTTCGGGAATCCGAATGGATCGGGGGTCACGGCTCCCGGTCAGCTCAGCAAGGCGAATCCGTCCAGCGTTTACCTGGTCACCCCGCTCGTGAATCTCGCGGCGCAGGCCGTCAAGGGCACGGACATCACGGTCGAGTATGGATTCGACACGCCGTCAATCGGCCGGTTCGACATCGCCAGCACGGCGAACATCTACCACAGCTACATTGCGCAGGCGCTCCCGACCGAGAACTACTTCAGCTATGTTGGCCACGCGTCCGGCAACGGCTCGGTGAGTCAAGGCACGATTCCGCGGGTGCGGACGTACACGACCGTCAACTGGCGGTATCACGCGTACAATGCGTTCGTTGGCCACACGTATGTCAGCAGCGTGACCGATATCGGTCCGGGCGGCTCGGCGGCGATCACGCCGGTGCCGGTCGCGTCGTACCAAAGCTACGATCTCGGCCTGGGATACGATTTCTCGAAACTCAATGCGAACCGCTGGCTGAGCGGTCTGTCGGTCAACATCGGCGCGAACAACGTCTTCAACAAGATGCCACCCCTGGCGCCGGCGGCCTTCCCGGACAGCAACGTCGATCAGAGCACGTACAACGAAATCGGCCGGTTCTACTACGTGGACGCGAGCTACAAGTTCTAATCGCCATCCGCGTTTGCCTCTCTGCAGGCCCCGCTCTTCGGAGCGGGGCTTTTTTTCGCACCGACCAAACCGTGGCCTGAAGCACCGCCCGAAAAACGATTCGCGGTGATTTCGGCATCCCGCAGCGGTTTTTAAATGCAAATTGGCGGCGTGTAATTGTTGCCGCAATTCGATGTTGCTAACAGGGGCCGTCCCCGTGTCATAGCCGCCGTTCCCATAGCGCCCAGAACCGGCGGGGCAGCCAGCCAGCCGGTCAGTTCAACACAGTCGCGGTCGTCACCAGCCATTAGGAGTGTGCAAGCGCAGCTCGCGAGAGCTTGCCCTGCTTGTGCGCGCCCCGGGTGCGCGTGTTGTTCGGCGGCGTGTGTGTTGATCACTACCACACACAACACAACGGAAGAACGCTATGAACAAACTCCCGGAACGGAAGTTCCCGGCTTGGCCATCGCTTGTCGCGGCGGCGGGCCTGATGGCGGTGACGGGTTTTGCCCAAACCACCGCTCCCACTGAAACCGGCACCCAGAATCCGCAGGTCCTCGACAAATATGTCGTCACGGGATCCTACATTCCGGCGGCGGCCGACGAAGCCAAGGCACTCCCAGTCCAGACCATCAGTGTCCAGGCAATCGAAACCAGCGGCGTGCGGACCAATGTCCTCGACGTCCTGCGAAAAACGGTCCCCCAGATCCAGGGTGGAAACAACGTCGGCATCGAGAACGGCAACATCTCCGGTGCCTACACGAACGGCGGATCACAGGTGTCGCTGCGCAACACGGACACCCTCGTGCTCATCAACGGCCGTCGCGTGGCGCCATCGGCGGTGGCGGCCAGCGGCGCGGCCGGAACCGGCGCGCAGTTCGTCGACTTGAATCTCATCCCGATCTCAGCGGTCGAGCGCATCGAGGTCCTCACCGACGGCGCCTCGGCCATTTACGGCACGGACGCGGTTTCGGGTGTCATCAATATCATCCTGCGGCAGGATTACACCGGGGCCGAGGTCGGATTCCACATGAGCATGGCGCCCAAGGATACCGGCGGGTACTGGCGCGAGCGTTCCGTCTCGGCTGTCGCCGGCGGGGGCGACGGGAAGACCCATCTCATGTTCTCCGCCGAGTGGTCCAAATCGCAGCCGTTGTGGGAACGCGATGTCGCCTACGACAACCCGTACTTCGGCACCCCGTCCTATCCCGGTGTCATCAACGACAACCTCGGCACCTTCTATGTCCTGAAGGCCGGTCTGAATGCGCCGCCGGCCGGACCGAATTCGGTCGCCACGCTCGTTGCGCAGGGCGTCTACGCCGAACCGGAGGATGTCACCACCGGTTTCAACCTGGCGTTGAAGCCCACGATCATGAACTCGGTCGACAAGCGCGTCGCGACGTTGTCGGGCTCACACAAGATCACCGACACGCTCGAGCTGAAGGGCGATTTCATGTACGCCTTCACCGAGACGAACTATCAGCTGAATCCCCAGCCGGTGAGCGCATCCAGCAGCACGCTGATCAGCTACGGCCAGTCGCCCATCACCGACACGAACTTCACGATCCGCAACCGTTTCATCTACGGGCCCAACCGGATCTATGACAACCAGACCAACTTCTACCGCGCGACGGCGGAGTTGGATGGCAAGGTCAACGAGTTCTTCAACTGGCAGGTCTATGCCAATTACAACGTGTCGTATCAGACGGCTTACGGGTTCAACCAGATCCTGAACTCCGCGTTGCTGAACGGCATCCGGACCGGGCTGATCAACATGTTCGCGATCCAGCAGGACCCGGTGAAGCTGGCGCAGGCGAACATCTTCGGCACCTCGGTCGGCAACTACACGAGCCAGCTTTACACCTACGACGCCCTCGCCAACGGCAAGGTGTTCGAACTGCCCGCCGGCCCCGTCCAGTACGCCGCGGGCTTGGAATATCGCAAGGAGTCGCTCGACGCCTCGGCCGACTACAACAGCACCATCCCGGCGGGCGCATCCACCTCGCTCTGGAACAACGGCACGTCGCTCAGTCCGTTCAAGAACCAGCGTGACGTGAAGAGCGCGTTCGCGGAACTCAAGGTTCCGCTGTTCTCGCCGCAGAACGGAGTTCCCGGCCTGCACATCCTGTCGCTCGACGGTGCGATTCGGCACGAGTCGTACAGCGACGGCAACAAGACCAGCGTGCCGAAGATTTCGGTCCGCTACCTGCCATTCAATGACGAGCTCGCGCTGCGCGCGACCTACGCGAAATCGTTCTCGGCTCCGACCCTCTACTCGCTGTACGGCCCCTCGAGCTCCGGCTTCACGAACTCACCCTCCGGCCTGACCGCGTACAACGCCCAGGGCCAGGCGATCGGCAAGTTCCCGAACATCCAGGGTTATCAGCTCAACGGATTCAATCCGCACCTGACGCCCGCGAAGGCGAAAAGCTGGACCGCCGGCGTCGTGTACTCGCCCAGGTACGCCAAGGGCCTCGAGATCACGGTCGACTACTACAAGATCGACCAGACCGATCTCATCGGCTCACCCGGCGGCACCCTGACCATGATGCAGTCGGTCGAGCAGTACGGGGCGGCCTCGCCCTTCTCGCGCTACGTCGCCCTCGGGAATTTCCCGGGTCAGGGCGGAACGGCCGTGACGGCTCCGGGCCAGCTCTCGCCGAATCCGGTGAATGTCTACGTGCTGCAGACCCTGGTGAACATCGCGACCCAGACGCAGCATGGATTCGACATCAACTTCAAGTACACGCTGCCGTGGGAGCAGTACGGCCGCTTCGTCGTCAGCTCGGAATGGGCGCTGTTGAAGCAGTTCTTCCTCAAGACCGGCCCGGATGACTCGGGCACCGAGTACGCCGGCAACAACGGGTACGGCACGCTGCCGAAGACGCGGTCATACACGACGCTCGACTGGGACTACCGGTCCTACGGTGCGACCGTCGGTCTGACGCGCATCAACAGCGTCGATAGCTTCTACGGATCGAAGGTGAGCCCCTACACGACGCTGGACCTGCAGTTCCGGATGAACTTGGGCAAATTGAACTCCGTCTTCCGGGGCGTGAGCTTCGATGTCGGCTGCAACAACGTGAACAACCAGTCGCCGCCGCTTGACCGCGATTCGTTCGCGAGCCCCCCGTTCGATGGGAGCATCTATAGCTTCTTCGGACGGATGTTTTACGCGGACCTCCACATCAAGTTCTGATCCGGTCAACCGTTCGGTCTTTCGGGCGCCCTCAGCCGAGGGCGCCTTTTTTTGTCGGCGCGGGGGAATGCCGTTGCCGCCGGGGCCGCTCCGTTCTTACTGCCATGCTCCGTGAAACGGTACGCCATCGGACTCCTGTTTGTCTGCGTCGCCGTGGCTGCTCCCGGCGAGCCGGGGACGTTTTCGTCCACCGTGAGCCCTGCCGAAGCATCCGCCGCTGGTTTGCAGCGTTTGTCGCCGGCCCAACTGGCCGAGCTGGATCGGCTGGTCGAAAAGTACAAGAGCGGCGAGCTCGAGGCCGCGCGCCGGGCCGCCGACGAGGCGATGACGGCGAAGCGTGCGGCCGAAGCCCAGGCCGCAAAAGCAGAAGCTACGGCCGCTGCGGCCCGGGTGGAGAGGGCTCAGGCGCAATCCAAACCGGCGTCGCACGGTCTGTTCGATCGGGCCAAGGGATTGCTGGTCTCCTCGGGTCACAAGGATGATGTCGTCGCCGAGAGTACGGTCGTCGGAAAGTTCCGCGGTTGGCAGCCGCGCCAGGTGTTCTTGCTCGCAAACGGGCAGCGGTGGCAGATCGCGAATGACGACCGGTACTTCACCCGTCCGGTGGAAAACCCGAAGGTTGTGATCCGGCGGGCGGCGATCAGCGGTTTCTGGATGCGGTTTCCCGACCTGAGCGCCGAAGTGCGGGTCAACCTGCTGAGCGAGTAGGGCGCGTTCGCATCCGCCGGCCTCGCGGTGTGGCGGCGATTTCACAAGTGACGGGGGCCGCCTCCTGAACGCCGGCCCAGTCGATCACGGGGAAGCCGGATCGCGGAGCCGGGCGGCCGATCCAGCGCTTGGATTGGGCTCGGAAGGTTCGGTGTCCATCGGTCAGCGCGAGCTCCGAGACCGCGACCCGGCCGATGCCGCGAACAACGATGCGCAACTGCGGCGGTCGGTTGAGATCTCCGTCCCAGTCCACCGGAGCGGCATGTTCGCGCACGATTCCGGTCCGACGTCGCGCCGCAATGGCCTGGAACTCGATCGTGTGACAGGCCTGCCGGGTTTGCCAGGGCTGTCCCTCCAATTTCTGTTCGACGGCGACGAGTTGAACGGCGGGAGAAACGTTGTGCACGCGGTAACATAGCTGCCAGCGGGAACCGAAAATCGGTTTCCCGGCGCCGGCGGCCTCGGCCCGGTCCCGGTCAGCGCGCAATATCCTCACGTTCGATCCATCCGTACCTCGGTCGCGGGTCCGTTCCCACATCGTCCGCGCGGCGCGGAGTCCAATGCGCAGCGCCTGGCGATATTTCGAGCCCAGCCCCGGCCCCCGACCCGCCCCCAAGGCCCGGCGGGCCTCCCGGACGCGGACGTCGCGCTCTGCGAGATACCAGCGCAAATCGATGCTGGCGCGCAACGGCAACGGGACGCCCGCGGCAATCGCACGTTTGCGCAGTCGGTCGAAATAGCGGGCTTCGGCTCGATAGGTCGCGACGGGTTCCCGTCCCGAAATCGTGTCCCAGCGTTCGTTGATCTCCCACCGGGGATATCCGCTGAATGGGTACCGATCACAGGCCAGCGCCAAGGCGGCGGCGGTTCGCGCCTTCCGCCGCGCGGCGGCCCCGCGGTCGCCTGTCCCGAAGACGCGCGCGAATCCGCGCTCCAGCATCGCCCGAGGGTCGTCCTCGCCGTCCAGCCACAGCGACGCCGCGGCGGCATCGACCACGGTCGTCAGCTCCTGGGCGAGCCGGCTCGGCTCCCACGACGCGATCAGAAAGCCCTCGGCCCGCAGTCGCCGGCAGCGATGCCACCAGGACACGACATTGGCCAGCCGGTCCGAGAAATGCGGCAGGGGTTCGTGCCGGAACGAGCCGTTCATCGGGCAGCCCCAATAGGCGAGGCCGCGGGACCGCAGGCGTTCGCCGACATCGGTTTCGCGAAAGTTGAACAGCTCGACGCGGGGCTTCCGGCCAAACGAATAGTAATACCACTCGTACGCGGCGATGTCCGTCGGCAGGAGCGGAATCGCTTCGGGCAGGAAATAAAGCATGTCGGCCCAGAGTCCCATGCCCAGGCCGGCGGAACGCGTGAGTTCGCGCAGGGCGCCGACGTACCGGGCGAAATGCGCCGGCAGTCCGATGCGCTCGATCTCGGCCCGGCTGCGGGCATGCCTTCCGAGCAGGAATGATTCGTCGAG
Organism: Opitutaceae bacterium; assembly: GCA_035545515.1. GTDB lineage: Bacteria > Verrucomicrobiota > Verrucomicrobiia > Opitutales > Opitutaceae > ER46. The sequence goes on from DASZYH010000255.1 coordinate 52,079, forward strand.
GCCGACGTGCACCTTGCCGGCCGTGCAGAAGGGACGAACATCGCTCAGCAGGCGACTGGCGATCTCGATCGTGCGGGGATGGACGGGACAGATCTGGCCACGCTCGAGCGGTCGTCCTTCGTCGTCGACCAGTTCGTTGAGTTCGCGGAGCGCGGGCACCTTGATCAGGTACTGCGTGTGTCCGAGCAGGTTCACGATCGGCACGACGTTGATGCCGACGCCCCGCGCCGCGTCGACGAGCCGACCGAGCTGCCGGTGCGAATACGCGTCCTTTCGCGCGACGCCGGGAAGGCTGGGATATTCGACGGCGTCCTCCAGGTGCAGATACAGTTCGTTGTATCCCCACTCGGCGTACTTCGGCAGTTGGGCCAGCAACCAGTCGAGCCGTTCAACCTGTCTCGCCAGATCCCACTGGAAGGCACGAATCATGTCGCAGCGGTCGACTCAACCCTTCGCGTCCGGCGGTCGCTCGAGGCGTTCCCGCACCCAGGCGATTCCGCCGTTCTCGTCCGCGAACGCACCATCGAGCTGGGCTTCGAAGGCGGCGTCGATGATCGGCTTCATGTCGGGCCCGGGTTTCATCCCGAGGGCGAGGAGGTGCCGGCCGAGGATGATCGGTTTCGGCGCGGCATCGGCGAGCTGCAGGCTGTGTGCCTTGGCGACGAGGGCATCGATCCGTTCGTGGATATCGGGGGATTCAAGCGGCGGTCGTCCGTTGGCGTCGGCGCGCATCACGGCGGCCAGGTCGTCGATCGTCGCCGGGGCCAGCTTTCGGGCGAGCCGCCGGACGCTGCTGTCGGAGAAGTCGGGCTGTCCGTGATGGTGCGCCAGGTGGTTCACGACGAGCGCGCCTACCGGGTGATCGAGATCCAGCGGCGCACCGATCCGCCGCAGGAATGCCTTGGCGGGGTCGCCCCCCGCCGCCTCGTGACCGGGACTGACCCAGCGGACGGCGCCCTTTTTCTCGGCGCGTGCGGTCGTCCCCGGTTTGCCGAAATCATGGGCCAGTACGGCCAGCATGAGCAGCCGCCGGCGCGGCGCGGCGCTTTCGGCCCATTCCGGGAGCGCGACGAGCGCGTCGAGACAATGGGCGGTGTGCGTGAATACGTCCCCCTCCGGATGCCATTCGGGTTCCTGCGGCGTGCCGCGCAGCGCGGCGAGCTCGGGAAAGTGCTTCAGCCAGTCGGTCTGTTCGAGAATCTCCAGGCCGCGCGACGGCTTGATCGCCTTGGTCGCCCATTTATCCCATTCGCCCCAGACCCGTTCCACCGGGAGTTCGGCATAGGTCGCGCTGATGCTGGCGCACAGCTCCGCGGTTTCCGGTGCCATCGTGAAATCGAACCGCGCCGCAAGCTGGAACGCCCGGAGCACGCGCAGCGGGTCCTCGACGAAGGCCGCACTCGTATGCCGGAGAACGCGGGCCTCCAGGTCGCGCTGCCCGTGGTGCGGATCGATGACCTCGCCGTTGAACGGATCGAGCGCGATCGCGTTCACCGTGAAATCGCGGCGCGCCGCCGCCTCCGCATCGGTGAGCCCCGGGTTGGCGGCGACGGCAAACCCGCGGTGTCCGGCCCCGGTCTTGGATTCGCGGCGCGGCAGCGAAAAGTCGTATTCGCGACCACTGGCCGCGCTCCGCACCTTGATCACCCCGAAGCTCCGTCCCACGACATCCGTGGCGCCGAATGATTCGAGCGCCCGGTGCAGCCGTTCGTAGTCGATCCCACCGACTTCCACGTCGAAATCCTTCGCCTCGAGGCCGAGCAGCCAGTCGCGAACACCGCCTCCCACGAGTCGCGGTCGTCCGACGCGTTGCACCGCTTCGAGCATCGCGCGCAGATCATCGGGAATTTGAAGGGGGGCAGGCATACACCGGGTTGGATTGCGAAAACTGAAACCTCAGGCCGCCGAAATCAAACCGGCGGCGCTGGCGGCGAACATCGCGTGAGCTCAGCCCGAGCCCGGGGTGACGCGGCACCAGGCGGCGGCGATGACGAAAACCCAGCCGACGAGCAAGGCGACGCCGCCGAGGGGCGTGACATACACGAGGCCATGCGGCCCGCCGACCGCGAACCAGTACAGCGACCCCGAGAACAGCACGATGCCCAGGGTCCAGCAGCGCGCCGCCCAGACGAGCCGGTTCGCCTCCGCGACGCTTGTCGAACTGCGGAGGAACGCGGCCAGCCCCAGCAGGGCGATGGCGTGATAGATGTGATACCGTGCCCCGGTTTCCCAGACTTGCGCCATGCCGCGCTCGGTCAGCAGCGGCTGGAGGGCGTGGGCGCCCATCGCTCCCAAGGCGACCCCCGCCGTCCCAAAGATCCCGGCGGCAAGGAGCGGAAAACGGTGCGGAGGCGGCTGCATGAGCCGTCAACCTTCTCACAACGTCACCGGGAAACAAGCGCGGAGCTTTGGGCGCAAAAAGGTTGATCCAATGACGGTGGACGGGGACTCTGGCTGACGCGTTCGAAGGCGGCTTTCCGTGGCAGACCGAGCGGGAATTATGCCTTCAGCGCCAAGGAGTTTTCCATCGAACGCCGAAAAGCGCGGAAAACTCGGTTGACACCCTGTTTTTTCACCCTAGCACTTGGCCTCTTTTCGCATGAAAACGTTCCTCGCCAAGAAGGAGACGGTGCAGCCCAAGTGGTATCTGATCGATGCCGCAGGGGTTCCGCTTGGTCGTCTCGCCGTGAAGGCCGCCAATATCATCCGGGGCCGCCACAAGGCTTCCTACACCCCTCACGTTGACACCGGCGACTACGTGGTCGTGATCAATGCGGAGAAGGTCGTGCTGACCGGCAAGAAGGAAGACCAGAACGAGTTCATGTTCTTCTCGGGCTTCGTGGGCGGCGAGAGCTACCGCAAGGTTTCGCTGATGCGCGAACGCCATCCCGAGTTCATCATCGAGCACGCCGTCAAGGGCATGCTGCCGAAGAACATCATCGCCGCCAAGATGCTGCGCAAACTCCGCGTCTTCGCCGGTGCGACGCACACGCACGAGGCCAACACTCCCGAAAAGATTTCCGTCCGCTAACCGCTAGAACATGAGCGCTGCTACACCTGCCAACGTCTTCCTCGGCACCGGCCGCCGCAAAACCTCGACCGCCCGCGTGCGGATCAGCGAGGGCTCCGGCAAACTGACCGTCAACGGCCGCGAGTTCGAAAAGTATTTCTCGCACGACAATTTCGCCAAGCAGGCGTACGCGCCGCTCCTCACGGTCGACCTTCGCGAAAAGATCGACGTGACGGCGAATGTCGATGGTGGCGGCGTTTCCGGCCAGGCCGGCGCAGTCGCGCATGGGATCGCCCGCGCGCTCCAGAAGATGAACGCCGAACTCCGTCCGGCGCTGAAGAAGGCCGGCCACCTCAAGCGCGACCCGCGCGAAAAGGAACGCAAGAAGGCGGGTCAGCCCGGCGCCCGCAAGCGGTTCCAGTTCTCAAAGCGCTGACGCGTCTTCCGCTCTTTCCAAGCCGTCCCGACCGGGACGGCTTTTTTGCGTCCATCGGCGGCAAATGGGGCGCAATCTGGAACGTATTCTGCTAAAATCGCGGCGTGAAAACGCTCACCCGTACCACGATCGCCGGGGCCATTGCCGCCGGCTGTGTTTCGCTCGCGCAGGCGCACCCCGGCCACGACGGACCAGATCTGACGTGGGATTTCCAATCGGGCTTCGCCCATCCGTTCACCGGCCTGGATCATATCCTCACGATGGTGGCGATCGGCTGGTGGGCGGTACAGTTGGGGGGACGGGCGCGTTGGCTGGTCCCGGGAGTGTTTCTCCTCGTCATGACCGCAAGTGCCGCCATGGCCCGCGGGATTGTCCCTCCGCCCGGACTTGAACAGGCGATCGCGGCGTCAGTCGTCCTCTCCGGGCTGTTCCTCGCCGTCGCCGTCCGGATGCGACCCACGCTCGCGGCGGTGATCGTCGGTGCCTTTGCGGCGTTTCATGGCCTGGCGCACGGAGCCGAAATGCCGGCCTCTGCGTCGGCCCTGGACTATGGAGCGGGATTCGTGGCTTCGACCGCCGTGCTGCTGGCGGTTGGTGGCGCAGCCGGTTGGGCGGCGAAACGGGTGCCTCAGGTCGCCCGGGTCGCGGGAGCCGTCGGATGCCTCGTCGGCGTCGTGCTCCTGTTCGCCTGACCAGAGCGGTGTGACTTGAGTCGTAACCGCCGGGAGGGGCGCGCCGGTGCGAGCTCCGCGCCATCTGCGCATCATGCGCGAATCATCAGCGATCCGAATGGCGGTGAAGGGACTCGCCGCCCTGCCAACGGGCTTGATCAAGGTAGGGCGCGGAGTCCCTTCCTCGCCATGGTTCGATGCAGGGCGGGGTCGGCCTCCTTCGCCAGAGGCTACGGCGGCCAGGCCTGACCCCGCCGCGGCTGGGGCGGCGTCCCAGCCCGACCAGCTGAGGCTGCTCTAGAGCTTTCGGGGGTTGCACCCCAGGCGGGGGAAATGCGGAGCGAGGATCCGGCGGATCGTCGCCAGGGTGGCGCGTAAACGAACGGTGTCCGGCGCCACGACACGAATCGTCCAGCCGATGCGGCGCAGCGCGCTCACTCCGACCCAGACACCGTCAGCATGCTGCGCCGCCACCTCGCGGCACCACGCCGGATCCCCGTCCGGCGCGGGTGGCACGAGAATCGCCGTCGCGAAGCATGCCACCGGTGAGAATCCGGCAAATTCCGCCAGCCGGTGCAGCTCCTCGCCGGAATGGGCGAAGCGTTCACGCAGGATTGGTTCTCCCGCGACGCGAACTGTGACGTCGAGGACCAGCTCGCTCCAGCCCCACGCTTCCCCGTGGCCAATCCGCCCGGGGAGAAGCTGGTCGACCAGGAACATGCTTCCGCCCTCGGCCAGGTCCACCGTGGTGGTTTGCCGGAAGCGGGAACCCCGGTGCGGGACGAGCGGTTCAGGTGACACTTCGAGCCACGCTCCCCGGGCGACGCGAAACTGCTGCGCGAATTCCGCGCGGCCCTCGATCATCGTGAAGACCCGGCTCGCACTCGGCGTCGTCACGAGCATCGCGGCATCCTCGGCGACATCGATGTTCGAATCGAGGTGGTCGCCCGCCAGGATTCCGGCGGTCGGATTCACGACCTGGACGAGGAGCGTCCCGGAGTCGCCGTCCCAGTAGGGCTTGCTCAGGTGGAACGGGGCGCGAAAGCCCTGGCGCGCGAGGACGGTGCGGCCATCGGTCTGGCGCGCCGCGACGAGCCGAAGATGTCCGGCGAATCCGATCATCGGTGATTCAGGCGGGCTGCGCCGGCACGGTGCCGGGCGTCTGCGCGAAGAGGAGGTGGTGCTCCATCCAGCGGATGACGCCGCTCACGTTGTATTCCCGCTTCAAATCGCAAAACAGGAATGGACGGGTGCCGCGCTGCGCCCTCGCATCGCGTTCCATCACCGCGAGGTCGGCGCCCACGAGCGGCGCGAGATCGATCTTGTTGATCAGCAGCAGGTCGCTGTGGCGAATGGCCGGTCCGCCCTTCCGGGGGATCTTGTCGCCCTCCGCCACGTCGATGACGTAGATGAAGGCGTCCACCAGTTCCGGCGAGAAGGTTGCGGTCAGGTTGTCACCCCCGCTTTCCACGAGCAGCAGCTGCAGGTCGGGAAATTTCGCCTCCAGGCCGCGGCACGCCTGTTCGTTCATCGTCGTGTCATCCCGAATGGCGGTATGCGGACAGCCGCCGGTTTCGACCCCGACGATCCGTTCCGCCGGCAGGGCGGTCTGCCGGATCAGAAACTGCGCGTCCTCCGTGCAATAGATGTCATTGGTCACGACGGCCATCGAGTACTGCTGGCGCAGCCGTTGACAGAGGCGGAGACAGAGCATGGTTTTGCCGGACCCAACCGGGCCGCCGATGCCGATGCGAGGTGGACGACTCATGGTGAGGAGGAGAGGGCTGGGGTGTGGTCGTGCGGTTTACGGGGGCGCGGTTACGAGATGAACATCCGGGCATCAGCCGATTCATGGCGGGCCGCGGCGATTTCGAGCCAGGGGCTGAACCAGCCGATGTCTTCGGGGGGCGTGGCGGCGGCATGGGCGACAAGCGACGGCACGGCCGCCAGCGATTCCGCGAGCAGCGTCTGCGCGCTGTTTTGGCCAATGCGAAGCAACTTCATCGCCGCCGCGATCAGTCCCGCCAGCGTCGAGTAGGAAAACGCGGCGAGCACGGCGTCCAGGGGGGCGCCGGTGATGCGGCCTTCGAGGGCCGCCGAAATCGGCGCGGCAAACGGCCACCCTGCTGCGGTGGCGCGGCGGAGGTACTCCACCGCCAGCGAATCGGGATGGATCCGCGCGGCCAATTCGGCGCGCTGACGGCCGATGTTCTCGGAGGCCAGCCGCGACTCACGCGCGGTCTTGAGCGCCGCGGACCAGCGGGCGAGTTCGCCGATCTGATCCCAGGATCCGTCCGCCAGCGCGCGCCAGGCGTGGGCTGCCAGCGGCAGATCCACGTTCTCGAGCGCGGGCAGCGCCGTGGAAAACAGGAAGGTGTGCAGGGTCTCGCGGTCCCGCACGACGCCGGCGCCGACGAGGCCTTCGAGGCCGTAGGAGTGAGCGTAACTGCCCGTGGGATAAAACGAGTCGCTGGCCTGCAGGAGCGCACAGACCCACGCCGCCACGCCGCCCGGGAACGCATTGAAACCGCAGGCGACGTCGGGTTCCGTTGAGTCGGAGATGGGGACGGCTGCTTCCATGCTCCTTCAGCTCCGGCTGTCCGGCCGGGGGGGGCCTTCGTGACGATGGCTCTGGCCGAGTTCGTCGGCCGAGCAGGGGTTCCGCACGAACCGCCCCGGCCGGAACACGGCGCTGGTCGGTTGGTATGGGACGGCGAGCCGGCCCAGCAGCTGCCGGGCGGCGGGCTCGTCGGGCAGCAGCAGGCGTGTCGAATCGGCGGACAGGTCCAGATGCAGATTGCCAACGGCCCAGCCGATGCCGGCGGCGGCCGAGGGAGTGACCGCCAGGGAGACTTCGAGCACCGGTTCGGGGCGCTGGTGGATCACATACCGGGCGACCGGCGTTTGAAAAACCGTGTCGTTGGGCTTCAGGGGAGCCGCGAGTTCAAACCCGAATTCCTGCCCGTCTTCCGCGTGACCGCGCCACCGACGCTTGGCGAGCTGGATGCGGTCCACCTGCACCGGAATTTCCGGCCGGGTGGAATCGATGTCGGTGACCGGACTGCTGATCAACTGCAGCATCGAGGGACGTGGCTCAGAACAGGAAGTAGCGCTGCGCGAGCGGCAGCACCGTGGCGGGCTCGCAGGTCAAGTGTTCGCCATCCGCTTTGACCAGATAGGTCTCCGGATCCACCTCGATCCGCGGCAGAGCGTCGTTGAGGACCATGTCGCGCTTGCCGATCCGGCGCGTGCCTTTGACCGCTTCGATCCGGCGCGACAGCCCGAGGGAACGTGGGCCGGTGGCGTTTTCGAGGGATGCGGCACTGACAAAGGTGAGGCACGTCCGTCCAATCGCACGACCGGCGGCGCCAAACTGCGGACGGTAGAACGTCGGTTGGGGCGTCGGGATCGACGCGTTGGGATCGCCCATGTTGGCCCACGCAATGAAGCCGCCCTTCAGGATCATCTCCGGTTTCACTCCGAACAGCGCCGGCTTGAAAATCACGAGGTCCGCCAGCTTTCCGACTTCGAGCGATCCGATGACATGAGACATGCCATGGGTGATCGCGGGATTGATCGTGTACTTCGCCAGATACCGCAGGACCCGAAAATTATCGGCCGCGTCATGTCGGGTCGCCGCTCCGCCGGCACCGCGCAACTTGCCGAATTGGGATTTCATCTTGTGCGCCGTTTGCCACGTGCGGCTGATCACCTCTCCGATCCGGCCCATGGCCTGCGAATCGGACGACGTCATCGCAATTGCGCCGAGGTCGTGCAGCCGGTCTTCGGCCGCGATCGTTTCCGGGCGGATGCGCGACTCGGCAAACGCGACGTCCTCGGGAATTTTGGCGTCGAGGTGGTGGCAGACCATGAGCATGTCGAGGTGCTCGTCGATCGTGTTGACCGTGAAGGGCCGGGTCGGATTGGTCGATGAGGGCAGCACATTCGGCTCGCCGCAGACCCGAATGATGTCGGGGGCGTGACCGCCGCCCGCTCCTTCCGAGTGATAGGTGTGGATCGCACGACCCCGAAAGGCCCGGATCGTGTCCTCCACGAAACCGGCTTCGTTCAGGGTGTCGGTGTGGATCGCAACCTGGACGTCGAATTCGTCCGCCACACCGAGACAGGTGTCGATCGCCGCCGGCGTCGTGCCCCAGTCCTCATGGAGTTTGAGCCCGATGGCCCCGGCCAGGATCTGGTCGCGCAGCGGATCCGGGGTCGAGCAATTGCCCTTTCCGAGAAAACCCAGGTTCATCGGGTACGCTTCGGCGGCTTCCAGCATCCGGTGCAGGTTCCACGCGCCGGGAGTGCAGGTCGTCGCAAGCGTTCCGTGCGCCGGGCCGGTGCCGCCGCCGAGCATCGTGGTGATTCCCGCGCTGATCGCCTCGTCGATCTGCTGTGGGCAAATGAAGTGGATGTGGGAATCGATGCCGCCCGCCGTGACGAGGCATCCTTCTCCGGCGATCACCTCGGTCCCCGCGCCGACGATCATCGGATTCTTCGTTCCGGTGGTCGGATCGGCAAACGCGGAGCCGAGTCCGCGTTGGATTCCCGGGTTTCCGGCATGGCCCAGTCCGACAATGCGGCCGTGCTTGATCCCGATGTCGGCCTTGATGACGCCGAGGACCGGATCGAGGACGAGCGCGTTCGTGATCACGAGGTCGAGCGAATCGGCATCTCGGGCAACGGGAGACTGGCCCATGCCGTCCCGGATCACCTTGCCGCCGCCGAATTTGATCTCGTTCCCATACCCGCCGCCCTCCGCGATGAGATCGCGCTCCACTGCGACGAAAAGGTTGGTGTCCGCCAGCCGGACCTGATCGCCGGTGGTCGGGCCGAACATTTCCGCATACTGCCGTCGGGACAGGTTCATGGCTGCTTGAGGTCGGGCGTGGAGGTTGCAGGGTGCGCTGCGTTCGTGGCAGCCGGCGCGGCATCGAGCGGGCCGTTGATCAGGCCGTTCAACCCGTACACTTCGCGCCGGCCGGTGAGCGCCACGAGCTCGACCCGCTTGGTGTCGCCCGCCTCGAAGCGCACCGCGGTGCCGGCGGGGATGTTCAGGCGAAAACCGCGGGCGCTGGGCCGGTCGAACTGCAACGCCCGGTTCGCCTCGAAGAAATGGTAGTGGGAGCCGACCTGGATCGGCCGGTCGCCGGTGTTGGTCACATCGACGGTCACGGTGGCGAGCCCAACGTTCGCCTCGAGGGCCGGCGCGTTGGGTGCCGGGATGATTTCACCGGGAATCATGGAATTGCGGAAGGCGGATTTCGGATTGCGGATTGGAAGGCCACGTTCGCGTGTACGGATTGGCTAATCCGCAATCCGCAGTCCGAAATCCGCAATTGGCCGGCGCGTTCATCGGATTGGATCATGGACGGTCACCAGTTTCGTTCCGTCGGGGAAGGTCGCCTCGACCTGGACTTCGTGGATCATTTCCGGGACTCCGGCCATGCAGTCCGAAACCTTGAGGATCGTCGTCCCGAAGCTCATCAGGTCGGCAACCGACCGACCGTCGCGCGCGCCCTCCATGATCTCGTAGGTGATGATCGCGACGGCTTCGGGATAGTTGAGCTTCACGCCGCGCGCCTGCCGCCGACGGGCGAGGTCGGCGGCCATGACGACCAGGAGTTTTTCGCGTTCGCGGGGAGTCAGGTGCATGGGGATTTTCGATTTTGGATTCTCGATTTTCGATTTTTCGACCGAAGCGAGATGGACGTTTAGAGCCCGACGGAGCGTTTTGTACGAGCAGATGGGCGTGGTTCGCGCGTGGCTTGAGCAATCGAAAATCGAGAATCAAAAATCGAAAATTTCTAGACCTGGAGGTGCTGTTTGACGACCTCGTCGGTCAGGGCGGCGATCGGACCGGAGGCGACGACGGCGCCGCGATCCAAGGCGTAGAAGCGATCGGCGACGTCGCGGCAGAAATCGACAAACTGCTCGACCAGCAGGATGGCGAGGCGGCCCTCCGCCTTCAGGGCCTGGATCGCGTGATGGATTTCTTCGGTGTAGTCGTGGCCGAATCCTTCCGTCTTGAGCCGCTTCAGCGTTTCGCCGATGTGCTCGATGATCGACGGCTGGATGCCCTCCGTCGGTTCGTCGAGGATGAGCAACTTGGGATTGGTCAGGAGCGCGCGACCGATGGCGAGCTGCTGCTGCTGCCCGCCTGACAGCACTCCGCCTTTGCGTGAAAGCATCTCCTTCAGCACGGGAAACAGCGCGTACACGCGGTCCAGGGCCGCCTGGGCGGCCTTGCCACGCCTGCCGTGGACAACCAGTCCGATCTGCAGGTTTTCCGCCACGGTCAGGTGAGGGAAAATGTCCCGTCCTTGCGGCACATATCCGATTCCGGCGCGCGCTCGCATCTGCGGCGGCAGATCGTCGATCTGGCGGCGGTCGAACGTGATCGTTCCGGACCGGATCGGGAGCACGCCGGTGATCGATCGCAGGGTCGTGGTTTTCCCGACGCCGTTCCGGCCCATGAGGGCAACGACCTCGCCCGGCGCGATCGTCAGGTCGACTCCGCGGAGGATGCGCGAGCCGCCAATGTAGGTTTCCAGGTTGGCCAGTTGCAGGAGGGCAGTCATGGAAAGCTCGATCAGGTGAGCGTCGCGTCAGCCGGCGTCCCGTACGCCGTGCTTTCCTCGTCCGAGGTAAACTTCGCGCACGCTCTCGTTGGCCTGCACCTCGTCGAAGCGGCCTTCGCAGAGGACGGTGCCCTGGTGCAGCACCGTGACCTGCCCGTCGCGGGCGATCTGGCGGACAAAGGTCATGTCGTGTTCGACCACGATCAGGCTGTGCTTGCCCGCGAGTGAAAGCAGGAGTTCGCCGGTGCGGTGCGTCTCTTCGTCGCTCATGCCCGCGGCAGGTTCGTCGACCAGCAGGAGCTTGGGCCGTTGCGCCAGCAGCATTCCGATCTCGAGCCACTGCTTTTCGCCATGGGCGAGGTGTCCCGCTTTCCAGTCCCGCTTGTCGGAAAGCCGGATCAGCCGCAGGAGTTCGTCAATCTCGTCGCGGTCGGAGGAAGACAGTCGGCGGAAAAGCGAGCGGAAGACGCCACGCGGCCCATGCAGCGACAACACGAGGTTCTCCCAGACGCTGTGGTCGGTGTACACGCTCGGCGTCTGGAACTTCCGGCCGATGCCAAGCCGGCTGATCTCATATTCACCCAGTCGCGTGAGGTCCTCGTCGCGGCCAAATTCGATTTTACCGGTGTCCGGCCGGGCCCGCCCGCTGATCAGGTCGAAGAAGGTGGACTTGCCCGCGCCGTTCGGGCCGATGACCGTCCGCAACTCACCTTCGTAAAGGTAGAAGGTCAGATCCGTGATGGCCTTGAACCCATCATAGGTCTTCGAGACATCTTCGACGGAGAGGATCGGGTGCATCGGGAAGAGCGGGAGGGACGGAATCGCGTGACGGGAACGACGGGGCAGCTTCAGCCCTTGAGACTTTCCGGCTTGGCGACGGCCGCGGGCGACTCCTCCTCCGGAGTCCGGCGGGTTTTGAATTTTCGCCACAGCCGGCGCAGTTCCGCGGGCAGGCTCACCACGCCGCCGGGCAGGAACAGCACGACGAGAATGAAAAGCGTGCCGAGGAAGATCAGCCACAGGTCCGGGTACGCGCGCGTCGCCCAGCTTTTCAGCGCGTTGATGCCGATCGCGCCGAGGATCGGCCCGACCAGCGTGCCCCGCCCGCCGACTGCGACCCACACGACGGCTTCGAGCGACTTGTCGGGCATCATTTCGCTCGGGTTGATGATCCCGACCTGCGGGACGTAGAGCGCACCGCCGATGGCCGCGATGACGGCCGCCAGGACGAAGATGAAAAGCTTGAACTGCGACGATGCGTAGCCGCTGAACAGCACCCGGTTTTCGCCGTCCCGGATCGCGCGCTGGACCAGTCCGAACTTGGTCGTGCTCAGCCATCGCAGCACGAGATAGACCGCGAGGAGCACGATCCCCGTTGCGATGTAGAGGCCGCGCTGGGTGCCGGGCTCCCGCAGATCGTGTCCGAGGATGAATTTGAAATCCGTAAACCCGTTGTTGCCGCCCATCAGCAGGTCGTTTCGGAAAAACAGGATGCACGCGGCGTACGTCAGCGCCTGCGTCAGGATCGAGAAGTAGACGCCCTTGATCCGCGACCGGAACGCGAGATATCCGAATACGAACGCGACGGTCCCCGGCAGCGCGACGATCATCGCCAGCGCAAAGGTGAAGCTTGCGAACGGCACCCAGAAGGAGGGCAGGTGATCCCAGCCGAGGAAGACGAGGAAGTCCGGGATCGGCTTATGGTACTGGCCCAGATCCCCGATCATTCGCATGAGGTACATGCCCATCATGTACCCACCGAGGCTGAAGAAGAGGGACTGCCCGAGGCTGAGCAGGCCGGTGTACCCCCACAGGATGTCCACGCCGATGGCGAGGATCGCGTAACAAAGGTACTTTCCGTACAGGTTGATCGTGAAGTCGCTCACGTGGAGCGGATTCGTCGCCGCGGTTTCGGCATTGAGCAGCGGAAGGACGACGATCGCCAGCAACGCCGCGATCACGACGCCCCAGGTTTCAAATTGGGACTGCCCCCGACGCGGGCGCAGGATGCTGCTCGGGCCCGGTCGGGCGGCGGCCTCGCCCGACGGGCGCCCGCCCTCGCGCGGCTTCGCGACCGGGGAATCAGATTCGGTCTTCATGCTCAGTCGAGGTTGCGGGTCCGCGTCGCGAAGAGCCCGCTGGGTTTCCATTGCAGGAACAGGATGACGGCGGTCAGGACGATGATCTTACCCATCACGGGCGACCCCAGGACCTGCTGGAGGATCTGGTCGGCCGTTCCCATCCCGAGAGCCGACCACACCGTGCCGACAATGCTGCCGACCCCGCCCACCACGACGACCATGAAACTGTCGACGATGTAGTTCTGGCCGAGACTCGGGCCCACATTGCCAATCTGCGAGAGGAACGCCCCCGCCAGCCCGGCCAGGCCCGAGCCGAACGCAAAGGTGAGGAGGTTCACCCGCTCGGTCCGTACGCCCATGCAGGCGGCCATCCCGCGGTTCTGCATCACGGCGCGGATCAGCAGGCCAAGCGGCGTCTTGGTCAGCAGGAGCGACGTTCCGATGACGATCGCAACCGCGAACACGATCACGAACACCCGGTTGTAACCGAGGAGGACGTCGTTGATCGTGAAGTGGCCGAGGAGCCAGCCCGGCGAGTTGACCTGGACGTTGTTCGCGCCGAACACCATGCGGAAGACCTGCTGAAGCACGAGCGAGACGCCCCAGGTCGCGAGCAGCGATTCCAGCGGGCGCCGGTAAAGAAACCGGATCACACAACGCTCCAGCGCGGCGCCGACCAGCGCGGCGGAGACGAAACTCAGCGGCAGCGCGAAGATGAAGTAGCTCTGGTACAGCCACCCCGTCGCGTTGAGTCCCGGGAGGTGCAGCCCAAACGAAATCGGGTGGCCTCCGAATGAAAAGGGAAGCGTGATGGCGAAACCGAACCCGGTGCCAAACAGGTTTTGCACCACGTAGCAGGTGTACGCGCCAACCGCGATCATCTCGCCGTGCGCCATGTTGATGACGCCCATCAGGCCGAACGTGATCGCCAGGCCGAGGGCGACGACGAGCAGGATCGAGCCCAGGCTCACTCCGCGGAAAAGGGTGCCGAAGAAATCCACCACCGCGACATGTCCGTCGATGGCGTGGAGCGCCCGCTTGGCCGACGCGCGGACGCTCGGGGCGACGTTGGCCCGCTCGAGCAGACGGTGAAGATTGTCGCGCGCTCCGATTGATTCCAGACGGCCCAGCTCGTCGCACCCGGCGATCTGTTCCTTCGGATCGGCCGAGTTCAATCGCAGCAGGGCGACAGCTTCGCGAATCGATTTGCGGACGCTGCCGACCGGCTCTTTTGCCAGGCGGTGTTCCAGGATGGGCACGTATTGGAGTTTCCCGGAATTACCGAGCTTGATGATCGCCGACTTCCTCGCCTCGGGGTCGGGGTCGGTCAGGCTCAGCATGTCCAGCGCCTGCTGGATCGTGCTGCGCAGCCGCATGTCGACGTCCACCGACGGCAGGTCGTCACTCGTGAATTTGAGCACGCGGCCGCTCGCGTCGTGGAGCGGGGCGCCGGTGTCGATCCGGAACGCCCGGGACTTGCCGTCGGCGTCCTGCTGGTCCTCCAGCGTGATCGGGACCGGGGACGCGCCTGGCGGCGTGTAGAGATAGACTTCCTCGCGCGTCCACGCGGTGAGGGCATCGCGCGCCGTCCGGGAGCCGGATTCACCGAGCTCCGCGAGCAGTTGCTGACGTGCGGCGCCGCGTGCCAGCATGGCCTGCACGAGTTCCTGCCGGACGGAGCGATCGTCGGGGGCGGCGGGCGCGGCGCCCGTGCGCGGCAAGGCCACGGCGGTCGTGAGCAGGACGAGGACGAGGCTAAGGCAGGATTTCATCAGACGGAAAGGGGCGGAGTGTTCACCTCCGCCCCCGTTCATGCAGGAATCAGGCCGGATTCACCGGATTCATGAATCCGGCCGGCCCGGGACCGCTTATTTCTGCGCGAGCTCTTCGTCGAGGTGCTTGAGCAGGAACGGCTCGCCCTTCACCTGATCGAAGGTCTTGAGAATCTTGAACTGGCCGTTGGCCCTGGTCTCGCCGATGTACACGTTCTTCGTGGCGTGGTGATTCGGCTGCATGGTGATCTTCCCACCCGGACCGTTGAAGCTGATCTCACCCGATTCGAGGACCGAACGGACCTTGTCCACGTCGAAGGTGCCGGCCTTCTCGACCGCCGCTTTCCAGAGATACACGCCGTCGTACGACAGGACCATCGGGCTGTCGACCGCCCGCTTCTGCTTCACGACGCCGGCATAGTTTTCGGTCTTCAACCAGCTCTTCCAGGCGGAGAGGAACGCCTTGTTTTCCGGCGTTGGGAGCGACTGGAAGTAGGTCCAGCAACCCAGCTCGCCGACGAGGTCCTTCGTCGGCATGCTGCGGAGTTCGTCCTCGGCGAGGCTGAACGAAACCACCGGGCAATCGGACGGGCTGAGTCCCGCGGCCACGATTTCCTTGAAGAACGGAACGTTCGAGTCGCCGTTGATCGTGTTGATGACGCAGGCGTCGCCGCTGGCCGCGAATTGTTTGATGTCGGCGACGATCTGCTGGTAGTCCGTCCAGCCGAACGGCGTGTATTTCCCCGCGGAGATCACCTTGCCCGCGGCATCCCGGCTCAGGCCGCCGCCGATGTTCTCCACCGGGACACCCTTGGTCTGGAGATATTTGAACAGGATCAGATTCGTCGTCTGCGGGTAGACGTAATCCGTGCCGACGAGATAGAACTTCTTCTTGCCCTGCTGCAGCAGATAGTCGACCGCGGGGATCGCCTGCTGATTGACCGCCTCCGCGGTGTAGAAGATGTTCTTCGAGAGCTCCTCGCCCTCGTACTGGACCGGATAGAAGAGCATCCCGTCGTCCTTCTCGAACACCGGCAGGACGGACTTGCGGCTCACGGACGTCCAGCAGCCGAACACGACCGCGACCTTGTCCTGTTCGAGCAGCTGCTTGGCTTTTTCGGCGAACAGCGGCCAGTTCGAGGCGCCGTCGACGATCACGGGC
Organism: Opitutaceae bacterium; assembly: GCA_035545515.1. Taxonomy (GTDB): domain Bacteria; phylum Verrucomicrobiota; class Verrucomicrobiia; order Opitutales; family Opitutaceae; genus ER46. The sequence goes on from DASZYH010000255.1 coordinate 67,795, forward strand.
TCGATCTTGTAACCCATCACGCCGCCCTGGGCGTTGATCTGGTCGAAGGCGAACAGCAGGACGTCGCGCAGCGAGGTCTCGCTGATCGCCATCGTGCCGGAGAGGGAGTGGAGGACGCCGACCTTGATGACCTTGTCGGCGGCGCGACTCGTGGTCGCAAACAGCGCGGCGGCGGCAAGCACGCCCGCGGCGAGGGGCAAACGGAGCAATTTGAACATGATGAATGAGCGACTGAGGACTGAGGTGGGCCCGGTGGCGGACCTGGGACCGTCACCGGGCGGGTTGAAGCAATGGCGGGCCAAAAAGAGACCCCTCGGTTCGAGGGGTCTGGGTGGGAACGCGGGTGGAGCAGCGGGCTTAGAAGCTGAGGATGACCTCGGCGCCGACGAAGTTGGCGCTCGGCACGGAGGTGCCGCCGACCCAGTAGTTTTTGTAATCAGTGTACGAATACTGCGCGCGGACCGAAAGGTTGCTGTTGACGACAAAGGTCGGGGCGACGCTGTACTTCACGTAGCGCGGACCGCCTTCCGAGACGTTCTCGCCGCTCACGCAGAACCAGCTGTAGGCCTTGTCGCTGAACTTGTACTGGTAGTACGCGAGCCAGTTCGACCCCTTGTTGCCGGTGCCGCCGTCCTTGTAGATCTCCTCCAGCGCCAGCGTGGAGGACTTGTCGATCGTGTAGCTGGCCCACACGTCCGCCACCGTCACCTCGCTGCCGTGCGGATCGACGATCCCGCTGGTGTCGAAGCCGGGCTTGGTCTTCGTCTGGTAGCCGACGCCGGCCCAGACGGTGAGGTTCGGCACGCCGGTGTACGAGAGATACGCCTCGAAGCCGGCGTTGTGCTTCAATTCGCCGTCCGCGGCCGTCGCCGCGTATCCGGGCTTCTGGTAAAGCGCGTCGACGAGCGCGGCACCGACGGTGAGGGTCTTGTCGACGGCGAAGTCAAACTTCACGCCGTCGTGGTAGCCCGGGATCGGCGCCAGGAGCTGCTGGTTCGCCAGCGAGATCATGTTGTCCAGGTTGAAGTAGAACGACTCGTACCCGAGGTAGCTGAGGAACTTGCCGGCCGAGAGCGTGAGTCCGCCGCCCGCATCGTAGCTCAGATAGGCGTCGAGGATCGTGGCTTCACTCCCGCCGGGGCTGACTCCGCCCTCGGCGGACGGGCGGTAGTACGTGCTGATCGTCGCGGTGAGCCCCTTGGTGGGGGTGACCACGGCGCTCAACAGCGCGGCATCAAGGTTGAGCGAGTCGAACGAGGGGAGGTTTTGCGGCTGCGTGTATTGGTACGAGCCAACCGCCCAGCCGGTGAGGGTGAGCGAGTCGTTCACTTTGACTTGGGCGTGGGCCACTCCGGCGGCGATGACCGCGGCGGAGAGGGCTAGTGTCAGGCGTGGGTTCATGGTGGATGGTAAGCTTGGCTTGAAGGTGGGCATCGGCCCGGGACCGCCTTTAGCAGCCTGCTTGCCAACGCGGTGGCGCGTTCGAGATTCGTTGCGCCATTGGGTCCAGCCGCCGCGGCGCCGCGGCCGGGGGGCGCGAACCGGCAGCGGCGCCCGCTGTCATCCCGGAGCCGCTCGCGCGGCCGGGTTCCCCCTCGGTGGAGCATCGCGCCCGCGCCGTCGGGATGGCGCACGGCTTGCTTTATTATCCATCGATCACGTTCATGCTCCACGCCTGATCAATTAGAAAAATCAATGGAAGTCCGACCTGCCACGCTGCTCTTGATCGCCCTCCTGGCGGGGGGACGGTTGTCCGCGCAGTCCGACAACCCGGTTGCCGCCGGGGCGTTTACGTTCACGGCCACCACGGTGTCGGAATACCTGTTTCGTGGTCTGCGGTGGGGCGGACCCGCGGTTCAGCCCGGACTCGAATATGATCGCGGCAACCTCGCGCTTGGGGTCTGGAGCAGTCTGCCGCTCGCGAACGATGTCCCCGGACAGTCGAATCCCGAGATCGACCCCTATGGCTGGTACAAGGTGGTCGTGTCCGATCACCTGAACGTCCAGCCGGGATTCACCTGCTACACGTTTCCCAACGCCCGGTCACAGCACGGCTTTCGCCGCGCGACCTTCGAGCCGAATGTGGCGCTGAACTACACCGTCTCGGCCGTCACCTTCACGCCGAGGATCTACTACGACACGGTGCTGCGCGGACCGACCTACGAGGTGAGCGCCGTGACCGCCGTGCCGCTCGGGGCCATCGGCACCGAACTCGACCTCACGGTGATGGCCGGAACCTATGTGTGGCATGACGCGGCCGCCGGTGGCGTGCAACGCACGAGGGCGGCGGGCGACTATTGGACCGTCGGCGCAACCATCCCCTATCAGATCACCCGGACATCTCGCGTCAGTGTGGGGTTTTCGTACGCGAAGGGAACGGGCGGATACCCACGCCGGGCCGATCTCTCCGACCTGCCGGTGGCCGCGAGCCGAGGCATTGTCACCGTTGGTTACACCGTCACGTTCTGAGGCGGCGCCGTCCTTGCCGGTCGCCGAGCCGCGCGTGAGGGAGCCGGCATCACGCGCCGCGCTTTAAGGGTGGGTGAGGCGCGCCACCGCACCGGGTGCGCGGAAATTCCGGCCGCTGTTGCGGGCGGCGCGGGGAAATTTCTGGATTCCGGGGGGAGCGTGGGCGATGGTGACCCCCTATGAAAGTTGGCATCGTCGGCGCGTCCGGCTACTCGGGCGAGGTCCTCGTTAAACTGCTCCTCGGTCACCCGCGGGTCACATTGGCGGCGGTCACCTCGCGCACGCATGCCGGCAAACCGCTCGCGGCGGTCATTCCGGCGGTGCGCGGGTTCGATCGCGGGATCAAATTCGTGGATTCGGACGCCGCCGCGCTGGCCGCGAGCGACATCGACTTGTTTTTCCTCGCCTTGCCGCACGGCGCCGCGGCCGCCTACGCGAAGGTGTTCGTCGCGGCCGGCAAGCGTGTCATCGATCTGAGCGCCGACTTCCGGATCGCCGATCTCGCCACCTACCAGAAGTACTACGGCGAGCACCACGCCCCGGAATTGCTCCCGCAGGCGCGGTTCGTCCTCCCGGAACTCACGCCTCCGTCCTGGAAAACCGAGGCGAAGCTGGTCGCGGCGCCCGGCTGCTATCCGACGAGCATGCTCATTCCCCTCGTGCCGCTGCTCAAGGCGGGGATCGTGACCCGCGAACACATTGTCGTGAATTCGTACAGCGGCGTGAGCGGCGCGGGTCGGAAGGTCGACGAAATGTACCTTTACGTGGAGCGCGCCGAGAGCACCAAGGCGTACGGGCTCACCAAGCATCGTCACCTCGCGGAGGTGGAGGAGCAGCTCTCTCTCCAGACCGGGGGGAAGACCATTATCCAGTTCAACCCGCACCTCGCTCCGATGCGGCGCGGGATCGCGACCACGATCACGGTGCCGGCCACGCCCGGCGGCACGATCGAGCAGGTGTACGCGTCCTGGCGGGGAATTTACGGCCAACGGCCGTTCGTGCAGCTCCTGCCCGCCGGCGAGACGCCCGACACCGCTCACGTGGTGGGCACGAACCGCATCGACATCGCGGCCGTCCACGACCCGCGGACCGGTAACTTCATCCTCACCTCCGCGGAGGACAATCTCGTCAAGGGCGCCAGCGGCCAGGCCGTCCAGATCATGAATCTCTGGTGCGGGTTTGAAGAGACCGCCGGGTTGGGGTGACGGCCCTTCGGGAGTTGGTATTTAGTAGTTGGTAGTTGGTAATTGGTCGTTCGGCCAAAAACTACGTGGTCAAGAGTCGGAGGCTGGGGTGTGCGATGATTCGACCGCGAACAACCGCATTGGCAGCCAAGGTTGTTCCGGGGCTCACGGCCCAACACCCAACTACGAACTACCAACTACCAACTACCGAACTCCCAACTCCCAATTCCCCGCGGCGCGGCAGCGCCGCGCTGCGAAATTCCTCTTGTCAGCGCGCAAAACCGTCACGCAGATTGCGACCGCTCGTTTGCGCGCGCAGCGGAATGTTTTCGGGCGGTCCTTGCCCCCGGGCCGTCAGGTCACGCGCAATCACGCCAGAAAGATCATGATCGAATTCAAAAACAAGATTCTGTTTGTCGGCTACGGCGCCGTCGCCGAGTGCACGCTGCCCATCCTCTTCAAGCACCTGAAGGTGCCGGCGAAGAACGTCACGGTGATGGACTTCGAAAACCGGGCCGCGAAGCTCAAGCCGTGGACGTCGAAGGGCGTTCGGTTCGTCCGTGATCGCGTGACGCGCGAGAACCTCGGCCGCCTGCTCGCGAAGCATGTCGGCCAGGGCGATCTGCTGATCGACCTCGCGTGGAACATCGACGCGCTCGAGATTCTCCAGTGGTGCCGCGATCACGGCGTGATGTACATCAACACGTCGACCGAGCTCTGGGATCCGTATGCCAGCGGCCCGAACGCGCACCCGACGACGAAGACGCTGTACTGGCGGCACATGAACCTGCGCCGGATGACGGCGAAGTGGACGGGTCCGGGCGCCACGGCCGTGATCGAGCACGGCGCCAATCCGGGCCTGATCTCGCACTTCACGAAGCAGGGCCTGATCGACATCGGCAACGCCACGCTGGCGGACAAGAAGGTCAAGGGTCGCGCCGCCGAGCGGCTTCAGCAGCTCATCGCCGAGCAGTCCTTCAATCACCTGGCGCACGAACTCGGCGTGAAGGTCATCCATTGCTCCGAGCGCGACACGCAGATCACCGACCAGCCGAAGCAGGTCGACGAATTCGTCAACACGTGGTCGATCGAGGGCTTCCGCGAGGAAGGCACGACGACGGCCGAGCTGGGCTGGGGCACCCACGAGAAGCAGCTCCCGGCGCTGGCGTACCAGCACAAGGAAGGCCCGAAGAACCAGATCTGCCTCGCGCGGATGGGCATCAACACGTGGGTCCGTTCCTGGGTTCCGGATTACACGATCCAGGGCATGGTCGTGCGGCATGGCGAGGCGTTCACGATTTCGGACAAGCTCACCGTCTGGGATGGCAAGAAGGCGGTGTATCGTCCGACGGTTCACTACGCGTACTGCCCGTGTGACGAGGCGATCTCCTCGCTGAACGAGATGCGCGGTTACAACTACCGCCTGAACGAGAATCAGCGGATCATGAACGACGAGATCACGAGCGGGGCCGACATCCTCGGCGCGCTCCTGATGGGCCACGCGTACAACTCGTGGTGGATCGGCAGCGATCTTTCGATCGAACAGTCCCGGAAGCTCGTGCCGCACCAGAACGCGACCACCATGCAGGTCGCGATCTCCGTCGTCGCCGCTTCGATGTGGATGATCGAGAATCCGCTCGAGGGCGTGAAGGTTCCGGACGACCTCCCGCACGAGTACATCCTCAAGATCGCGAAGCCGTACCTCGGCCGCTGGATTTCGAAGCCGAAGGACTGGACCCCGCTCCAGGATCGGGTGAATCCGTTCCGCGGCTTCAACCAGCCGGACCTCGACGTGAAGGATCCGTGGCAGTTCAAGAACTTCCTGGTGACCGATCAAACCGGCTGATCGCACGGCTGGCATGAGGGCCGGGGCGTTTCGCCCGGGCCCGCGGGCCGGCCGGCCGGGTGTCATCCATAAGCACGAACCAACCCAACCGCCGCGCGACCTCGCGAAGCCGGACGAAGCGGATTTCCGCTTCGGGCTTCCGGCGTCCGCGGCTTTGTGTTTCACCCGGCGCGCGGCCGTTCCGCGCCTGAAGCCGCCGGTTTTCCGCGTACCGCGTTTTTCATCCCCATTTGCGGCCCCCGCTCCGGCCGCCTAGAGCCAACGCCTTCCACCATGATCTCCCTCTCGCGGCTGCAAAAGCTCGCCAAGACCCACGGGACGCCCCTGTTCGTGATCGATCACGACGCGCTCCGAAAGGCCTATCGTCAGTTCCGGCGCCACCTTCCGCGGATCCAGGTCTATTATGCGATGAAGGCGAACCCGGATCCGTTGATCGTCCGCACCCTGTTCCAGGAGGGATCGAGCTTCGACGTCGCCTCGATGCCCGAATTCCGGATCGTGTACGAGAACATCAAGAAGATGCCGGCCAAGCAGCGGCAGCAGTGGATCTGGGACAAGATCATCTACGCGAACCCGACCAAGCCGACGGACACGCTCGAGGAGCTGAACCAGTACAAGCCGCTCGTCACCTTCGACAACCTCGAGGAGATCCACAAAATCAAGAAGCACGCGCCGAACGCCGGTCTCGTGCTCCGGCTGAAGGTCCCGAACACCGGTGCGATGGTGGAGCTCTCGTCGAAGTTCGGCGCCTCCCCCGGCGAGGCGGTGGACCTCATCCTCGCGGCCGACAAACTCGGCCTGGTGGTCGAGGGCATCAGCTTCCACGTGGGCAGCCAGACGACCAACTTCGACAACTACGTCCAGGCGCTGAACCTTTCGGCCAACGTCTTCAAGGAGGCGCGCGATCGCGGCTACACGAAGATGAACCTGCTCGACATCGGGGGTGGATTCCCGGCGCCGTACGACGATTCGGTCAAGCCGTTCGCCGAGCTGGCCAAGGTGATCAACACGGAACTCGACCGGCTGTTTCCCAAGGACATCCAGATCCTCGCCGAACCGGGCCGTTTCCTCGCCGCCGTGTGCGGAACCTCCGTCGCCGGCGTCATCGGCAAGGCCGTGCGCGACGGCAAGACGTGCTATTACATCAACGACGGCGTGTACCACACGTACTCGGGCGTGATCTTCGATCACTGCAAGTACCCGGTGAAAGCCTTCAAGAAGGGCCCGACCTCGATCTGTTCGGTGTTCGGCCCGACCTGCGACGCGCTGGACGTCGTGTCGATGGCGGAGAATCTGCCGGACCTCGAGCGCGGGGACTTCGTTTACAGCGAGAACATCGGCGCCTACAGCCACGCCTCCGCCACCTACTTCAACGGCTTCCCGCCCGCGACGGTGGTGCATGTGAACCAGTGAGCCGCGAGGCGGCTCACTGGAGTCGTTGGTAATTGGTATTTGGTAGTTGGTCGCCGCGTTGGGTGGAGCCCGATGTCCCCATCGGGCTTGCTTGATTCAACGATTATCGGCGACGCGACGCACGCGTGGGGCGCGACCTCGCCGCCAAACGCGGCGCGTGTCCACGCGTGTAGGCCGCGAGCTTGCTCGCGCGCTTCGGCCGTTGCGGTTCGTGGTGCACGAATCGCCAACCGTGGCGCGAGCAAGCTCGCGGCCTACGGGATGCCATGGACGACACACCATGGTCCACCGGGTAGGCCGTCCGCTTGCGGGCGCCATTGCTCCGATCCGGCGCGAGCAAGCTCGCAGCCTACGGGATGCCATGGACGACACACCATGGTCCACCGGGTAGGCCGCCCGCCAGTTGTGTTCGGCATCCTGGGTGCGATTATAATGTGGAAGAGGGAGAGGAAGGTGAGAACAAGGCGGTGGAGTGGAAAAGGGTGCGAGTGGTGAATGTCACCGAAACGTAACTACCAGGTGAGAGCGGAAATGGTGTA
>DASZYH010000256.1:0-27266 GCA_035545515.1 Opitutaceae bacterium
GCAAAAGTAGGTTTGCGCGCAACGCGCAAACGCGAAGCCTCAGCCAAATTGACGCCGTTGCACCACGAAGGGACTTGGAGTGGCTCCGCCGCAACCGAAGTGAAGAGCTGAGAGCCCAGAGCCGAGAGCAATGCAGTGTTGTAGGCGCGGTGCCCTCACCGCGCCCACAGCTCATCGATTTCGGCGTCTCGTAGCATCGGGGAATCGTGTATTTTCGGCACGATTCCGCAGGTCAGTAGTACGAATCGGGGGGGGGCGGCCGCGATGTTGCTGAATTGCACACCGAATGTTAGTTCGATTCCCAATCGCCGAAATATCGGCTTTCCCGCTGTATTAGTGTCAATTCGTGCCCATTGGTGGTTTTTTCCCCTGCCTGGTTCCGGCTCAGGTCTCACTGAATTTGCCTCCCGGCTCCTGGCTCCTTTCGTTAAAATCCCCATGCTCCCCGCCTATGAATCGTCGCGATTTCCTTGGTCTGTCCGCCGCCGCTGCCGCCGGCATGCTGGTTTCCTCCTCCGCCGCTGAGTCCAGGCCGGACATGCCGAAGCGAAAGCAACCGATCATCCCCCGCTGGCGCGGGTTCAACCTGACCGAACTTACCGGCGGACAGCGGGGACAGGCGTTTCGAGAGTCCGATTTCGCATGGATGGCCGGCTGGGGTTTCGACTTCGCCCGCCTCCCCTGCTCGTACTGGGCGTGGTCGTCGCCAAAGGACTGGATGACGATCGACGAGGCGGCGCTGAAGCCGCTCGACGACGCGATCGAGCTCGGCCGGAAGCACGGCATTCACCTCAATCTCAACCTGCATCGGATTCCCGGATACTGCGTCAACCAGCGCGAGCTCGAGCCGCACCTGCTGTTCGACAGCCCGCGGTCCGAAATGGAGCAGGCGCTCGCCGCGGCGCGGCATCACTGGCAGTTTCTCGCCCACCGCTACCGCGACGTCCCGGCGAACCGGCTGAGCTTCGATTTGTTCAACGAGCCGCCGTTCATGAAGGACCAGTCGCGGTACGTTGAAATCGCGCGCGACCTCATCGCCACGATCCGGGCCGAGAGCCCCGACCGGCTGATCGTGGCCGACGGCGCGGACATCGGCCAGACCCCGGTGATGGGACTGGTCGACGAAGGCATCGTCCAGAGCACGCGCGGCTACCTGCCGAAAATGGTGAGCCACTACACGGCGACGTGGGTACCGCCGGCCGAGTTCGAATCGACGGCCAAGCCCACGTGGCCGATGGTCGACAAGCACGGTGTCCTCTGGAACCGGGAAAAACTCCGCGAGGAACTGATCGTGAAATGGCAGCCGCTGACGGACCGCGGGGTGCCGATTCACGTGGGCGAATGGGGCTGCTTCGACCGGACGCCGCACGACGTTTGTCTCGCGTGGATGGGCGACCTGCTCGCGTTGTGGAAGCAGGCGGGCTGGGGCTGGTCGATGTGGAACCTGCGCGGAAGCTTCGGGATCGTCGACAGCGGCCGCGACGACGTGACGTACGAGAAATTCCACGGCCATCAACTCGACCGAAAAATGCTGGAGCTGCTGCTGGCGAGCTGAGGGGCGGCGGTGCCGCCGGAAAAGCTGAAACGCTGACAAGCTGAAACGCTGAAATTCGATCCCCGATGCGGTTTCCGTGCCGTTCGGTTGGCGCCCGACCCCGATTGAAACGGGCATTTGTGGCAGGGCGGCCAGTCCCTTGGCCGCCGTCGCCGAGTTCGGATCGCGAGCGAAGATATTTCAGCCCGATCAGGAAATCGGGCTCCGCCGAACCAAGCACTGTCCGAATGGCTGAACGTCGCGCTCACTTCAGCCGGAGGCGCTGGCCGGGAAACAACGCCGACCAATCCAGTCCCGGGTTCAACGTCTGGAGCCGCTCGAAGGGCACGCCGGTTAGGACGACGATCCGGGTCGGGGTGTCGCCCGTCGAAACCGTGTATTCGCCGCCAAACCGCGGGTTGGGTTTTCCGCCGGAGGATTCATCCACCAACGCGGCCCCGCGCGGAAGCGTCAGCAACTGCCCCACCCGCATCCGCCGCCAATCATAGCCGGGATTTGCCGCGGAAAGTTCAGCGGTCGAAATGCCGTAGGCACGAGCGATCTTCGCGAAGGTGTCGCCCGGCTGCACCGCATAGCGAGTGCCCGAAAGGGGTGGACGCGCGACCGGTGTCGGCACGGTGGCCGCCGCGAGTCGGGCCGCCTTGGCCTCGTTGACCGCCCGCAGGAGCGTCGCGGTATCGGCCTCAGCGGCGGCGGCACGGTTGTGGGCGAGCCGCACCTGGTCTTCGAGGCTGTGGATCCGCGTGGTCGAAACGGCCTCATCGGCGCGGAACTCGCGCAGGTCGGCCGCGAGCTGACGCTGCTGACCGGTCCAATAGCCGGTCGCCGCGGCGATCACCGTGATCCCCGCGCAGGCAGCCGCGACCTTTAACGCGGCGGGAAGCGCCAGCCCAAATCCGCCCACCGGCGCCGTGGTCGCGATCGCTCCAACCGCAGAGCTGATGGCCGGAAGGAGGGTCGGTGGCGCGGCGATCGCTTCCGCGGCCAGCGTTGCGGCCAGCGCGGCCGCCGTCGACGTGACGCCGCGGCGCGCCAGGGCCGCCGAGAGGAGATCCATGAACCGCGCGACCGCTTTCTGGACGGCGTTTTCCGTCACGGAAAATTGCGCGGCAATCGCCGCCAGCGGCTGCAGCTCGAAGTACCGCAGGATGACGAACTGCCGATCGCGGTCGTCGAGCTCCTGCAACGCGTCGTCGATGACAGGTCGCACCTTCTGCCAATCGGGGCTGCGGTCGGGCGGCATGGCGTCCTTTTCCCGAGCGGCTCGGCGCTGCTCGGATCGAATCGTGTTGAGGGCGGTAAAACGCGTGCAGGCGTACAACCAGCCGGCGAGGCATTCGTGATGCACGAGGGTGCGGGCCTTGTGCGCCAGATCGACGAACACCTGCTGGCTGACATCCTCGGCCAGATGGCCATCGCCGTTCAGGTGCCGGCAGGCGGCGGCATACACCAGGGCGATGTGCCGGCGCGCCAGCTCGGCGAATGCATTCTGGTCATCGTTTCGGACAAATCGCTGGAGAAGGTCGGTGTCGCTCATGGGGCCGGTGGCACCATCTAACCGCCACCCCAGCCTGAAATCCGCCAAAAAAACGCGTGCGACCGACGCGTCGACTCCAACGGACCGGTGTGGCGCGCCGGCTCCCCGCCAGGGCTACCGGCCGGCGCTTTCGAGCGCTTCGCAGCGGTCGATGAGCTGGAGGCAGGCGCGGCTGTTGTGATAGGGGCACTTCCAGACGCTCAGGCGGTCGAGCGGGCGCGGCTGGCCGTCGCGCGTGACGGACTGATACCAGTCGCCGTTCTTCCGATCGATGCCCTTCGTCTGAATGAACTCCCAGGTGTGTCGCGAGTCGGCGAAGAAGGCGGGATCACCCGTCAGTTGATAGGCATTCAGGAATCCGGTGCACGCCTCCGCCTGCGGCCACCAGTCCTTGTTCGTGTTGGTCAGGCCGTGCGGGTCCGCCTCGTTCATGATGCCACCGTCCCGGTCGACGCCCTGCGCGGCGGTCGCCCGCGCGATCCGGATCGACTCGGCTTTGGCCCGCGCCACGAGCGCCGGATCTCCAAGCTCCTCCGCCGCCTCGACGATCAGCCAGCTCAGCTCGATGTCATGACCGAACGAGATCACGTCCGACACCGGCGTCCAGTCGTCCTGGAAGAAGAGAATGAGGTGATGCGTCTTCGGATCGATGATCCGGGTCAGAAGCAGGTCCGTCAGCTCGCGCACATTCTGTTTTAGTCCAGGGTCCGGCCAGACGCGCAGGAGGTTGGTGTATGCCTCGAGAATGTGGATGTGGGTGTTCTGGGACTTCGGGCCGTTGCCGCCCATCAGCTTCAGTTGCACCCGGTCATCGCGCCGCCACGCCCGGTCGAATCCCTCGAAATAACCGCCATTGCGGTGATCGTGCGCGTGCTGCTCAACGAGGCGGTAAAGCGCGATCGCCTGGTCGAGCGCCGCCTGGTCGTGGGTCGTCCGGTAGTATTCGGCGAGTCCGTAAATGCCGAACACCTCGCCGTAGATGAGCTTGCTGGCAACGACCGGTTTGCCGTCCGGCGCCACCGTCCAGAACAGGCCACCGTAGCGCGGATCGATCCCGTGGGTGATCAGGTCGCGGTAGGCGTCCTTCGCCATCGCCAGGTACGCCGGGTCATGGAAACGCCGATACGCGGCGGAGAAGGTCCAGAGGATCCGGGCAGTGAGCAGCATGCCGCGCGGGGCGTCGGGATACACCCTCATGCCGTAATCGATCCGGCCGAAAAAGCCGCCTCGCGGATCGCGGGCATGGGCCAGCCAGAAAGGAAGGATGTCGCCGCGCAACTCCCGTTCGGCGTCGGCTGCATACGTGCGGAACTGTTCCGCTCCGACGGGACCCGGCTCCTCCGGCTTGGCCTGAAGCTCAACCGAACCGCCCATCAAACCGAGAACGACGCCGAGCAGAAGTAAGCCGCGCATGCGCGCAGACCAAATGTCCTTCCGTTTCGAGGCAATGGGTTTCACGGCTGCGCCGACTGCCGGCGCGCCGCCGCGGTGACGGTTTTGATCGGTCATCGCGGGCGCCAGCAGGTCCGACAGTAGCGTCGAAAAATTTTACGCTTTCCGGCCGACAACTGTAAGGCAGACACGATAGACCGACACGGTTTTGTTTGATAATAAGCAGCTTGTAATCTGACGCATATAGTTGGGAATACGTCCTGCTAGCGAGTGTGACGATGAACAAGTTGACTATCCCCCTGCTGCTTCTTGGCGCTTCCCTGACCTCGCCGCTGGCATTCGCCGGCACCAATCATTCGGTCGACCTCACCTTCGATCTCTCCACCGGTTTCTACAACCCCAGCTATGGCGACATCTTCTACAACGCGCCGGGCTACGCCGCGTTTCCGAATCCGGTCACGCTCAGTGCGGGGGACACGTTTGATCTGAACTACCATTACCTCGCCGGCCAGTCGCTGGAGATCCAGCACACGGCGGGCGACTACCAGCAGATCAACATGAACATCTTCCAGGATTTCAACCAGGGGGCGATGGGGACTTACAACCTGACCTTCGAGGGCGTCACCGGGAACCTGGCTTCGCAAACGTACAGCGGCACCCTCGACGGGCAGAACACGCTGCTGGTCCTGTTGCACAGCCAATTCACGACCAGCTCGTTCAGCTTCACCGGAATCGACTTCAACATGGACATCACGGGCATGCGGTCCGGGAGCGGTTCGCCGGGCTCCACGTTCACGACGAACTCGTACGAGTTCCAGGCGTACGGCGGCCACGTCACCCCGCACCTCACGCCGCAATCGGTGCCGGACACCGCGTCGACGCTCGCCCTCCTGGCGATGGCGCTCGCGCCGCTCGGCTGGGTGGCGGCCCGCCGGCGCCTCGTCGCGGTCGTGCGCGCCTAAGGTAACGTTTGAGGACTAAGGCGCGGAAGGGACTCCGCGCCCTACCAACCCGGGATCCTTTCGTCCGCTCTTGCGTTCCCGGGGCTCATCGCGGCGCCCCGGGGGGATGGCGGCCAGATTCGCGGTCGCCTTGCGGCGCGGCCGCCAAGACCGCGATCACATCGCCCGAGTGACGTCGCGTCGGCTAATTTAACCTTAAATTGGTTTTGCCACGGCGCGGACCGTGGTCTGATTTGGGCGGCCCGGCGGCTCGTGGGGAGCCGACCGGCAACCCCTTCCGCCCATGAACCGACGTCGCTCTTTCTTCGCGGCCTCCGTCGCCGCTGTCCTGCTTTGGTCCGCCCTGCCGGCGTCCGCCCAATCGGCGGGTCCAAGTTCGGCCGGGGCACCCGGCACCGACCGCTCCGCCGTGGAAAAAACCGCCGACGGGATCGTCCTCCCGGTCGACCACGGCTGGCTGAAGCTGCAGGTACGGGCCGACAACGCCATCCGCGTCGAATTCGCCAAGGACCGGGGCTTCTTCGCCCACAAGAGTCTCGTGGTGCTCCCGCCGAGCGGCACGGCGCCCACGTGGAGCGAGACCAAGGACGCGACGACCGTCACCCTGCACACCGCCAGGCTCCTCGCGCGCATCGACCGGCAATCCGGGGCCGTGTCGTTTCTCACCCCATCCGGGCAGCCGATTCTCGCCGAGGCTGCCCGCACTGTTGAACCCGCCATCATCCAGGGCGACACCACGTTTCATGTCACCCAGCAGTGGCAGCCGAACGCCGACGAAGCGCTGTACGGGCTCGGCCAGCAGCAGCTCGGCGTGGTGGACATCAAGAACTACGACATCCAACTGTGGCAGCACAACGGGACGGTCGTCGTGCCGTTCCTGGTTTCGAGCCGGGGATACGGGATCCTGTGGGACAACCTCTCGTACAGCCGGTTTGGCGACCTGCGTCCGTTCACCGCGATTCCGACCGAGGCCTTGACGGACGCCGACGGCAAAGCCGGCGCGCTGACCGCGACGTATTTCGGCGACGCCGATTTCAAGGAGCAACTGTTCCGCCATCGGGCCGAGGACATCGACATCGACCTGACCGCGCTCGGCGACGCCGCGCCGAACGCGCTTATTCATCCCGGATTTCCATCGAAGGGGCCGGTGTCGGTCCGCTGGGAGGGCCGGTTTGAGGCGCCGACCGCAGGAACGTACCTGTTCCAGACCTATTCCAACAACGGCGCGAAGGTGTGGATCGACGGACAGCTCGTCGTCAGCAACTGGTGGCAGAACTGGCTCCCGTACGTGAGGCAGGCGCGCGTCGCGCTCACCGCCGGCACGCACGCGATCCGGGTCGACTGGTCGCGCGACGCGAAAGGCAACGCGATGCAGCTGCGCTGGAAGACGCCGGCCGAGGAACGGCCGACCACCCTCTGGTCGGAAGTCGCCGATGGCATCGACTACACGTTCGTGTACGGGCCGCAGCTCGACCACGTGCTGGCCGGCTACCGGCAGCTCACCGGCCAGGCCTCGCTGATGCCAATCTGGACGTTCGGGCTGTGGCAGTCCCGCCAGCGGTACGAAACCTCGCAGCAGAGCCTCGACGTGCTGGCGGGATTCCGGAAGCGCGATATCCCCGTGGATACGATCGTGCAGGACTGGTTCTACTGGCGGAAGGACCAGTGGGGTTCGCACCAGTTTGATCCGGCGCGATTTCCCGACCCGCAGGGATGGATCGATGCGATCCACCACCAGTACCATGCGCACGTGATGATCTCGGTGTGGGGGAAGTTCTACCCCGGGACGGCCAACTACGACGCGCTGCACCAGCGGGGCTTCCTCTACACGCCGCTGCTGTGGGAAGGCGTGCACGAGTGGGTCGGCTTTCCGTACACCGACTACGACGCCTTCAATCCCGCGGCCCGGAAACTCTTCTGGTCGCAGGTACGCGATGCACTGTTCACGAAGAAGATCGACGCGTGGTGGATGGACGCCACCGAGCCGGACATCTCCTCACCGCCGAACCTGGAGCAGCAGAAGGCGCGGATGAACCCGACGTACGACGGCATCGGCGGACGGGTCCTGAACGGGTACGCGCTGATGAACAGCCGCGGTGTGTACGAAGGCCAGCGGGGCGACGCGCCGGACCAGCGGGTGTTCATCCTCACGCGGTCGGGCTTCGCGGGGATCCAGCGGTACGGCAGCGCGACGTGGTCGGGCGACATGCCCTGCACCTGGGAGGCGATGCGGCGGCAGATCGCGGCCGGGCTCGGTTACTCGATCTCGGGCGTGCCGTACTGGAGCATGGACATCGGCGGATTCACGGCGCCGCCGCGCTTCCTCCCCCAGCCCCTCACCGGCGCGGCGCTCGACGAATGGTGTGAGTTGAACGCACGGTGGTTTGAATTTGGCGCGTTCGTGCCGCTGGTCCGGCTGCATGGCGAATCGCAGTTCCGCGAACCATGGGCGTTCGGCGGCGACGGTTCGCCGGCGGAGCGGGCGATCGTGAAATACGACCGGCTCCGTTACCGGCTGCTGCCGTACGTGTACGCGGTTGCCGGTGCGGTGACGCAGGACGGCACGACCTTCATGCGGCCTCTGGTGATGGATTTCGCGGGCGACGCAAAGGCGCGGGAACTCGCGGACGAGTACCTGTTCGGACCGGCGTTCCTCGTGGCGCCGGTGACCGAGTACAAGGCGCGCAGCCGGGCGGTGTACCTCCCGGAGACGGCGGGCGGGTGGTTCGATTTCTGGACGGGACGGCAGCTCGCGGGCGGCCGAACGATCGATGCGCCCGCTCCCTACGATGCCGCCCCGTTGTTCGTGCGCGCCGGGTCCATCGTGCCGTTTGGTCCGGACCTGCAGTACACGACGGAAAAGCGGGCGGACCCCGTCACGCTGTTCGTCTACGGCGGCGCGGACGGGGATTTCAGCCTCTACGAAGACGACGGGCTGACCTACGGGTACGAAAAGGGTGCGTTCACCCGGATCCCGATGCACTGGGATGAGGCCACGCAAACGTTCACCCTTGGGGCGCGGACCAGCACCTTTCCCGGCATGCTGACGGATCGGACATTCAACATCGTCCACGTGTCCGCCGCGCACGCGGTCGGGTACGACGCCGCGCCGGCGATTGCGCGGACGGTCAGGTACAACGGCGAAGCGCTGTCGGTCTCGCTGAAGTAGCGCACGCCGCGACGTCCGACGGTCCCGCGGCCAAGCGGACCGGCGGTCAGGCGTGCTCCCGAGCGCGGTCGGTCCGGCCGCGCGCGGGCGCCTCCTCGGCCACCAGGCCCGATTTTTCCGCGCGGCGCGTGCGGGCGGCCGTGATGCGCGCGCGGGTTTCCAGCAGAATGCTGCGCCATTCGCGGTAGGCGGCTTCCATCTCGGGAATCTTGGCCCGGATGAAATCCTCCAGCGCCACGAGGCCGACGGCCCGCAGCGTCCGCGCGAGGTCGAGATCGATCGGCACCTTGCAGAACGGAGACTCCTCAAAAAAACCCTCATCGCCGGCGGCCGGCTTCATTTCGGCGTACAAGGCGACAAACGCCTGGGTCGTCGCCGAAAGCGGCTGGCGCGGCCCCTCGCCTTTTTCGTTCAGCAGGTACACCGCCTCGTTCTCGAGATTGATCCGACCCCAGCGGCACTCGGTGCGGATCACGAGCCGGTTGCGCTTCTCCGCGGGCCAGGCGGCCCTCTCGGGGGCAAGCGAGAGGTAGTGCTCGACTGCCTGCTGGTACAGCGGACCGAAGTCGAGAACCTCGACGTCCACCAGTGATTTTTCCCGCGTGGGGATATTCGGCGTGGCCATGATGATGTTCGTTTCAGGTGCTGACGGAAAGGAACGCGTCGCGCCCGCCAGTCATCGCGCCGGCCGGCGGTGAGGCGGGGTGCTCCGGCTCCGCGTTTTCGAGGGCAGCGCGCAGCGGCACAGTCCGCTCCACCGGACCGGCCGTGAGCGCATCGGCGTGCACGCGGAGGACGAGCGCCTCCGACCAGCGGTCGCCGATCGACACCGCGGCTTCGGGGAGCGCGGACGCGGCAGACGCGGGGCCGAACGTATGTGCCCGCAAGGCCTCGCCGACGTGTCGCTCGACGCAGTTGCGGATGTTTCGCGCGCCAAGGTCCGGGCTGAATCCCTTGCCGACGAGAAAAGTCACGACCTCCGGAGCGGCGAGCACGAGGCGCCGCAGGTGAACGCTCTGGAGCTTGAGTTCGGACGCGAGCGCGTTGCGCGTAATCTGCTCCTGCACGGGATACGTCAGCACGGTCAGGCAGCAGACGGCCGTAAACCGGGCCACGCCTTCCTTGCGGAATCGCTCCTCCGCGGCGTGGCGCAGTTTCCGCGTGATTGCGCTGTACCCGCTGTTCTCCATGCGCGCCGCTTCGGCGGCCCCGAGATTGGAGGTCAGCACCACGACCAGCCGCGACAGGTCGTGCGTCGTGCCGTCGAACATCGTCGAACGCGCGGAATCGAAGGACAGCAGGGCGGTGAGCAGATCGGGGAATGCCTTCTCGATCTCATCGAGCAGCAGGATGCCGCCGCCGCGGGTGTTCAACCGCTCGATCGCGCGGCCGAGCAGCGGCGGCTGGTCCGGGGCGCCCAGGAGACGTTTGACCGAGTCCGGGTGCTGGTATTCGCCCATGTCGAATCGTTCCAGCCGCGCCGCCGCCTCCGTCCCGTAGAGGAAACGGGCGGTGAGATTGACCATCTCGGTCTTGCCCGTGCCCGTGGGGCCGAGGAGCAGGACGAACGCCCGGGTGCGGCCCGGGCGCGGCGGACCGCCCTCCGCGCGCAGGATCGCCGAGACAAACTCGGCGATCGCTTCGCGCTGTCCGAGCAGGCGGGCGTTCAGGAACGACTCGAGCTGGGCCAAGTCCAACACGGCCCCAGCTTTACCAACCTAAATTTTATCGAGTCAATTCTATTTGACCTTGCGCTCGCGTTCGAGCACCAGGACGAGGAATTTGCCGGTGCGCGGCACCTGGCGGATGGTCGAGCGCAGATGGCGCCGTTCCTCCGCGGGGACGTACAGCTGCCACGCCCGGCGGGCCTTCACGGCCTCCACCTTGTTGGACAGTTGCACGGCATCCCCGGATGCCAGCTGCTCCGCGAGGCGCTTGTACCGGCCGCGTTTCGGATCGTATCCGTCCTGCAGCGGGACCTCCGGCGCTTCCGCATTCTCGGAAACGACGAAAATTTGCCAGCGGGACTGGCCGATCTGCTTGCGAATCAGCCGCAGCTTCGAGAGCCGGCGATCCCCCTGCACCATGCGTTCGAAAACGTGATACAGGTTGATGTAATCGTTGCCCGAGAGGACCTCGATGGGATGGCCTTCGATGGCCTTCCGCATGACCGCGCGCGAATCGGGACGAACCGTGATCCCGCCAAGCTCTTGCTTGGCGTAGAGGATGGGGGTGCGGGTCGAATTCGATTCCACGTTCCGTTGTGAACCGGTCTTCATGATATCAAAGTAAAACTTCGTTGGTCAAAGCTAATGTCAGTGCAATGTCTAGGGTACCGGTGCCTATTGTCATCGTTACCGGCGTTTGTACAACCTCTTTGCAGCTGGTTACGGCGGTCAATTCAGATCCTACTGCCCTTCCCCGTCCGCCCTTGGCGGCCCTAATCGGCACCGCCCCGCTGCCAGCCCGGCTCGGGGCAGGCCTGGTCTATCGGGCGGCGGTCGCGTTCTGCTTCGGGAGGTGCAGGGCCCGGGCCGGCCGGAGGACGCTGTGGTTAACCGGGCGACGCTGGTCGATTGTCAAGGGCGGGACGTCGGGGAGGGAGTCGTTTCGGACGTCCCGCAGCCAGTCGCGGGCGAGGGCGCGGAAATTGTCCCAGCGCTCGGCCAGAAACACGTCGCGGTCGGTGAACGGGGTCCCGTTGCCGACCAAAGGGTCCGCGTTCGCGACCTGGCGAAGGAGGCTTCGCCACTCCGTCAGCAGCCGGTCGAGGTCCCCCCGCCCGGCGGTCTCGACCTCCGCAATCACTTCCCGGGCCCTCGCCCCCTCCGCCACGACCGCGCGCACCGACTCGCTCGCACCGGACCCGTATTGCGGCGGGACGCCTTCGTGGAGCCAGCCTTCGATACTCATCCTCCGGTATGCGTAATTGCAGGCGGCCGCGAGTCTTCCGAGCCGGCGCGGGTTCGTCCCGGAAAACCGGTCGCCCGCGAAGAGGTTGGCCGCATCAAACAGCAGGTCGTCGAGCGGATAGCGCCGATCTTCCAGGGCGGCCGCCAGCGCGAGCCCTTCCGGGCCGAGAAAGCAGGAGACGATCTCGCCCCGCAGGGTCAGCCTGAGCCGGCGGTCGAGCACCCCCGTGCGCTGCCATTGCCAGAGCAGCGTCGGCTGGGGCGACAGCGCCAGGCACTCGGAACGGTGAACGCAGGTGCGGCAGCCGGGAAAGGGATTGCGCTCGCGCCGGACCAGCCGCGCGCGCCCGGTGTCGGTGTGTTCGGCGCATGGGAGCGCCGTCGGATCAATCTGCGCGGTCTGATCCGCGCCGAAGCTCAGGCGCTCGTCCGTGAAGAACCGTCCCGACTCGGTTCCCGCCATCTCGAGGGCATCCCGTCCCGCCCGCAGCTGCCGGAGAAAGAACGCCCACGGGAACGCCGTCGCCCGCTTCAGCCGCAGGGGTTCGGCCCGGCGCATGCGGGGGGTCCCGCTGCTGACAAGCACGTACCCGACGTCGTCGAGGCCCCGACGGCCCGCCCGGCCGATCATCTGCAGCAGATCATGCGGAGCGATTTCACGGTCGAGTTGATCATGCCGGTAGCTGCTCGCGGTGATCAGAACCGATCGCAGCGAGAAATTGATGCCCGCGCTGAGCCCGAGCGTCGCCACCACCGCCCGGAGCTGCCCGGCCTTCGCGAGGGGTTCGATCACCCCGGCGCGCTGGGCGTAGCTCAGCCCGCTGTGATGGTACGCCACCCGGCTCCGGAGCAGCTTCACCAACGCGGGCCCGCAAAGCTGTTCCTGTTCGGGCGTGAGCGTGAGCGGATCCGGCAAGGGGAGCTCGCGGGCGAACTGTCGCGCCAGCCGCTCCGCGTCCCGTCGGTGCGGCGCGAAGACCAGCACCGGCCCCATGCCTTCGCGCAGGGCCCCGGCGACGCGTCTCGCCCAGAAACCCTCGATGCAGCGCGGCAGCCCGTGGATGAGATCGTCGACATCCACCTCCTCCAGTTGCACCGGTCGCTCGCGGTGCTGGATGACTTCGGCGCGACGCCCGAGACGTTGAAGCCAACCGGCCACGTCCTGCGGATTCGCCACCGCGCCCGACAACAGGAGCAGTTGCAGACCACGCGGCGCGGAGAGCAGCACGCCCTCGTAGTGGTTCCCGCGGTGCGCGTCGGCGAGCCAATGATATTCGTCGACGACCAGGAGTTGAAACTCCGCTCCACGTCCGCCGGCGACGGTCCGTCCGGACGCCGCGGCTGTTTCGTCCGGTCGCACCGTGGCGGCAACGACGAGTCCCTGCACGGCCTCGAGCGTCGCCACGACGATCGGCGCTTCGGCATCGACACAGAGGTCGCCGGTCATGATCCCCACGCGCCAGCCACGGGCCCGCCACTCGGCATACTTGTCATTCGCGAGCGCCCGCGTCGGCACCGTGAAGAGCGCGCGCCGCGCGAAGTTTGTCTGCTCGGCCCAACGTTCGAAGATGTACGTCTTGCCCGCCCCCGTCGGGGCGTCCACCACGACATCCCTGCCTTCGCGCAAAGCCGTGAGGGCAAGCGCCTGCCACTTGTCGGGAAGCATGAGCTTTTGCAGGCCGGCGAAAGCGTCGGAGAGCACGATCGCAGCGTGCCGCCATCCGATCGAGCCGTCAAACGGTCTGGGGGGCAAAAGCCGGCGGTTTTCCGCCTCGCCCCCTGCAAAACCCGGCGCGCAACCGTCGCGGCAACTGGACCGGAACAGCTTACGTGCCGGGCCCGAATGGGCCGAAAAACACGGCGAAAGCACGAAGATCTGTTACTCGCGACGGCAGCGCTCATTAGATATTTCACCCACCCCGCGTTAATTTCCCGTATAGGTGACCGCCGTCCGCGATTAGCCGTGAATCGCCTCGGGCGCCGCGTCGATCATCGAAGCCATGAAACGGGTCGTGACAGTCGCGGTCGCGCTGCTGCTCTCGGGCACGGCGCGCGCCGACTGGAAGGACCTTAAACCGGGGATGGATCCCCGGGCAGCGTGGCAATGCGTCGGCGTGCCGCTGATGCAATATGCCGCACGGGGAACCGAGATCTGGACGTTCGATTGCGGCGCTTATGTGCAATTCGAAAACGGCCACGTGACCTGCTGGACGGCACCCAAGACGCCGAAACCCTTCGTGATCGCAAAGCACGACCCGGTTCAACCGGTGATTCAGATGCCGAAGGCTCGGCAAACCGCCGTCCTCGCCACCACCGCGAGTCCGAAATCGTGAGTGGTCACGGGCGGCTCGCGCGCCGCCGCAACCGCCCGGAATTGTCCGGCGCACTCAGTGCGGACGCGATCGTCCGCGCTTGTGGTAAATATGATTTGACGTTTATTATTAACTCTGCCTTCTGTCGGGCATGGCAGCCGAGGAAAGGCAAGGGACATCCGCCGGCACGGGCAGCGCCGGTCCGCGCCGCACTCCACGGCAGGGCGACTATCCCCAGCTGCTGCCGAGACACACCCCCGGCGTCCTTGCCATCGGCGAACGTCAGCGGGCGCAGCGATGGCGCAATGGCGCCCTGTTGGTCAGCCTCGCCGCGCTCCTCCTCTCGTATCTGACCATTCGCGCCGGCCGGGCGACCGACCGGATCTTCGTGCTGGATCCCTCGGGCAACATCTTTGCCGGACCACTCGAACCCCTGTCTGAGTCGGCGGCGTTCTTTCATGTTACGGCGATCTATGCCACGAACGCGGCGCTCCAGCGGTCGCCGGCGGGGTTCGACCTGGGCGAGTTGCTGCGGCTGTACTACACGCCCCGGGCCATGGCGAAGCTGCAGGATGACCTGCAGAGCCGGCAGGACGACGTCCGCCGCCGCCACCTCCAGTGGAAACCGCTCATCGATTCAATCGGCGATCCCGTCCCTGCCAGCGCCAACCGGATCGTCGAGGTGCGAGGCCGGCTGGTCACGGCCGGCGCGTACGCGAATCGCTCCTTCTACGACGAACTCCCCTTCACCCTGGTTCTCACGCTCACGCGGAATCCGAACCTCGGCCAGGCCGGCGCCTATCCCTGGGTCTGCAATGACGTCGATCTGAAGGTCGCCACGTCCAACCGCGAACGCCGATGAACCTTGGTCGGGCGTCACGTCTCCTCTTCTTCGCCGTCGCCGGAACGTTGGGCCTCGACGGAGCACCGCCCGCCGCCGTTCAGAACGTCCCGCTCGATGCCGCGCGGCCATACTTCGTGCCGACCCACCCCCGGGTCATGACCACGATCCGGTTTCCCCGCGAGATCGGCGCGCCGGAAGGCGCGGTGTCAATCTTCACCGAAGATGCGACCGCCGCCCCGGGCGAATACCTGGTGAGCTGGCAGCCGGGGGACCCGTATTTCACCGTCGCCCCGCTGACGTCAGCCGGCATGGCGAATCTGAACGTGCCATACCAGGGCCGGACCTACGTCCTCTATTTCTATCCGGTCACCGATCCGCTCGGTGCGGTCGCGGTGGTAAATCTGCTCGAGACCGGTCCCGTTTCCGCCGCCCCTGTCCCCGGTGACGACACCCGCCCCACCGGCGCCGCCCGGCAGGCACCGACCGCCGGCCAGGTGGTAAAGCGCTCAACCCCGCTGCCGGATCCATCCGTCCCGGCAACCCCTGCCCGCCTGGTGGGATTCCTCGATCGCCTCAAACTGATCCATGCGACCCCGCCCGGACCCGCCCTGGCCGCCATGGCCAAGGCGATGGATGTGCAGATCGCGATCGCGCAGGATCCGGATGACGCGACGCCGACGGCGGCGGCGAACGACGACCCTGTCCGACGGGTTCGCGCGCGGCCAAATGACGGCGGTCTCTTCAAGATCCTCCTCCTTCGAACGGTGCGGGACCGTCGACTCAACTGCCTCGGGTTCGTCTGTCTTGTCCTCAACACCTCCGACCAGGTCCTCGCCTTCGACATCGGAAGTTTCGGCGCCCGCGCGGGCGCCGCGTATCTCGTCCAGCGGATCAGCGATGCCGAGCCGATCCTCAAACCGGGAGCCCAATCGCCCGCCTATTTCGTCGTTCAGGCGCCGCCGAACGCTCCGTTGCTGGCCGACAACGACTGGAAGCTCAGCGTCGATCTCGTCAGCCCGCGGCTCAATCCCGGCGCCATGATCGCACGTGGCTTCGCCCGTTCTGCTCCCCGGCCGTGAAAGCGTTTTTCCAGACGCGGACGGGCATCGTTTCGGTCCTCCTGTTTGTCTGCCTGATGGGATTGGTCCTCCATCGCGTGGCGGACAACCGCGCGGCGCGCCGGCGCCGGCCGCCCGCGACGAAGGCGGTCGCGACCGCCCGGAGTCCGGTGCCGATGGCAGGCATGCCCGGCAAGGCCCCGCCGCCGACGCCTCCCACGACACCGCCGCCGTTGCCCGACCCACGCACGGAGCAGGTGGCGGAAAATGCCGCCTACCTTGACCAGGTATTCGCCCTGAACCACCACACCCGCAGCGGGCACGATCGACAGGGCAATCCGGTGACGAAACGTGCGACCGCCGCGACGCCGCCCGATGCCGGCCGCACGACGGAAGAACCGCCGGCACCTCCCGACGAACCCCCGCCCGATTCGCGGCCAGCCCTTCGGGCGTCTCCCCGCCTGCAGGGCCATCCGCGGAGCGCAGCGCATGTCGCGGCCAGTGCCGGCGACAGCGAGACGGTTTCGCGCGATGACCTCGACGCCGGGGTCTCTCCGTTCGATGGCGCGGGCCCGAACCACGACGAGCGCCCGGACCGACCTCGTCCCAAGCGCTTCAATCCCTACGGCGGCGTCCTGAAATGCGAATTGGTCTTCACGCTCGACTCGACCAGCGAACAGACGCCGCTCGTCGGCCTCGTGATGGAACCCGTCTACAACAACGGGCTGCTCGTCATCCCGTCCGGAACCGAGTTACACGGCACCGCGCGACCGGACCGGCTCCGCGACCGGATCTTCTCGGGTACCGATTGGGTCCTTGTCTTTCCCCGGGAAGACAACCGGCCAAACGGCCGTCAACTGACGGTCAGGGGCGTGGCGCTTGACCGCATCGAACCGCAGGCGACCGGCATGACCTGGGGCATCACCGACGGATCGTACGGCCTTCAGGGCCAGGTCATCCGCTCATTGCAGGCGGAGGAAGTCACCCGGTTTGCCGCCACCTTCCTAGCCGCCGCTGCCGAGACCCTCGAGCAGCGGCAGAGCAGCCGCGGCCAGGCCGACGTGGTGCGCAACACGCCGCAGAATGCACTCCTCCAGGGGCTCGCCGCCAACCTCCAGCAAATCGCGCAGGACGTTTCCGCGGAAATCGAGAAGCACGGCGTGTTCATCCGCGTTCCCGCCGGGCACCAGTTCTATTTCTACCCGATGCAAATCATCGACCCCGACGCGGCCGACATCTCCTCGAATATCGCCACCGTCAAATGAATGCCCAAGTCCCCATCATGTTTCTTGCCGGCGTCGTCTTCGCCGGCTGCTCGTCACCGCCCCGAAACACCCTTCGGCCCGAGTCGCCGGTAAAGCCCGGCCTCATTCTGCTCACACCCGATGAAGCCGAACATTATGGCCTGCGACTCACCCCGCCATCGCCAGCGACCCGAACGAGGGAGGACGGAAGCCCGCTCGATGCGGCGTCCGTCATCGCCTCGACGGGAGTCAAGGCCTACGCGCTCGGACGCGTGGCCGATCCCACTGATCCCGACCTCCTGCACGAGTCGCATGTCGTGTATCGACGGGAAACCTTCCCGCAGTGGCGCCTCGACCCTCCGGTGGGCGAGCGGATTCTGGTCGGACCTCGCGTGACCGACGGCCGCGCCGAACTCCAGCCGCTGCTCTCAAAGGAGCTCACCGCGTATCTGGCGGAGCAGCGGAAGGCGACGGAGGCAAACCAGCAGGCAATCGCCGCGCTGTTCGAAGCGGTCAATGCCTTGAACCAGCACCAGCAGGCGGTGATCCGGCAGCAAAGCGAATCCCCGGCGGCGGCGCCGCCGCCCGACCATCCACCTTCCGCCCCGGCGCCGGAAGAACCCTGAGGGGAGCGCGCTTGATTGCGGTTTCGGCAAAGACTGTTTGACGATGCCCACTTTCCGCGTACACTCGGCACTTCCCGTCGGGTGCCGCGCCTCTGGGCGGCCCGACGTTCTCCAGCTTTGAAAACCATCCAGACGATTGGACTGTGCCTCGTACTCGCAGCCGCCGGCTCGCCGGCGCTTGCCGCGGACGCCAGGGATGGCGGCTGGTCGGCCGATCTGCTCAACCAGATTCTCAAAGCGGAACCGTCTCCCGCTCCCGCACCGTCCCCAGCGCCCGCGGAAATGGTCCTGCACACCTATCATCTGACCAACCTCCGCGTGGGCGAGGCAGGGCGCACCCAGAACGTCCTGGCCATCCTGTCCAAGCTGCTGCCCGCCGGAAGCGCGCTGAACCCCGATGTGGCCGCGAATTCCGTTCACATTCTAACCACCCCGCCGGTTCATCAGGCGATCTGGGAGTATTTGTCAGCGGTCGATATCCCGGAACCGACCCCGGCCGCTCGGGCGGCGGTGCCCGACGATGTCCGGACGGCACTGCAGAAGGTGGCCGAGGCGGGCGACCAGTCGGCGAGGCTGGTCGCCGCGATGGGCGCGTTGAAATCCGATGTCTCCGGCGAACTGGCCCGGATCGATGCGCGGCAGCGGCAGCAGCTGCTTCGGCTCGCGGTGGCGGGCGCGGGGGTGCTCGTGGCGCTCGGCCTGGCCATCGCGTGGATGCTGGGACGACGCGCGCCGCCGCGGGACGAGGTTGCCGCCACATCGACCGCCCTCACGCTTGCACCGGAACAGCTCACGACGGCCCTCGCCCCCGTGCACGACCGCATGCGTTCGGACATGCTCGGGCTGCTCAACGAGGTTGCGATCAAGCTGCAGGCGCAGCACAACGAGCAGCAGAAACTCGTGCGGGAGCAGCAGCGGCAGATCGAAGATGCCCGGCTCGCCCTGGCCGAGGAGCGCCGCCAGTTCATCTCCGAGGCCGGTTCGATGGTGGTGCAAGCGGTGGAACGCGTCGACGCGACGACGGCCAAGCTCGCCCACCAGCAGGACAAGGTCGCCGAGCTGGTCCAGGAACTCCAGGACACCGTCCGCGAACTGGACGAAACGAAGGACGACCTCCGCAACAAGCAGGTCGAACTCGAGCAGGAACGGGCAAAAATCGCCGCCCTGTCGATTCTGCTCGAAGAGGGTGGCGCCCTTCCACCCGATGCCATTCCGGCCGGCAATGGCAGTCCGCCCAACGGCTCCGCGCCCGGCGGACACGGCGATCCTCACCAACGAGCGGGGACGGCCCCCGCCACCCGTTCATCATGCAACCATCCAGATCCGAAGGCCTCGACGGGGCCCGAAGCAGCCCCGCCGCGCCGTTTTCAGTTCCTGCCCCCGGACCATCCGGAGACCTGACCGTCCTGCAGCGGCTCGAGGCGTTCCGGGACCTGATCCGTCACGGCCATGCCCTGCTCGGGGAGGTCGTGACGTATTGCCGGCAGGCCGAGGCGGCAGTGAACGAGATCGCCGCCGACAAGAAGGACCTCGACCGGATGCGCATGGACCTGGAGCAGGCCCGTGTCCGGGCCGATGCGGAAGCAGACGCGGCCCGGACGGCGCTCGCACAGCTCGACGTCCAGCGCCGCGAACTCGAGGCGATGCGGACCGAGCTGCTCCGCGCCCGGACGGAAATGGAACAGTTCCAGGCCAACCAGAGCCAGAACGCGGAAGCGCTGGAATCGAGCCTGCGCGAAGCCCGGAAACAGCAGACCCAGCTCGAAGAGGAACTGCAGCGTGTCCGCTCGCACTCGGTGTCGCCGCGCACCCTGGATGCGCGGCTCGCGCAGCTTGGGCACATGGAGGCGAAGCTCCACGCAACCGAACGCGAATTGGCGGACACCCGACAGGCGCTCGAGGAGGAACGCGGCCGGCGCGACCGCGCCATCGCACTGATCAAGCCCAAGCCGGTCGAGGCAGCACAACGTGCCGGCACATCTCCAAAACCATGAAGACCGTTTTCACCCTCCTGCACGTGCTGGCCGCAATGTCCGTCACGCGGCCGGCGGCTTCCGCGCCGGCCCCTAGCACCGATGCCACCCTCGATCCGCCCCCGCCCGCCATCGGCGCGTTGCGCCTTTCCCAGGCGTCGGGGATGGCCGCTGAACCGTCGGCTGCACCCGCCGCCGTGCCCGGCGCTCTCACCCCGAATGCCGCCGAGCATGATTCAAGCGAGCCGGCAGCCAGCAGCGCGTCCGGCGTGCCGCCACGCGCGACCGTTGTCCACGACGGCCAGACGTTCGCCCTCGCGAACCGTGCCGCGAGCCCCAACGTGGAGACCGACGAGTATGTCGCGGACGGGGAGACACTCGGAAACTGGACCCAACTCCTGACGGTTCAGCGCATCGCGCTCCCCAAGCCGGCGACCGCGGCCGAGTTCGCGACCTATTTCCAGACCCGGATCCGCGACGAAAAAGGCGCCTCGTTCGACATCGTGAAGTCGGGTCGAACCGCCAGCGTCTTCGCTGTGCGGTTTCCGAAATCGGAGCGCAATGACGAGCAGGTCATGATCTGCCTCGCATTTCCGGACGAAGCGAAGCCAACCCGGTTCAATGTCGTCCAATTCGCGCTGAAACCCTCGCGCATCCCGCTGAACGCGGCCGAAGTTCGGATCAAGTCATGGCGTGACACGTTTCTCCACCAAACCGACACGCTGGCGTCAGCCGGTGCCGCTGAACCTCCCGCGAACCGCTGATTTCGGCCTGTACCGATGCCGGTGCTGATCGCGCCAACGTGCCGCCTCAGGTTTCTCGGTTGGCCGGAAGCGCGCGGACGAATCCAACCGATTCATTCCCCGAGCGACTCCGGGACCGAAGCCGCCGTGCGCCGCGTCCCACACCGCGGCTTGCACCCGCTCCCGCGACCGGCACGCTCCGCGGAATGAAACCATGGTGGTGCTCCGGCCGAACGGGCATGTTTGCGGTTGGCGCGTTGCTCGCGTTCGGCGTGGTGTCGCTCGCCGCCAGGCCGTCGCCGGACGCCGTCCTGGTCGAGATCGCCGACGTTCATTCCGCCTACGACCGGATGCCGCAGATCGTCGCTCAGATTGACGCCGTGCTCGCACGGCATCCGAACGTCCCGCGCGCCATCCTGCTCGACGGGGATCTCTTTGAAGGCGCCAACGTCGTAGGGCGCCGCAGCCACGGCGAAATCGAGCTCTCGTTCCTGCGCCGTCTCGTGCAGACGGCACCGACGGTTTTCACCCTTGGCAATCACGAGCCGGAGTTCTTCGGCATGGATGAAACCGTCGCCCGAATTCGCGCCACCGGGGCCATTGTGATCAGCGCCACGGTTCGCGATCGCGCCTCAGGCCGACCGTACGCACCGGCGAGCACCCGACTGGATCTCGGCGGTGCACCGGCGGTGATCGTCGGGCTGACGACGAATCACCTCACGACGTTTCGGCCGGCCGTTCGATCGTCCCTGGACCTTCTCGACCCGGTCGCATGGGCGCGTGAACACCTCCGTTCCGAGTTTGCCGGCGCACCGATCACGATCGTTGCGAGCCACGCGGGACTCGCCGCCGACCGTCTCATCCTTCCGCTTGTGCCCGACGGCACGCTCTTCGTCGGCGCCCATGACCATCTGGCCTTTGTCCAGAAGTTCGGCCGAACGGTGTATTTCCAAGCAGGCAGCTGGGGATCCGACCTGGCCGTGATCACATTGCGCCGCGATGCCGACGGTAGGTCCGATTGGAACGTCGAACTGCGACCCATTTCGCCCGATGCTCCGGCCGACGCCGAACTCCGCCGGGTGGTCGACGCGACCCTGGCAAAATCGCTGACTCCGGACGACGCCGCGATCGTCGGCGACTCGCCGGTGGCGCTGTCACCCGCTGCCGCCGCCCGGTTCGCCACCGCCGCCGCCCGCGACGCCGCGCACACCGATGTGGCGGTGATCGGAGGCACGACCTTCGGTGCGGGGTTGCCGCGCGGGGCCGTGAATCGCTACGCCTTCGACGCCTGCGTGCGGTTCGACGGACCGCTGTACGTCGGCGAGATTTCGGGAGCGCAACTCCAGGCGCTGGCGGCGCGATGCAATCAGGGCGCGACCACCCCGTTTGCCGAGCGCACCGGGGAGAATCTCGTGCTCGTCGGTCCGGACCGCATCAAACCGGACCGGATGTACCGGCTGGTCACGACGGACTGGATCGCCCGGAATCCGACCGCCTATCTCGGTCAGGAAGCTCCCTCGCTTCGTCCGGCCGACGGACTGATGCTGAAGGCCGCGGTCATCGCGGCACTCCACCACTAATGCGGTGTAACTTGAGTCGAAGCCGCCGGTAGGGCGCGGAGCGCCCTCCGTGACGCTCGCGCGAAGGAGAGTCTCTTCCGCGCCATGGTTCAATGCAGGGCGGGGTGGCCTGACCCCGCCGCGGCTGGGAGCGGAGTAGTCCCAGCCCTACCACCTGAGGCATCTCGCCGGCGATCGGCTAAATCTTTGTTTCAACTGCTCCAGTGCCACGTGCCCGCCGTCGGGTCGGCCTCTCCCGCCGCGGTAAACATCGCGAAACGATTGGACGCGCGACGCGTCGCCGGAGCATTCCCGGTTCGCCTGTTTGCTGTGGCGCATCCGAACCCGGTGTGCAACGTCCTCCCGAACCGTGTCCGTACTTCGACCGTTGCTCCTGTTTGCTGTCGTCGCCGCCGTCCGCGCGCTGACTGCGGAGGCATGTGGTCAGACGAGCACGCCGGCCGCAACTTCCGGCGCCGGAAAAAAAGACTCGGGCGAGGTGTCAGTGTCCGCACCCGCGAACACAACCATTGGGTTGGACCTCGTGACGGAAGGCGCCGCCGCCGTGCGAGGCGGCCAGAAACGCGGTGAAACCCTCTACGGCCAGGCAATCGGCCACATCGAGTGGAAGCGTCCCGCCACCGACGGCGGACTGGGCCTCGTCGCTTATGCGAGCGCCATGTCCCTCGTTGGAAACGGACCAAGCGCGCGACTGCTGGGAAATTATTTCACCGCGACGAACATCGAGGGCTTTGACAGCACGCGGCTGTACTCCTGGTGGCTCCAGGCACGCCAGGACGGCTGGTCGATCCGGGCGGGCGCCTTGCTGGCCGACGAGGAATTCACCGGCACGACGGTGGGCGGCTATTTCATCAATTCGGCCTTCGGCTGGCCGGCGTTCATTTCTGCGAACACCGTCAACACCGGTCCGGCCTTTTACGTCGCCGCGCCGGGCATCCGGTGGGAACACACGCTCAGCCGATCGGCCGGGATCAGGATCGGAATCTACGACGGCGACACGTTCGACTCGCCGGAAGGCGATCCCAGGATCAACCGGCACGGCTGGCATTATGACGTCGGCGGCCGTCAAGGCTGGTTCGTGATCGGGGAGCTGGAACTGGCGTCACCGGACAAGGCGACACGGGTGAAAGCGGGCGCCTGGATGCATACGGGACGTTTTGCCGATGTCGCCACCGGTGCGACCGGCAAGCCCTTCGCGGACGCACTGACCGCGGCGCGCAGCTACGCTGGCAACTACGGGATCTACGGCACGATCGAGCGAACCCTGGCCGGCGAGTCGGGCAAACCGGGGGCCATCGATGGCTATGTCCGGGCCGGCGCGGCGCCGACGGACCGCAATACCGTCGAGTGGGCGCTGGACGCCGGCGCCGCGTGGACCGGCCCGTTGCCGGGCCGACCGGCCGACATCGCTTCGCTCGGATTTGCGCAGGCGACATTCACACCTGGATTCGCGCAATTCCGCCGGCGGACGGCACCGGACCAGCCCGCGCCCGATTTCGAACGGCTGATCGAGCTGAACTATCGCCTCAAACTATCCGACCGCCTCAGCGTAATCCCCAACGCCCAGTACATCTGGCACCCCGGTGGCAGCACCGCCCTGCCAAGCGCGGTAGCCCTGCTACTTCGCATCACCGCGACGTTCTAAATCCGCCAAGGTTCAGGTTACAACCGTGCGATGATTCAGCTGCCGGGGGTCGATCGGCCCGCGAGCTGCCGCGCGATCGGGCCGTCGAGCTGGATCGTCTGCGTCGGGAACGCCATCGAGAGGCCGCGATCCGCGATCACGCGCATTATCGCCAGGTTTAGCTGCTGGCGCGTCTGCATGCCCCGGAGAAAATCGGCGTTTGGCATTTCATAAACCACCCAGATGTCGAGGGACGATGAATTGAAATCGCGGAAATAGACCATGACCGACGCGGCATCGACCTCGGCATGCGTCGTGAGCAGTTTCCGCAGGTCGTCGACCACCGCCGTCATTTGATCCGGCGTCGTGTCGTAGGTCAGCCCGATGACCTGTTCCGTCCGGCGGCGGGTGAAGCGCGAGAAATTCGTGATGGTCTCCGAAGCGACCGTCTTGTTCGGAATCACCATCAGCGACTTGTCGAGCAACCGGATGCGCGTGGAGCGCAGTCCGATGTCCTCGATGATGCCGATATTGCCGCCGATCTTGACCGCCTCGCCCACCTTGAACGGCTGGTCCGCGGCGACGACGATCGCGCCGAACACGTTCGCCAGCGTGTCCTGCGCAGCGAGGGCGAAGGCCAGGCCGCCGATGCCGAGTCCGGCGAGCCAGGTTTCCACGTGAAACCCGAGGCTCTTCAGCGTGAGCAGCAGCCCGATGACCACGAACGCTGTGAACAGCGTCTTCTTGATCCACGGCATGAAGCCCGCGATCCCGAGGTCCTTGTGACGGGCGATTTCGTGCGCGTGGTCCAACACCGCGTCGAGGC
Organism: Opitutaceae bacterium; assembly: GCA_035545515.1. Lineage (GTDB taxonomy): Bacteria > Verrucomicrobiota > Verrucomicrobiia > Opitutales > Opitutaceae > ER46. The sequence continues at coordinate 24,358 of DASZYH010000256.1, forward strand.
CGCGCCACAGCCACCAGAAGATCGCGAGGGCAAACGCCACCGTGGCGCCGCTGTCGATCAACAGATCCGCGTCCGGCGGGAGCTTGAGCACCTTCAGGGCGGCGAAGATGCCGGTCACCGTGACGAATGCGGCGGTCGGAGCCTCCAGGGCCGGGAACAACTTGTCGTCGAGCGTGGTTTCGGTCCGCTCGGCCAGTTTCTTCAGCTGGACAAAGATGATGCCGGTGACGATCCGCCGCGCGAGCAGCGCCGTGATCAGGAAAAGCAGACTCACGGCGTAATGGGCGGGCGTGTTTCCCGCGGTCGGCATATGGAAGACCTGCAGGATGAGATCGACCAGGTGCTCGAGCAGGTCGGGCTGCCGGGCATGTTCCTGCGCGAGCCGCTGCGCGACGGCGGCGGCGGCAGCCTGGGTGGCGAGCGCGTGCTCGTGGGCGTCGCTCGACGTTCCGGTCGCGGACGAGGTGATGGTCGAGGCGGCCGGACTCGCGGATGTTGAACCGGTGCTCGCGGTGGCGGCACTCACATCCTCGTCTGCCTGGTCTTGGGCCCAGGCGCGGGCGGGGGCCAGCCCCAGGAACAGGACAACACCGAGAAGCAGGACAAGAACACGCTTCATGCGAGCCGACGAATCAAGAACCGCCCGACCGGTTGTCAAAGGCTTTGGGCCGCGATGCCGTGTCGGCCTTCCGTGGAAAAACCAGGGGGAATTCCCTTCGGTCCCGACTTGGCGCGCCTCCCCGGGTGACCCACACTCGCCGCCCCATGTCCAACGTTCTCGCGACCGTCAGCACCATACCGGCCTGGGGCTGGGTCGCCTTCTTCGTGTTCATCGCGCTGATGCTCGCACTCGACCTGGGAGTCCTGCAGCGGAATCCGCACGAGGTGCGGATGCGGGAGGCGCTCGCATGGTGTGCCGTGTGGGTGCTGCTCGGAGTGGGTTTCGGGGGGCTGGTCTGGTGGTGGCGGGGAATCGAGCATGGGCAGCAATACATCGCGGCCTACCTCGTCGAGCTCTGCCTCAGCGTCGACAACGTGTTCGTGTTCATCGTCATCTTTGCGTTCTTCGGCGTGGCGCCCCGCTTTCAGCACCGCGTGCTCTTCTGGGGAATCATCGGCGCAGTAATCATGCGCGCCATCTTCATCCTGGTCGGCGTCGGCATCATCGCGCGGTTCCACTGGGTTCTGTACGTGTTCGGCGCGTTCCTGGTGTACACGGGCATCAAACTGGCGCTGCCGCACGCCACCGAGGACGTCGACCCCTCGCGCAATGTCGCCGTCCGGTTCTTCCGCCGTCATTTCCCGGTCAGCGACACGTTTCACGGCCCGCACTTTTTCGTGCGCGAGAACGGCCGGCGTGTCGCCACGCTGCTCTTCATCGTCCTCATCGTCGTGGAGACCACGGATCTGCTCTTCGCGCTCGACTCGCTGCCCGCCGTGCTCGCGATCACGAAAAGCGGCTTCGTGGCACTCACGTCGAACGTCTTCGCCATCCTCGGCCTGCGCTCGCTTTACTTCGCGCTGAGCGGGGTCATGAAACTGTTCCGCTTCCTCAAAATCGGCCTGGCCGTCATCTTGTGTTTCATCGGCCTCAAGATGCTTCTTGAGCAGTGGATCGAGGTCTCGACGGGAACGTCGCTCGCCGTGATCGGCACCGTGCTGGCCACCTCCGTTCTGATGTCGGTTCTGATTCCCGCGACTGCCGGGGAGTCTCACCCTGTCCCCGCTCGCGACGACGATCGCCGCGACTGACCGCCGCCCGCCGGGCGCGTGATCACGGCCGCGGCGCGTCGAGGAATCGGGCACCCCATTCGGGCTTCGCCAGCGGGCAAGGACGCCACGGCCCGAACCAGCGGTAGCGGGTATGTCCGACCAGCCGATACACCGCATCGCGCCACGGCGCAGGAATGAGCGCGAGACCGGCCGCCAGAATCCGGCCGAAGCCGCCGCACGCGCGCAGCGAGGCGATCACTCCATCGGTCCGAAGCAGATAGCGACAGGATGTGCGTTCCTTCCAGTTCGTGACCAAGACGAGGGTGTCGAAATCGTGCGTCGGCAGACCGCGTTCGCGCAGGAACGACTGAGCCGGATCGCCCTGGAGCGCGGCGAATCGCAGCCGCTGCCCCCGGTCGATCCGGAGCAGTCCGCGGACGACCCGGTTGCAAAGCCCGCATTCTCCATCGAACAACAGGACGGGGTCGGGAAAGGGATCGGGTACGGTCACCGCCTGCACGATGGCGAAGCCGCCCCCAAAGGCAAAAAAAACGCCGGGCCCGAATGGGCGCCCGGCGGTGGCGGCTCGCATGCGCCGAAGCGTCAGCTCACCGAGATTTTCCGCGGTTTCATCGTCTCATGCTTCGGCAGTGAGACGCGGAGCACGCCGTCGTTCAGCTCGGCGACGATCTTGTCCGGATCGATCAGGTTGTCGTGGGACAGGACCAGTTCGAAGGGGACATCCGAGCTTTCCCGATAGATCGACGTCCAGCCTTCCGGCTGTTTCCAGGCGCGGCGGCCGAACAGCCGCACTTGGTTGGCCTCGGCCGTGATCTCGAGCGCGTCCTTCGTAACCCCGGGAAGATAGACCGTCAGCCCGTAGGCGTCGTCGGTCTCCTTGATTTCGTAGGCCGGCTTGACGGTCGGCTCGTTCGAGCCGCCGGCGGACGGCGCAGCGGGGGCGCGGGACAATGAGGGAATGAGAGTGGTGAAGAGCGACATGGTTGGAATCAGTTTGAGAGTTGAGGGTTGGGAATCGTTGCTGCGGTTACTTGACCGAGACGCTGATCTTTTTCGGCTTCGCCTCTTCGCGTTTCGGCAACGTCACGGTCAGGACCCCGTTTTCATACGCAGCGGCGACCTTTCCGGGGTCGACCTCGGCGGCGATGCTGACGCTCCGGCTGAACGAAAACGAC